>JAMJFQ010000002.1 GCA_023544605.1 ANME-2 cluster archaeon | reverse complement strand
GTAAGAATTAGCTACAAATAGTAAATACATGGCCACATAAAATAGTAAGAATTAGGACACAATACCAAAATCCAGTTATACAGCGAATATATCAGATGCAAATGCGACTACAAATCAGTGTGAATCTGTGAAATCTGTGTCTATTTATTTTTCAGACACAGATTTCACTGATTAACACAGATTTTACCCTAAGTCGGTGTCAACAAAATAACTGATTTTTGGTACAGTGCCAGAATTAGCTACAAATAGTAAATACATGGCCACATACGCTTAATATATGAACTGAAATGAATGCCCCAAAAAACGACGTGTTTATGATCCACCTATTATCAGGTTAAATAGACAAGGCAAATTTTTTCAAGCTTTGCGATGAATCTCCTTGAGGGGGATTTTATCGCAAAGGTTGTTAGATGCTCGGTATTGTCCTTGTTTTTGGCCTTTAGATCTGTAAGGTTTGCGGTCTTTTTTCTCTGAAAAGATGAGCCGCAATGATGACGTATCATCACTGAACAACTGCCTGTATTACTTAAACTATATAAAGGTTTAAATTCCCTATATGATGGTTGTGATTATCATGGCTAATACTGATGACCCAAAAGATACTATTAAAATAGAAAATGTGGTAGCTTCAACTGCTATTGGTACCACTTTAGACCTGCCCAAAATAACTATGAAGCTTGATGGTGCAGACTATAATAAAGAGCGCTTCCCTGGAGTAGTTTACCGGACCAAGGACCCCAAGACTGCAGCTTTGATATTTGGAAGTGGTAAGATCGTATGTACCGGCGCCAAGAGCATTGCTGACGTGGACAACGGCCTGAAAAAGGTGTTCAAGGAACTGACGGATATGGGAATAGATGTCATGGACGATCCAGTTATCACAGTACAGAACATTGTAGCTTCTGCTGATCTGGGTACCGTGCTCAACCTTAACGCCATCGCAATAGGACTGGGGCTTGAGAACATAGAATATGAGCCCGAACAATTCCCGGGACTGGTTTACCGGCTCGCTGTTCCAAAAGTGGTCATGCTCCTGTTCGGTTCAGGTAAACTCGTGGTCACAGGTGGGAAAAAACCAGAAGATGCACACGCAGCAGTTGACAAGATAGTTGAGGAACTGGACAGCCTGGGTCTGATGTGAATTCAAGTTATACGTTTCCCATAACCGACCACCACATGCACCTTGACCACCGTTGTCAGGGTGTAGAGGCCGCCAAAGCGTTCAAGCGCGCAGGTGGCACCCATATTTTTTTAGTCTCAAAGCCTTCCTGGACCATTGGGATAACGGTAAACAAACCGGAAGATTTCCACCAGGTGTTCAAGGAGACCCTGGAGATGGCACAGGCCGTTCATACTATCGGCGTGACAGCTTTTCCGGTCCTGGGCGTTCATCCGGCAGCTATTACCAAGATGTATGGCAGGGTGGGGCTGGAGAGGACCATCGAACTTATGCACTCAGGCCTTGAGATAGCTGCCGGATATGTGGAAGAGGGCCTTGCTGTGGGTATGAAATCGGGCCGCCCCCATTATGAAGTTGAACCTGCCCTGTGGGATGCCTCCAATGAGATACTTGCCTATGCCATGGAGCTTGCCGGGAAGGCCGGCTGTCCCTTGCAGTTGCATACCGAAACCGCGACACCAGAGGGCATGCTGGAGATTGCAGACATGGCACAAAAAGCAGGACTTTCCCCTGAAAAAGTGGTAAAACACTTCTCTCCACCCATGATATCGGTTTTTTCCCGTTGTGGTATATGGCCTGGGGTGCTCGCAGGGAAAGGGATGATAGAGGAAGCACTTACCCAGGGGGATCGGTTCATGATGGAAACTGATTATATCGATGACCTTCAGCGCCCTGGTGCCGTACTTGGTCCAAAGACCATACCCAGAAAGACCCTTTCACTGGTGGAAGAATGGGGGGAAGAGGTTTTCTGGAAGATCCATAAGGAAAATCCGGAAAAGGTATATAATGTTGAGATAGAACGTACCACAACCTAAATATAGAACTTCAAACATACGAAAATCGAAATCCGGTACTTCGTTAATTAAAATTGATCATTATTCCATAAAGGAGACTATCACATGGCAGCACAGTTAGGCGGTCAGCCCATAATAATCCTCAAACAGGGGACACAAAGGACTACAGGTAGAGAAGCCCAGAAAGGCAATATCATGGCAGCAAAGGTAGTGGCTTCGGCGGTACGCACTACCCTGGGACCCAAAGGCATGGACAAGATGCTGGTGAATTCTGCAGGCCAGGTCACCATCACCAACGACGGTGCCACGATATTGGAAGAAATGGATATCAAACATCCGGCAGCCAAGATGGTGGTGGAGGTGGCTAAAACCCAGGATGACGAAGTGGGTGACGGAACCACTACCGCTGCCGTACTGACAGGGGAACTGCTGGAAAAGGCAGAAGAACTAATGGAGATGAACGTACACAGCACTATCCTCGCAAACGGATATCGAATGGCAGCAATTGAGGCACACCGTATCCTTGAGGGCATGTCGTTCCAGGTGTCTGAAGATGATGAGGAGACCCTTATCAAGATAGCAGGTACTGCTCTCACAGGGAAAGGTGCAGAATCTGCCAAGGATATTATTGCACCTTTGGTGGTCAGGGCTGTGCGCTCTATTGCCGAGACCGATGCAAATGGTAAGAAGACCGTGGACATCAAGGATGTAATGATGGAGCGCAGGGTGGAAGGCAGTGTAGGTGATACTGAACTCGTTGAAGGGCTTATTATTGATCGGTCCCGTACCCACCAGAGCATGCCTACCAGGGTGGAGAATGCAAAGATCGCTATTCTTGCCACACCCATTGATGTGAGGTCAATGGAATTCAAGAGTGAGATATCCCTGACAGGCACTACCCAGCGCCGGGCTTTCATTGAGCAGGAAGAGCGGATGATAAAGGATGTTGTGGACAAAGTGATCAATAGCGGTGCTAATGCAGTGTTCTGCCAGAAGGCCGTGGATGAGTTGGCACGCCACTATCTGGCCAAGGCCGGTATATTTGTTATTCACAGGGTCAAGAAAAAGGACCTGAAACTGCTTGCTGAATCCACCAACGGGAAGGTTGTTACCAACCTGGACGAGCTCACATCCAATGAATTGGGTACGGCCGGAGTGGTTGAAGAAAAAATGGTGGGCAACGGCGAGATGATATTTATTCGTGACTGCCCCAATACCAAGGTCGTGTCCATAATCCTGCGCGGTGGTACCGAACAGGTGGTAGATAATCTTGCACGGGCCATGAACGATGCCCTGCGTGTGGTCGGTGTGGTCATTGAGGACGGCAGGGTTGTAGCTGGTGGAGGGTCGCCTGAGGTGGAGCTCTCACTGCGGTTAAAAGAATATGCTGCCACATTGAAGGGCAGGGAACAATTGGCCATCATCAAGTTCGCAGAGGCCGTGGAAGTGATTCCCAAGACCCTGGCAGAGAACAGTGGTCTTGATTCCATTGATAAATTGGTGGAACTTAAGAGCAGGCATGAGACGGGCGAGAAGAATGCCGGGTTGAATGTGTTCGAGAACAGGGTAGAAGATATGAAAGCATCCGGTGTGGTGGAGCCGTTGAGAGTGAAACTCCAGGCTATTGATTCGGCATCCGAGGCGGCCAGCATGATACTGCGCATTGATGATATGATCGCTGCAAGCGGCAGTGACGGGCCGAAACAGGCTCCAGGAATGAAGGATTACGAAGTTTAGGTCCATATGGAAATCTGTTTAAGGCTTCCCCCGGTTATGTTGGTCAGCACGGCAGTTATCCCGTTCGTATTATTATAGGTTTATGCTCATCAAGGGTAGATATTTCGGAGTAGCATGACAGGTAACATACTGGAGACCGCATCCTCAATTTTAAATGAAGGCCCCATCTGCGACCACTGCCTGGGCCGTCTTTTCGCCAAACTCTCCACAGGATTGTCTAACGACCAGCGTGGAGCAGCAGTAAAACTGGTACTTGCCATGGAAGCGGACCGAACACGCAGCGAGACCTCAGACGATTCAATGCTAAAGGTACTAGCACCCAGCAGTGTCCATGCTAAAAAGAGCCTGAAGCAGGATGGTACACCTGATAAGTGCTGGGTATGCAACGGGCTGTTCGAACAGCTCGATATCTGGGCTGACAGGGTGGTCGATGCTCTTGACGGTTATGAATTCGATACATTCCTTATTGGCACCCGTCCATCAGGTCTGCTCATCGAGAACGAGGAGATACTATGGGCCGCATCAGGCACAGGATGGTCAGAACCCTTAAAGACCGAGATGAACCGTGAAGTGGGCAGGCGTGTAGAGGCCAGGCTCGGCAAAAAGGCCGACCTTAAGACCCCACACATAACGGCACTGCTGGACATAGACCAGGGAACGGTGGAACGGGAAATACGGTCACTCTATATCTTTGGCCGGTACCGCAAACTGGTGCGTGGCATACCCCAGACCCGATGGCCTTGCCGTGAATGTCGTGGTAAGGGCTGTGAGCGCTGTAATTTCACGGGAGCCATGTACCCTGAATCAGTGGATGAACTTATCAGGCCCGAAGTGCTGAAAGCCACACATTCTGTGGACACGGTATTTCATGGGGCGGGCCGGGAAGATATAGATGCCTTGATGCTGGGGAGCGGCAGGCCTTTTATCGTGGAAGCCGAGGAACCACTACGCCGTCACATTGACCTTACCAGGCTCCAGCATAGGATCAACCGTCATGCTGCGGGCAAAGTAGAAGTTGAGGGGCTGAAATTTGTATCCCACCGGGCAGTAGAGACCATCAAACAGGCAAAAGCAGATAAAGTTTATAGATTAAGAGTGACATTTAAAGGTCAGGTATCAGAAGAAAAGCTTATATCAGCTATTGACGTACTTGCCCGAACTCCCATAAACCAGAGAACACCTACCAGGGTATCCCACCGCAGGGCTGACCTTGAACGGGTGCGCTCGATACATACTATTGAACTGGAACATGTGTCTTCCGACGGTCTAAGCGCCACCATTGTGGTGGGCTGCCAGGGCGGACTGTATGTGAAAGAACTGGTATCAGGGGACGACGGCCGTACAGAACCCAACCTTACCCGGTGTCTGGGTGTAGAAGCAAAAGTTACCGAACTGGACGTAATAAAAGTAGAAGGAACATTCATTTAATTTAATTGGAGGATATAACAGTGTCAAAATCACATGGTGAGAGAAGGAAGACCAGGGATAAATTACAGAAAAGTGTGCGGGAAAGAGGACTTAGTCCCGTGTCACGTGCCATTCAGGAGTTTGATATAGGTCAATCTGTTCACATCAAACTGGACCCAAGTGTTCATAGAGGCATGTCCAATCCCAAGTTCCACGGCAAGACAGGAAAAGTGATAGGACAGAGAGGTCGTGCATTCATTGTAGCGGTCACTGACGGAAATGCAACTAAAGAAGTAATCCTGTTCCCGCAACATCTGCGTCCTCAGGTATGATAATGGATACGTGGTATCCAGGATAGTTTTTTATGATAGTAAAAAAGGTATTTGAAGAGGAAATGTTGACCATTGCAGAAGCAAAGGAGATATTGTTAGATATCAGGGAAAGCAGGACTGAACAAGAGATGGAACTGGGATATGAACTCAGGCGGGCCATCAACCATGCAGAATTATCTTCCAAGACAGATGGGGTCAAATCCAGGAAACTGGTGGAAGAACTTCTCAAACTGGAGAAAATGAAACCAGAGATCGCATACCGACTGGCTGATATCATGCCGACTTCTTTTGATGAGATCCGGTCTATTTATGCCAAGGAAAGATTTACTCTCTCGGAAGAGGAACTCACCAAAATATTAGACACTGTCACTGATGCCTATTAGATTACCCATGAGAATAATCTAAAAGCTTATATGCAATGTTATTCATAAAATTTAACTTCAATTTGTAAAAAATATATATTAGTGGATGAGTGGAAGGTATGGTGTTAGATAAAAAACCCCAGATTGAAGATTGGGCATTTATACTTGATTACCTGCCGTATGGCAATCCAGGTGATCCCAGGCCTGTATACCAGAAAAAACCGCTTGTACAGGCAGTGGGTGAATCACATTTCGTGCTTATGGAACTAATACCAAAGGAAGGGGCTGTTCCTGAGACACAGGATAGGGTATACATTGGTGATGGGGATCGGGAAATTATTGACCATGTCAAGCGCAGAATAACCTATGATGAACTTACCCACGGGGCACAACTTGAACTGCCTTACATCCTGGAGAACATTATAGCAGGGGACGAACCAAAATATGTCCGTTTTTTCAGTGACGCTTATCCCATTACAAATCGGCTTCATATGCTGGAACTACTTCCCGGTATCGGTAAGAAACTCATGTGGGGCATCATAGATGAGCGGAAGAAGGGAGAATTCCACAGTTTCAAAGAAATCACAGACAGGGTCAAGGGCCTGCATACGCCTGAGAAACTGATAGTACACAGGATAATTGATGAATTAAAGGACGAGAATGTAAAGTATCGTCTCTTCACAACTCCGCCAAAGGCCCGCAGCTATAGTCGATGAAGCCCAGGCTTGGACAGCATTTTCTAATTGACCAGCATATCCTCGAGAGGATAGTCCGGTATGCCGACCTGAACATTTCAGATACCGTTCTGGAAATCGGCGGGGGTAACGGTATTCTTACCCGGAAACTGGCTGAAGTTGCAGGCCATGTGGTCACCATCGAACTTGACCGTGACCTGGCAGATAGATTAACGTTAATGACCAGGGATACCAACGTGGTCGTTATACAGGGGGATGCATTGAAGGTAGAGCTGCCGTATTTTAACAAGATAGTCGCCAACCTGCCCTACCAGATATCGTCCGAGATCACTTTTAAGCTGCTGGGCGCTGGATTTGAATATGCTGTTCTGATGTATCAGCTGGAGTTTGCGAAACGCATGCTTGCCGCTCCCGGGACTGCTGATTATAGCCGGCTTTCAGTGACAGCGCAATACCATGCTAACATCGAAATGCTGGAGATTGTACCCCCTTCGGCGTTCAAACCTCAACCCAGGGTCAGATCTGCCATATTAAAGCTCACACCACGTGAGGCACCATATCAGGTCAACGACCTGGATTTCTTTAATGGATTGTTAAAGGCGGTGTTCGGGCAGCGCAGGAAAATGTTGAAGAATTCCATCACTGCTGCGGCACCCATGCTGGGGATCCCGATCGGGAACATATCGCGACTGGAGGAAAACGTACTGCGCCGTAGACCTGAGACCCTTACCCCGCAAGAGCTGGCCGGATTATCCAATATCATAATGGACGGCACATGATATCCATTACGTACCGTGACAGGACCGTGCAGCTGTTGCCTAACATATATGAACCGGCAGAGGACAGTTTTTTACTGGTGGATGCACTGCTGGAGAATATAAGACCGGGGAGTCATGTGCTTGAAGTGGGTTGCGGTAGTGGCATTGTTTCGGTATTTGCCCTAGAACGCTGTGTTTCGGTGGTTGCAACTGACATTAACCCCCATGCAGTACGGTGTGCCAGGCTCAATGGCATAGACGCGGTGAGGACCGACCTGTTTGCAGGTATCAAGGGTACCTTTGATATGGTTGTCTTTAACCCCCCTTACCTTCCCACCTCAGAGGATGAGCGTGTGGGTGGTTGGGATGACCTGATGCTTGATGGGGGTATGAGCGGCAGGGATATCATCAGCCGGTTTGTTGAGGAGGTGGGAACACATCTCAAAACGAACGGCCAGGTATTGCTGCTTATATCATCCCTAACAGGAATCAACGAAGTGACCAGCCTAATGCAGGATGCAGGTATGTCTGTGGAACAGGTGGCCGAGTCCAGGCATTTTTTTGAAAAACTGGTAGTATTAAAAGGACTATAAGACAACCAAAGTCAGATGCAGGTTCAAATCTCGACTGTCTTGTACTTATCTATGTCAGTTCTGTGGCCCCATACATTTCCCACTTTGATCTCGATCTTGTTCATAGAGAGTATTTTCTTTGTGGTATTTGATAAGGTATTGAAATAGGACGTTGGAAGCTGTATCATTTTGATGTTGGGATTTTTCCGGATTATGTAAAATATATCCTTTTCTGAGGGTCTGAAACAGAAATGGATATTATTATCTTTGAATGTTATCTCTTCCAGGTCCTTTTCAGAGGCAACTACACGGAATAGCACTTCCATAATAACTAACCATAGTATTCTGGACTATTTATAATTTTCTTTGGTAGTTTACAGATAAACCATCTTCGCATCAATAATGCCATTCACTTCCCGAATCTCATCCAGGATGTCATCACTGATATCAGAATCTACATTAAGGACCATGATAGCCGTGCCACCTGCCTTAATGCGGCCAACCTGCATACCTGCAATATTGATGTCATGTTTGCCCAGTACCATACAACACGGTCCGATGATATTGGGGTGGTCTTCATGCGTTGCAAGCATCATGTGTCCGGAAGGCAGCACATCGATACTATATTCATTTATCTGCACGATCCTGGGATTAGTACCGACCATTGTGCCAGCAACTGTTTTCACATGACCGTTGCTACTAAGTTGCAGCATGATCAGATTGGAATAACTCTCAGAGGTCTGGGATTTTGACTCAATGACCTTGATCTTGCGCTCCTTGGCTATCACCGGCGCGTTAATATAGTTCACTGATGACCCCATAGCAAATTCCAGTACTCCTTTCAGGGCAGCTACGGTCACGGGTCCGGTATCCCTTTTCGAAATATCTCCGCTGTAGGACAGCTCGATACGCTCGTATTTATTTTCCATCAACTGTGCAGCCAGTCTTCCTATCTTCTCGGCCAACGGAAGGTAGGGCTGCAGTACTTTCATGACCTCTTGTTTTACATAGGGCATATTGATGGCGTTTTGAATAGGTAATCCTTTACTGAAATTAATTATCTGTTCTGCCACGTCCACAGCGACGTTCACCTGAGCTTCCTTGGTTGAGGCTCCCAGGTGGGGAGTAACTATGATATTGTCCTGCTCCAGCAGCGGCGACCCCTCGGGCGGCTCGTTGACAAATACATCGATCGCGGCCCCTGCGACCTTGCCAGTGGATACGGCTTCGGCCAGGGCTTGTTCGTTGATGATACCACCCCGGGCACAGTTAATGAAAAGTACACCGGGTTTGGCCTTGTCAAACTGTTCCTTATCGATCAGGTTTTTGGTCTCTTTTGTCAGGGGCGTGTGTACTGTAATGTAGTCTGAATGTACCACAATATCATCGACAGTGGTGAGGGTAACGCCCAGTTCCGTGGCCCGCTCTTCGCTGATGAACGGGTCATAGGCCAGGATATTCATCTCCATGCCCTGGGCACGCTTTGCCACTTCGGCACCTATCCTGCCCAAACCAATAACACCCAGGGTCTTGCCCCTTACTTCAACACCCATGAATTTCTTGCGGTCCCATTTCCCTGACTTGAGGGACTGGTTTGCCTGCGGGATGTTCCTTGATAGTGACATCATCATGGCGATCGTATGCTCGGCTGCCGATATCATGTTGCCTTCAGGGGCGTTTATGACAATTATACCATGCTGGGTGGCGGTTTCCACATCGATGTTGTCCACACCCACACCGGCACGACCGATGATCTTCAGGTTAGTAGCGGCTTTAATGATATCCGGTGTCACCTGAGTCTGGCTCCTGACCACGAGGGCGTCGTATTCCCCTATACAGCTCTTCAGTTCATCAGGGCTCATGCCTGTCTTAATGTCAACGTCAACTTCTTTTTTCAATATCTCAATACCCTTATCAGATAGGGAATCACTGACCAGAACTTTCATTGCATGTCCTCCAATATCTACCTTGAATCTGGAGTGTAAATATTACTCTTAGCACTTCATTGTTTCGTTCGTGGCATTTGCAGTTTACGTGGTGTACTCGGCATTGATGCGCACATAATCATAGGACAGGTCACATCCCCAGGCAGTAGCACTCCCGCTGCCAACCTTCAGGTCCACATGGATGATGATCTCTTCAGACCCCATGATCTCCTTGAGCAGCTCCATTGGAACTTCCAGGATATCTCCTCCTTCCACCAGTTTGGCAAAGGTGTTCTGGTTGGCAAATGCCAGGCTAAGTACCTCCGGTTCCACCTGTGCACCTGAATATCCCACTGCTGCTATTACCCGCCCCCAGTTAGGGTCGCGTCCGAACACTGCCGATTTCACCAGGGGTGAGCGGACTATGGCCTTTGCTACCAGTACGGCATCGGTGGAGCTGGCTGCTCCGGTCACCCTGGCCTCGATGAGCCGGGTGGCCCCCTCTCCGTCCCTGGCTATCATCCGGGCAAGTAGGGTGCATACCCGATCCAGCCCGGCCTGGAATTCGTCAATGTCAGGTGTGCCAGACTGTCCGGTGGCGGTTATCAGTGCCATGTCGTTGGTACTGGTATCTCCGTCCACCACTACCATGTTAAAACTTGTATCCACAGCAGAGAGTAAACACTGCTTGAGCGTTCCAGCATCCAGGGCTGCATCGGTACAAATAAATGCCAGCATGGTACCCATATTTGGCTCGATCATGCCGCTGCCTTTGGCAATGGCGCCTATACGTATGCCGTTGGAAAGCTCAACAGCTGCCTCTTTTGAGAATGTGTCAGTGGTCATGATGGCCTTTGCGCAGTGTGTGCTCCCCTCAGGATTGTGGGTCAGCGCTTCCGTCACCGGGTCTAACTGGGACTGGATGATGTTCATATCAAGTCTGCGGCCGATAACACCTGTGGACGCTACACCCATGCTCCCTGCATCTATACCCAGCCTGTCAGCCGCCAATGCAGCCATTGCCTTTGAATCCTCCAGTCCGCCCTTGCCAGTGAAAGCATTGGCATTTCCGCTATTTACGATAACTGCAGACAGTTTGCCCCCTTCAAGGTGCTGCCGGGTCAGGACAAGTGGTGCGGCAATAACACGATTACGGGTGAACACACCTGCAGCGCTGCCCTCGGCGCGGATCAAGGCGAGACCATACTTTCCCTCTTTTACACCCCACGCAGTGACACCCTTAACGGCACAGATGCCGCCGTCAATAGTTTTCACGCAGCCCCCCTCCTTCTCTCAGGCCGACAACGCCAGACCTGCCATGATATCCTGGCGCGTAACAATCCCCACCAGCTCACCATTCTCCAGTATTGGTACACGGTTGATGTTATGTTTAACCATCCTTGATGCCACCGTCTCCAGACTATCAGAAGCATTTGCAGTTACTACCGGGCTGCTCATCACATCGGCCAGGCTCTTTGCACCCACATCCTCGAGGGCATGTTTTGCCTCCTCCCAGCTGATAAGTTCTCGAAGGGGTACTTCGATGATCTCGAAAGGACTGGGCAGCCACAGGTGGCTGTCCTTTTCCGGCACTTCCAGTAACCTGAGAATATCGCTCCCGGTTACCATACCTACCACCTTACCATCCTCTACCACCGGGATACCACTGATCTTATGTTCCCTGAGCAGTTGAGCAGCATGCTTGACCGGCTCATCCGGGCTGCATGATATTACATTTGTTGTCATTATTTCTTTTATCTGCATGATCATCATTTCCTAAGGAAAGACCGCCGGGTTCCAAAGTCCCATCGTTTCATCAAGCCCGAACATTAGGTTCATGTTCTGCACCGCCTGTCCAGACGCCCCTTTTACCAAATTATCTATGGCAGATACCACGACCAGCCGATGTCCGTCAGCATCCATCTCGAACCCTATGTCGCAGAAATTGGAGCCGCGGACCGGACCCAGCATGGGAATACTGTCCAATAGCCTGATAAAAGGATTGTCCTTGTAGAACCGCTGGTAGATATCGGCCACTTGTGAGTGGTCCGTCCCTGCTTTGAGGAACAGGTGTGCTGTGGTCAGGATACCCCTGACCGATGGAATGACATGGGGGGTGAAACTGACCTTGATGTTGCCATCCAGACGTCCCAGTTCCTGTCGCATTTCAGCACCATGGCGGTGGGTCGTGAGCTTGTATGCCTGTATGTTCTCGGCCATGTTGGGATAATGGGATGCCTGGCTCGGTTCGACGCCGGCTCCTGATATACCACTTTTGGAATCGAATATCGCCTGCTCTATCAGTCCTTCTGCAGCCAATGGTGCGGCAGCAAGCGTTGCTCCGGTGGGGTAACATCCCGGATTCGCCACGAGTGAAGCATCGCACACCTCAGGGTGCAGTTCAACCAGCCCGAAGACCGCATCGCGGGGTGCCTTGTGCTCGAGTCCGTAGACCTGCTCAAATACATCATACGGCAGTCGGTAATCTGCACTGAGGTCTATCACTTTTGTGCCTGATTCCAATAATTGCGGTACGACATCCATGGCGCTGCCATGGGGTACTGCGGTGAACACAACGTCGCATTGTCCGGCCACCTCGCCTGCGTCAAGGTTTTGGAACTTCAGGTTTGTAAAGCTCCTCAGGTGGGGATGGTTTTGGCTCACCTGTGTGCCATCAAGGCGGCGTGATGTGGCACATACCACTTCTACCTCCGGGTGGTTGGCCAGCAGGCGCATCAGTTCGCCGCCAGTGTAGCCGGATGCTCCGATAATCCCAGCGCGTATCATGATATCTTTTTACTACTCTCAAGGATTATTAATGTTGGGATATTTATACCCCGAAATCCATATATCCGGCTATGCTCACCAACAGTTATATTCACATTCCACGCATCGGTACCTCGACCGAGAGGAAAATATGGAGTTGCGGAATAGGGTCCTGGGATGAGTTTTGCGATAACCACCAGGTGGTCGGTATGTCTCCATCAAAGATAGAGCAGCTGCTTGACGGCATTGAAGAATCCCGGCAGCGACTTGAGACCAAGGACCACACATACTTTGCCAGTACCCTGCCCTCCAAAGAGCATTGGCGGGCATACCGGCAGTTCAGCAAGGATACACTGTTCCTGGACATCGAAACGACCGGGCTGTCCCAACAACGTGATGAGCTAACAGTGATCGGCGTGTATGGGGGCGGCATAAGCCGGGTGTTCATAAATGGGATAGACCTGGAGGATTTTCCCGATGTACTTGACGGCTGCACAACCATAGTTACCTTCAACGGTGCCCGGTTCGACCTGCCCTTTATCTCCCACTATTTTCCAGAGATACGCTTTGACCAGCTTCATATCGACCTGATGTATCCCCTGCGCAGGATAGGGTTGGCAGGGGGGTTGAAGCACATCGAGACCGTGCTTGGTCTGGCAAGAAGCAGTGAAACAGCAGGCCTAACAGGATTCGATGCTGTAAGATTATGGCACCGGTACAAGCGGGGAAGTGAGGATGCACTGGACACACTTGTCAAGTACAATCAGGAAGATATCTGCAATCTTGAGACCATACTTGAACTGACCTATGATCGATTGGTACAAAATGCGTATGGGCAGGATGGATAACCCCGAAACATTTATATAATGTCACTGTATAAATAAACAGTACCAATAAACAAACATTAAAAAAAATTAGCAGGGGATGCAAAATTGGACGTTTTTTGGATAATATATAATACATTAGATGAGATTGGAAGAAAAGAACTTATTAAAAGATTAATGGTCAGACCACTAAAAACCACGAATATCGATTGAGTGCACCTACAACTAGGTAGCCTGTGTACTACCACAGGTTTTAATCTGCTGGCCACCTTTTATAGTCTTGATGACCGATATTCCACAGGACCATCCCAGGTACCGATCTCTTAGTACCAGACATCGTATAGTCAGCGGTGTGGATAACGGCATCACCAGCCTGGAAGGGCTGATCGCACAGGGAAGGGGCGAGGCTTTTGATTATCTTATTGGTGAGGATACGCTATCATCTGCCAGGGCGGCCGAGTATACAGCTGCAGCTATGATATTGCTGGCCAAACGACCGGGCATATCAGTGAATGGTAATGCAGCAGCCCTGGTGCCTGAGGAGCTTGTGCAATTATCAGATAAGACAGGCGCACCACTGGAAGTGAACCTGTTCTACAGGACCGAAGAGAGGGTGCTTAAGATCATCAAGCACCTGCAGGTACATGGGGCACGTGAGGTACTGGGAGCCGAGCCGGATGCAACCATTCCCGGTCTATCATCCCAGAGGAACAACGTTTGCCAAAGCGGTATCTATTCGGCAGATGTGGTGTTCGTCCCGCTTGAGGATGGGGATAGATGCGAAGCACTGATGAATATGGGAAAACAGGTCATTGCCGTGGACCTGAACCCCCTGTCCAGGACATCCCAAAAGGCCACTGTTACCATTGTGGATAACATTATCCGGGCAGTGCCAAACATAATAGAGATGATAGGGGAACTCCAGGGGAAGGATAACGACTATCTGCAAGGGATCGTGAGTGGGTTTGATAATCAGAAAGGACTAGCCCATGCCCTTGATTCAATTTTCAGGCATCTGAGGGACATTAAGGGACTTCATTGATCTCAATTTGTTTCACACAGCCGTCCCATTCATATCCTCTTACCCCGTCAATACCGGCAATGACCCAAAGGGTCTGGTAGTTCTTCATACTTTGTTCATCCCATGCCGAGGGGCTTGCTTTTGAATGGGGATGGGTATGATACACCCCTACAATGTCCAGCCTTTCTTCGTCTGCCCGGTTCCAGGCTTCATAATGTTCCTTTGGATCCAGTTCAAAACTTCTATCAGACGGTATTGAATTCTTGATCGGTACCACGATATCGACGATGATACTGTCTCTTTGGTGTCTGCCAATGAACACTCCGCACGCCTCGTTGGGAGCATGCAGGGTCAGTTCATCCCTGATCAGCCTGATATGGTCTTTCTTGAGCTGTACGTGCACCATTGATCCATCCACCTCACATGTCGATATGGGGATTTATGTCACAGCCCGTACAGGGCAGGCACATGGTTTGGGACACATCGGCACGCAGACCATGTTCATCCAGTACTCGGCGCAATATTGCTGTTAGTTTCAACAACCTCGGTGCAGTGGGACGCTGGACATCGATCTCTCCCTCACGCAATGGATGCATCCCACCGGCCCTGACAATAGGTACCACACCCATGGATGCCAGCTCTTCAAGGCCTGCCTCTATGGTCTCGTCGGTTTCACCCAGACCCACTATGAAATTAGAGAACACCCTGTTCTTACCAAATATACTGACCGCTTGCCTGAGACTTCCCAGAATAAAGTCCAGGTCCATACCGGGACACACACGGTTGAATATCTCCCTATCCATGGTCTCGACATTATATTTTACTTCCACGGCCCCTGCTTCCTTCAACTGCTGCGTTGAGTCAGCAGTAGGATAGACCGATACACCGATAGGCACATCATATTGTACGAGGGCTTTTATGGCTTCAACAGCCCGACCCACCTCGTTCTCAGGAGTATCTGCTACGCCGGATGTGATGGAGATGGCATGTAGTTTACCACCTCGACTGGCTTCATCAACCATCTTTATGATAGTATCCAGGCTTTTAATATCACCGGACAACTTTGGTACAGGGCAATATTTACAGTCGAAGACACACCTCTCACTGATGGTGATATATGCCTGTCCCGGGCAGTGGATGAGTTCCTCTTCCAGTTGTCCGCGCACCAGTTCCCTGCCGCCTTTAAGTATCACTACATCACCGTTGTCGTCCACGATCCTTAGTGGAGATCCCTCATCAACGGACAGCCTGACCCTGTGCCCGTTCCAATTGAAGAAAAAAGCAGTGTTGCCCGCTCCCGGACCTGCAGTCGGAACGGTGATATTGCCCAGTAGTGCCCGGTCAATATCCACAGCACCCACAGCCAGGAGTTCGGCTTTTATTTCTGTATCGGTCATACGCAAAACCTTCCTTGTTGATTCTGATATTTGATAATACTATATAGGTATGACCCCTTAAGTGTATTTCGTCAAATGACGATATTACATTCGTTAGGTTTATATTATGTGCTGATAAATTAGACAAAGAATGAAAGGGGATAAACATGAAGCTGACATCGAGAACCGCCTTGCAGAGAAAATGGCAGGTGAAATAACCCTCTCTGGCAGACCTGGTGAGGTCATGAAAAAATGGCGCTTGAACTTTGATGTCGCACAGTCTGACCTTTCAAGCTATCTGGATGTATCCCCCTCAGTGATCAGCGATTATGAGAGTGGGCGGAGAAAGTCCCCTGGGACGGCCATTGTAACGAAGATCGTGAATGCACTGCTTGAGATCGACAAGCAGAGGGGTGGTAAGAAGATACATGCCTATGAAAGTATGATATCTGGAAGTTTTGATCCCAATATCATCTATGACATCCACGAATATTGCACTCCCATGTCTATTGATGAGCTCTTGACCCTTATAGATGGCCAGGTAATACACCGGCCTGAGCAGGATAATGAAAAGCAGATATATGGATACACGGTCATCGATAGTTTAAAAGCCATCCTTGAATTGCCCTATCATGAGTTCCAGAAGATCTATGGCTGGAGTACGGAGAGGGCATTGATATTCACAGGTATCTCGACTGGCCGGTCACCGATGGTAGCTATCCGGGTCACCAATCTCAAACCCAGGGTTATCGTACTTCACGGTCTGGACGGTTCAGAAGTGGACTTGGTAGCTAAGAAAATCGCTGAGGCTGAGAACATACCACTGGTATCGACCAACATGCCAGTGGATCTGATGATCGAAGCACTTAAATCACGTTAAGGGCGACCACAACAGATTTGTTAGTTGATAATTATGATTTTTATAAATTCCCAATAGTAATAGTAAAATTCTTGATACCAAGGTGAAACACATGAAAGTAGGAATCGTATCATATGGTGCATATGTCCCCAGATACCGCATAAAAATTGAAGAAATTGCTAAAGTGTGGGGAGATGATGCCCTAAGTATTATAGGTGGATTGAAGGTAAAGGAAAAGTCAGTCCCTGGTCTGGACGAAGATGCAATCACCATTGCAGTGGAAGCTGCACGCAGTGCCGTAAACAGGGGTAATGTCGATGCTTCCAGGCTTGGTGCTATTTACTGCGGGTCTGAAAGTCATCCCTATGCTGTGAAACCTACCAGTACCATTGTGGCGGCAGCTGTGGGAGCTGAACCGAATCTTACGGCCGCTGACTTTGAGTTCGCATGCAAGGCAGGCACAGCCGCCATCCAGACCTGTATGGGCCTGGTAGGTGCGGGTATGATAGATATAGGATTGGCCATCGGTGCCGATGTCTCCCAGGGTGCACCGGGCGATGCACTGGAATATACTGCCGCAGCAGGAGGGGCGGCCTATATTATAGGCAGCAGTGACCTGGCAGCCGTCATCGAAGATACCTATTCCTTTACCACAGATACCCCTGATTTCTGGAGGCGTGAAGGTATGCCCTATCCCGAGCACGGGGGCAGGTTCACGGGAGAACCGGGTTATTTCAAGCATGTGACCTCAGCGGCAACTGGCCTGATGGATAAGCTGGGTACAAAACCTTCAGATTATGACTATGCCGTGTTCCACCAGCCAAATGGTAAATTCCCGCAGAATGTGTCCAGGAAACTGGGCTTCACTCCTGAACAGATCAAAACCGGACTGGTAGTGTCAAGGCTGGGTAATACGTATTCGGGTTCATGCATGATAGGACTGGCTGCAATTCTTGATAGGGCGGTGGAAGGGGACAGGATATTCATGACAGCTTTCGGTTCTGGTGCCGGTAGCGATGCATTCAGCATTACCGTGACTGACAGGATCGATGAGATACGTGATATGGCGCCTAAGGTAGAAGAACTGCTCAATAATCCTATTTACATGAATTATGCCACGTATGCCAAACACAAGGGCAAGATAAAGGTGTGATTATATGCGAGATGTAGCAATTATCGGAATTGGCTGTACTAAGTTCGGTGAACTGTGGGACTGTTCCTTCAGGGACCTGTTCGTGGAGGCAGGCGTATCTGCTATCGAGGATGCAGGTATCCAGGGTGAAGAGATCGACAGCATGTATGTGGGCAATATGAGCGGGGGCAGGTTCGTGGAACAGGAGCACATCGGCAGCCTAATAGCCGATTATGCCGGCCTTGCCAGTAACCTGCATGTACCTGCTACCAGGGTCGAGGCTGCATGTGCCTCAGGCGGGCTTGCACTGCGCCAGGCCATCCTTTCCGTGGCATCGGGACATGATAATATTGTGGTGGCGGCAGGTGCCGAGAAGATGACGGATGTGGGTATGGATACGGCAACCGATGCGTTGGCTGCGGCTGCTGACAGGGAATGGGAAGGTATCATGGGCGCTACGTTCCCTGGCCTGTATGCCATGATAGCCAGGCTTCATATGCATACGTACGGCACTACGTCTGAACAGCTTGCAGCGGCCTCTGTAAAAAATCATCATAACGGGACCATGAACCCTATAGCCCAGTTCAGGAACGAGATCACTATTGATACCGTATTGAACTCAAATATGGTAGCAGACCCGCTACACATGTTCGACTGCTCGCCTATATCAGATGGGGCTTCTGCTGTTGTGGTGGCTGCGGCAGATATTGCTAAAAAATATACTGATACGCCGGTCTATGTTAAGGCTGCAACCCAGGCCAGCGGGACCATCTCCCTGCATGACAGGGCAGATATCACCACGCTGGATGCCTCGGTGGCAGCAGGCCAGAGAGCTTACAAAATGGCGGGCATGACGCCGGACGATATTGACATGGTCGAGGTTCATGATTGTTTTACCATTGCTGAAATTTGTGCCATCGAAGACCTTGGATTCTTCAAGAAGGGGGACGGCGGCAGGGCTACCGAAGCAGGTGAAACTGCCATTGGCGGGCGGATACCGGTGAACACATCCGGCGGTCTTAAAGCATGCGGACACCCGGTCGGTGCCACTGGTATCAAACAGGCCGTGGAAATTAGCCAACAGCTGCGGGGGACCGCTGGCAAGCGCCAGGTGGACGGCGCCGAGGTCGGCATGACCCATAACGTGGGCGGTTCCGGCGGTACTGCTGTTGTACATATATTTTCGAGGGACAGGTGATTTAAATGACCGTTGCACGATTCTGGAGAAAGATACCGCACAGGTATAATCTGATCGGTACCCACTGTACTACCTGTAATGAATATTATTTCCCGCCAAGGACGATGTGTCCTACCTGTCGCAGGGACGGTAAGATGGAACCTCATAAGTTTCAGGGTAAGGGTGAAGTGGTCACCTATACCGTTATCCACACCGCTGCCAAGGGCTATGAAATGCAGGCACCCTATAACCTGGCGATCATAAAACTGGATGAGGGTCCGTCACTGACCGGACAGGTAGTATGTGGACAAGAGGAAATGGATATAGGGATGAGGGTGCGTTCAGTGTTTCGGAAGCTGGGCGAGGAAAGTGAAAAAGGTATGATCTATTACGGCACGAAGTTCGTACCTGAATAGGTCATTTTTTATTTTACTATCAACTCTTTCTGGATTATCTCTACCCCATTGTCCCCGATGATGTATTTCCGCACTGACATATCATGATCGCTGCCCCTGAGTTTAAGGATGGACAGGGCACGTTCGTACCTGTTCTGGTTGTCCATAAAATGCAGCATAATGATACCATCTGCCAGGGATGAAATACTGAGTTCGGGCATCCTGTCAGGGATGAACAGTCCAGACACTTCGTTGGTAAGGATCACCGTGACACCCCGGCTCTTGAGGAAATTGATAAGCAGCCTGATGTGGTTCTTAAGGTCAACGGGGTCTTTCATGATCGATTCAAGATTATTCACTCCGTCATAGAACAGCCGTTTAGCTCCCATTTCTTCCACACACGTTCGTATTATCTGGTTGTGCTCATCAGGCAGAATCGTAGTGGGATTTGAATATATTATCTTCAGCAGTCCTTTCTTTATGTATCCTTCCAGGTCCCATCCCAGCTTTGATGCCTCATAGATCAACTGTCCCTCTTTCTCTTCAAACAACACAATAATGCATGGTTCGCCCAGTTCCAACCCTTTGGCAATAAACTGCAATCCCAGCATGGTCTTGCCTACACCGGCGCAGCCGGTCAGTATGGTAAAAGACTGAGCCGGTATCCCACCGTGCATCATACTGTCAAGCCCTTCCACGCCGGTGGACAGTCTTTCCCCGCCAGTTGGCAGGGGAGTGGCATTAGATTCCAGTTTTGGGAAGATCGATATTCCATTTGAAGTGATCTTGAACTCGTGTACTGAAGAGTTATCGTTCATACCGTCCCCTATACCGCGCCATTTCATTATTTCCATTTTCCTGACAACCTTGTCCCCCACCAGCTCCCTGTCCAGATATATCACTCCGTCTGCAATGTGGGGAAGGATGGATTGGTGTAATTGTATCTTGTTCAGTTCTCCCGTGATCATGGTCTGGGCAGACCAGTCCTGTATCATAGAGTCAAAGGAATAGAAGAAACGGCGTTTTTCATGAGAGGGAAATCCAAAACCCAGGGTGTCAAGGGGATTTATGACCAGCCGGTCCGGATTGGTAGAGGCGAGGATGTTTCCCATATCAAGCAGAGTGGTCAGCGGGTCCTTTTCAGCTGTGGAGCGGTTAATGGGGTGGACCATGATATCATCACTAAAGAAAGGGTAAATGTGGAGATAGTCCATCAGTTTTTCATCCGATTGCGAGGTGATAGGCATATAGACCGCTCTCTCACCTTTCTGGGCTGCCTGCGATAACATTTGAAGCACAAAGGTGGTTTTACCCACACCAGCAGTCCCGCTTACCAATACCAGGGAGGGTTTGGGCAGGCCGCCTCCCAGGATCTCGTCCAGGTGGACAATACCACTGGAGCATTGTTTCATGATACTAAATTATATTTTATATTAATAAAGTTGTGCAAAACGGACAACACATGGACAGCAATGAGTACATCCATATGACACTGCACAAAGTGCGCTTTATCCCCGGTCTATTTATTTTTACTCAAAACATCTTCTATTTCTTTCACAGCTTCAGGATTTGCCAGGGTGGAAATGTCGCCTACTTCCTTTGATATGAGGGCTGAGCGCACTATCCTGCGCATGATCTTGCCGCTCCGGGTCTTGGGCAGGTCGTTGACGAAATAGATGACATCAGGTCTGGCTATCTTGCCTATCTCCCGGGCTACGTGGTCCCGCAGGGTCTTCACGAGTTCATCACCGGGTTCGACCCCCATCTTCAATGAAACGAAGGCTGCAATGCTTTCGCCTTTAATGTCATCGGGCCTGCCTACCACTGCGGCTTCGCTTACCAAAGGATGACTGACCAGGGCAGATTCCACTTCAGAATTCCCTATCCTGTGACCCGATACATTGAGCACGTCATCACCTCTCCCCTGCACCCAGAAATAACCGTCACTGTCTACCCTGGCGATGTCGCCTGATACGAAATCATGGTTTTCGTTCCAGTAATGTTCTACATATCTCCGGGGTTCGTTATACAGGGTATGCAGCATGGAAGGCCAGGGCGAAGTGAGTACCAGGCTGCCGCCTTCATCCACGACGGCCTTGTTGTCAGAATCATGCACCTCAGCGTTGAAACCGGGCAGCGGCCTTGTGGCAGAACCGGGTTTTAACGGCAGTACGGGCAGCGGGGATATCACAAAACAACCGGTCTCGGTCTGCCACCAGGTATCCATGATGGGGCATCGACGCTTGCCGATGTTCTCGTAGAACCACATCCAGGCTTCAGGATTAATGGGCTCACCCACCGTGCCCAGCAACCGTAGACAGCTCATGTCGTCCTTTTGGGTCCATTCATCACCGAATCGCATGTGCATCCGAATGGACGTGGGCGAGGTATAGAAAACGGTCACTCCGTGGCGGGCTATCATCTCCCACTGCCGGTTCGGTTCGGGATGGGCAGGGGCGCCTTCATAGAGCACCGAGGTGGTACCCAGCATCAACGGAGCATAGACAATGTAACTGTGGCCTGTGATCCAGCCTATATCAGCAGTGCACCACCAGATATCATCGGGTTTGAGGTCGAACACCCATTTGAGGGTGAGGGCTATGCCAACCGAGTAGGTGTGCACGTGTACTACGCCTTTGGGTTTGCCCGTGGTACCCGAGGTGTACAGGATAAATAAGGGGTCATCCGGGTCCATGAGCTCTGTTTCGCACTCTGTGGGCTGGCCTTTGACCAGTTCATCCCACCACATATCGTGTTTACGCATAGGTACATCGCACTGCGCCCATGCATAACAAATGGTATGTTCAATGCCCGTGTCTTTGACGGCCTCATCGGCCAGTGTCTTGAGGTTGATGACCTTTCCCTTTCTCCAGAATCCGTCAGCCGTGATCAGGACCTTTGCGCCTGAGTCCTTTATTCTGTCCTGCAGTGCATGGGGACTGAACCCCGAGAACACTACGCTGTGTACGGCACCTATCCGGGCACAGGCCAGCATAGCTATGGGTAGGGCAGGTATCATGGGCATATAGAGGGCCACCCGGTCACCTTTGCCAACGCCCAGACCTTTCAGGCCGTTGGCCACCCGGTTGACCTCATTGTACAGGTCCCGGTAGGTCAGGGTACTGACATTGCCCTGTTCTGATTCAAAGATGTAGGCCACCTTGTCCTGGGTAGGGGTCCCCATGTGGCGGTCAAGGGCATCATGTACGATATTATACTTGCTATTGGTGAACCAGTGGAAGAAAGGTGCATCTGAGCTATCCAGTACTTTGTCGTATGGGCTGTACCATTGTACAAGGTCCTTTTCCACTTCCCCCCAGAACCACTCTATGTCCTGACTGCGCTGGTAAAGAGTTTCAATGTCTGGAATGTCATGTGCATCCATCCACTGTTTGACATTGCTCTGTGAGACCATTTCTTTGGGGGGATAGAAGGTGCGCTTCTCCCCGAGTAGTACATCTACTTTAGCCATTTTTGCACTCCACTTGAATTAAAAGTAGCGTTAAATTATTTTTTAGGAGGATAAACATTTCTAATGGGAAAAGTGATCATCGGACGTTATCGAAATAATCCCGTTATCGAAAGTTCCCAACACCTGAGATGCCGCCTATAACTTCTTCCAGTTCAAAGTCCATATTCTCAGGGATCTCTGCTTTGAAGATATACACATTGAATCCTGCCTTCCTGGCATCAGCAATAGCCAGTTGCTGTTCTGTGTTCAGGTCTGCAGGCTTGTTCTTGACAATACACAGGGACCGGTTGGCATTGAACTTCAACAAAAAATCAAACGCTTCAGGCCAGGTATGTAAAAAGGCAACCAGCTTGCTCAGGTCATCCCACTTCGTGGTCATGTGGAGGTTTTTCTCGGCAGAATTTTCCACATACCAGTCCTTGTTCATGTAAGGATATTTATTGTACTGGTCGTTCACGGTATCAAGTGATTCTATTATCTTATTGCCTGATCGTGTTATGTCAGTGAATTGCCAGCCCTGTTCGGTAAAATAACTCCGGGCAAGGATGTGCCCGAATTCTTCGATATCCTCTGTTAGTAAGTTCATTTACGTACCTGCGTTCTTTTTATACGATTCGATCAAGGCGATCTCTTTACGGCCGCCGATATAGATGGGGGTCCGGTTAGAAACAGCAGTAGGTTTCACCTCCAACAGGTTGACTGTTCCATTGGATACGGCACCCCCCGCTTCAGTCACCACTTTGCCCAATGGGGTACCCTCGAACAGCAGTCTCAACTTCCCGGATTCCTTACCTGCAAAAGCCGGATAGGTGAACATGCCCCCTTTGTGCAGTATCTGGTGCACATCTGCCACAAATGAACCCGAGAACCTCAGCTTGTAACCTTCTAATTCCAGCTGCTCAATGAACTGTTTATGGTAGGGCAGGTAGTCCTTGCGCAGGGCCCCGGGAGCATATATCTTGCCATCAGGGATGGTCAGGTTCTCCTGCATCAGCGTGAATGTACCATCCTCGTGCATGACGAACTCATGTACACCACTGCCTGTGGTATAGGTCAGCGTGGTCAGGGGTCCGTACAGGATGTACAGGGCGCCCAGCATGGTATTGCCCGGTTCCAGCACATGGCCGGGATAGATACCCACAATGGTGCCCACTGCCAGATTCACATCTATGAGGGATGAGCCGTCAAGGGGGTCAATGGTTACACCGAACGGGTTTTTTGCTCCTTCCACTTCAATGATATCGGGCTGCTCTTCCGTGGCTATCCAGTTGACCAGTCTGGATGCCTTTAAGGCGGCTATCAATATCTCATCAGCCCTCTTGTCAAGAGCCATCTGGGTCTCACCGTACACGTTCTTGGTATCGGCCGTCCCCCGTGCGCTTAAAAAACCAGCCTTAATGTCCAAAGCCTGCTTGCTCAACAGCATGATAAGCTGTGCCAGATCCTCATCCGTTCCCTTTGTCCTTAGAAAATTATCAAGATTCATCTGCAAAAACTCCCGGCTCCAATATCATGCCCTGTATGCTCAAAGCCTGTATGATCAATAGGGTATTATCGATTATAGCCATTTCGGTAAATAACCATTATCGGTTGACGGGCGGGTATTTTCATTTGGAAAGATCGTTCCATTTTCCCGTTTTACCGTTGGAAGCGGATTGGTTTTGTAATATATAATTGTAAATATATTAGACTGTATTCGAAATTCTCAAATACCATGATGAAATCTGACTCGTTGTGTTATTTGATGAGGTAGGATCAGACGCGCTGCCCATGAGATTGGCAGCAGCAGCCATACTTATGGCCCTTATTATCTCACTATCTGCAGCAGCATTGGCAGATTTTTCAAAGGATACCAGCCTTTCACGTTTTTCCGCTGACCTTTCTTCACTTGAAGCAAGGGCTTCGACCATATACCAGCAGGGGGGTGCCAGGCAGGTATCAGATACCGGGGATAATACCGGGACAAAAGAGGTGGTCACGTTTACTGTGCCGGACGGGGTCGAATTCGTGGTATTCGGGGCCATGCCGCCGCAGGACGGGGATTTGCCTGCCCGTACCCGTCCGCATGAGAGTAATATCATCTATTACACAACAAGCAAGGGCATCACCCATACCCTGCCCTCAAAAGCACGATATGCCGCCCTACCTGGCCTGGACGAACCCCTTGTTCTGATGCCCGGCTCCTATGAACTGACTGTTGAACTGGTAAAGGATGGTAGTGGGACGTATGTCACCTTATATTGAAGGAGTGCACAGCAGTGGGATTACAAAATGATGAAAGGGCATGGTCCGATTACCTGATCACCAGGGCAGGGCTTCTCATCTTCAGTGCCATACTGCTGCTGGCTGCCCTCAAGGTCCCGCCCCTGTTCATCCTGCAGGATGCGGCCGGGGAGATGGATGCAGACCTGTTATCTCTCGCCTCGTTCATGGAGGAGGTTGGAGGCAGTTCAATAGAGGGCGCACGGTATTACTCTTTTGAGATGGGCCCTGAGGTTTCCCTACATATGTCCACCAGGTATGTGGCTGCACAATCCGGCACCGGGAACAGCAAGGTGACACGGGCTCAGGCATTGATGACCACGATATACCCTGCCAACAGCCTGTGGAACAACAGGTCAGGGCTGGTGGAGGCAATAGCCCACAGGTGCGGGGGACGGACCGGATTAGGGGACGACCTGCTGGTTGCTTCGGATATGGCAATTGTTGAAGGGATGCTGGGGCAGATGGAAACCGAACTGGCACAGCAACCGTTCATACCTGATACCAGGCAGTCGCTGGTGGTGGACAAAGTGATATTGTATTATGAGGGGGCCGAGGGCGTTGAAAGCAGGGGGGTCACGATTGTTTACCAGGGATGAGAGAGGTATCGTGGAGCCGAACTCGGATATGTTGGCCATGGCGCTAACGGTTGTCGGATTTATTCTGTTCATCAGCCTGGTTGCCCATACATACCAGGTGTATCATGAGAAAACATATATTGTCGAACATTACCGTGACGCAGCCAGCCTGGCAGGACTGCTGAGGAACGACCCCCTGCTAACGGCCCCCAATCGGCCTGACCTGATGGATGCATCACGGATCGAGTCCCTGACACCTGCAGATATCCAGGGGCTGAAGGACAGGTATGGAACGCGGTATGATTTTTCATTCAAGGTAGAAGCACCCCCTTCATACAGTAAAGTAGTGGGAACGGCCGGGGATATGGGGGTATCGGCATCTGTGCCCGTGACCATCAGGCTGAATGAGATCGATGAGCTGCCCGGTGCCCTTACGGTCAAGATATGGGAGAAGTAGACATGGCTGATTTTGTGCGTGATACCAGTGGTTTTTCCAGTTCCATCGATGCCTTGCTTTTCCTGGTACTGGTATCGGTCAGTGCAGTGATACTGGCACAGGCTATGGTAGGGGACACCCAGGTATCGGTGCTGCAGGACACGTTGGCGGGGGAACATAATTCTCAGGTACTGCTGTCCCTGCAAAACGGCAGGGTAGATGAATTTACCTATGCAGTTGGAGGAGCACAGATGGACTACCTGGTGAACGAGACCCTGGGCCCCAGGGCCGTGGATTCAGGCATCTACCAGGCTGGTAAGGAACTGGTGGCGGGACGGGAATTGAAACATAAGACCTTTGCCGACCTTGCCAGCGAATCGGTAGCGTCCCAGTTCACGATATACCACGGCGGCAGTACTGTCAGGCTGAACCTGCTGATGGATGAGTACCGGGCTAATATCGATGCACAGATGCAGGATTACCTGGACTCTCAGATAGGAGATCGGTATTATTACAATGTCTCTGTGGTGTGGTGGCCTTTCCGGGATGTGCCTATTGGGGGAGAGACCCATATGGGGCCGCAGGTTCCGGGGTCAGCGTATGTTGAGAGCACCTGGATAACGATGCCGTACCACACCGAATTTACCCGGTACTATGTGGAGGAATTGATCGATGCGGAGCTGGAAGCTATTGGTCTTGACCTTGCGAATGCCAGTGCGGTACCCAGAGAACAGACAGAAATGCGGATATCCGGGCATATCAACGATGCCATGAACCGTACTCTGGATGAAGTGGTGGAAATTATTGTTGAGATGACCATTGAGCAGACCATTGAGAAGGCACAGACCGCCCTTAACCAGCAGGTCGATAATGTGGTGCCCGGGAATAATTCGGGTATCAGTGATATCATCCTGGATGAGATACTTGCTGAACTGAAAAAGGACCCGGCATTTATTGAAGATGCCAGCCTGGCGCTCAGCGAGCAGATATGTGCATACCTTCAGGAAGTGGTACGTGAGGAAGTGCATGAAGTGAGTGAAGCTGAGGTTGAGAAACTGGCATCTGATATTACCGACCAGTATGTGAGCAATGCTGCTACTATCGAGGAGGTAAAAGATGAAGTGCTGGATTATGTGTTCTCACGGGTCAACCTCAGCAGGGCCAGGATGACGCTGGCGTTGTGGGACAGGAATAGATGAATATTTGCAATGGAGAGAGCATTTGATGGTCGAGGTTGTGTTTACAAAGCATGCTGAAGATATGCTGGTGGAGAGAAAAATCTCAAAAAATGAAATAATATCAGTAATAGAGAATCCTGGTTGGGAGGAACAAATCGATGAAGAAATATGGTATGCTTTTAAGAAGGTTCAAAACAAGGTCTTAAGAGTAGTTATTAAAGAAAAGGAAGAGCCATATACTGTAATAACATTATTTTACGATAGAAGATTAAGGAGCCGTAAATGAGAATAAAAGTGGATATGGAAAGTGACGCTCTCTATTTTAGAATTAGCGAGGAGCCAATTAAAGAGAGCGAAGAAATCAGCGATGGCTTTATTGTAGATTACAATGCAGACGGGGGACTGGTGGGAATTGAGATACTCAATGTCAAAGAAAAATTTAAAATGGAAGACCTGACTGATCTGAAACTTGAAATGCCAACTGTTCAGAAGGCTGTAGAAGCGTAATCAATTTGTATAATCCAAATTATACAAAATAACAAAACATCCTCACATTTATTTATCCTCAAATCCATCATATACCCATGACAGACATCGTTATCATCGATTACGGCCTGGGCAACTTACGAAGCGTCACGCGCGGCCTGGAACATGCAGGGGCCGACGTCACCATATCCTCAGACCCGGCAGCCATGCACCGCGCCGACGCCGTGGTACTGCCCGGTGTAGGCGCCTTCCAGGATGCCATGCAGAATCTGGCCCCCCTCAAGTCCGAAGTGCTGGAGGTGGCAGGCACAGGCAAACCCATGCTCGGGATATGCCTCGGGATGCAGATGCTCCTGAGCCGGTCCGAAGAAGGAGGCCTGACCGACGGCCTGGACCTGGTGCCTGGAAAAGTGGTCCGCTTTCCTGCAGGGGTTGGCAAGGTACCCCACATGGGCTGGAACTCATTGAATTTTAGAGGCGCCCACAGATTCTTCAAGGACATACCCCAGGAAACATATGTCTATTTCGTGCATTCCTACTATGCTGACTGCGCCCCCGAATATGTACTTGCATCCTGCGAATACGGGATAGACTTCTCCGCTGCCGTTGTCAATAAAGGGGGCAATGTGATGGGGACCCAGTTCCATCCTGAAAAGAGCGGGGACCTGGGGCTGAAGATGCTCGAGAATTTCGTGGGGATGTGCTGATAGTTGGATGAGGAGATCGATGGCTGGTTCCCCTACCCTGAATACAGGCCCCATCAGCGTGATATGCTGGAAGCGGCAGCCAAAGAGGCCCGCACCGGCGGTCACAGTGTATTAATGGTGGATGCGCCCACAGGCAGCGGCAAGACCAGCATCCTATCGGCCCTCCTGGCATCGCGGGGAGATAATCGTATCGTGGTGGCTGTGCGTACTGTGAGCCAGGTATCCATATACCTGGACGAGATACGGAAGATACGCAAAAATACCAACAAGCGGCCGAAGGTCGCATACCTGGTGGGCAAGGCCAAGACCTGCCTGCTGCAAGACGAGATGGACAGTGTCTACAGGGGCTGTGAAATCCTGAAGATAAAGACCCGTCATCTTCTGCAATCCCGGATGCAGGAGTACATGCAGGCATCAGGCAAGGGGAGCGATGCGGTCTATGACCCGTCAAAGGATGATGCCCTGATTGGATCAATAATGGATGAGAGGAGTGGCGAGCGTTCCTGCTGCCCTCACTATCTGCTGGCCAGGGAAGCGTATTTCTTTGATGGGGGGGTCAGGTTTCGCTCATCAGGGAAGGTACTGCAAACAGTACGCGCCATGGGTGACAATATCATCTACCCTGATGAACTGGCAAAACACTGCGGCGACCTGTGTCCTTATGAACTGATGGGGGTGTCGGGAGAGAATGCAGATGTGGTCATCCTGAACTACAACCATGTGTTCGATGATATGTACCGGGAAGCCATGTACAGCTGGCTGGGGCTGGAACCTGATAAGACCATCCTGCTGCTGGATGAAGCGCATAACCTGGGCGATGCGGTACGGGCCGTGATAAGCGACAAACTCCCCCAGTTCTCGATCAAGAAGGCTATCAACGAGGTCGAAACATCACGCCGGCTGGCAAAGAAAGCAGGGTTGAACCAGAGCCTGGCAGTGGCTGACCAGATACTGCCGCGAATACTCAGGTTCATGGAAAAGACGGCTGAAAAAGGCCAGTCTTCGGAGGAATGGTTCGATCCGCATATGTTCGCTGATTTCGTTTTCGGTGAGAGCCTGGTGCGGGAGGATGACAGGATGGCGGGCGAATTGATGAACCTGGCCGATGTTATTGGCAGGCAAAAGGAGACCGAATCCGAATCCCATGAGATACATCTGCAGCATGTGGGCGAATTCTTATTCATGCTGAACTTTGCCAAGAACGACGAGGCATATATCCCCCTGAAATATACTGACGAACGCAAGGTGGGTGCGAAAACGTATCATTCCACCACGCTGGAGATACGCAACATCGACCCCAGTTTCCAGATAGGAAGTGTGATGGACGCGCACCATGCATCTATCATGTTATCAGGAACCCTCTCTCCCCCTGATGCATACGAGTTATATTACTTTGGCAAGAACGGCAGGGCCACTATCCTGACCCTGCCCAACCAGTTCCCGCCCGGGAACCGGCTGGTCCTGACGGCCGGCAGGGCCACCAGCCAGAGTTCCCAGCGCAGCGATCCCGATAATGTGGCTGAGATACAGCAGCACCTCGAATCATTCATCAGGGGCGTACCCGGCAACGTGGTCGTGTATTTCACATCATACAGTATGCTGGACGGGTACCTGGACTTTTGTGAAGAAGCGGCCACATCCGCTGGCAAGCGCATCTACCAGGAGCCCAGGGAATCCAGGGACGTGCCCCGTGTACTCTCAGAGTTCTTCCAGGCAGGGCAAAAGAGTGCTACAAAACCCGGCGTGCTGCTTGCAGTGGCGGGGGGCAAGATGAGCGAGGGTATCGATTACCGGGGCGAGGCTTTGAAGGGTTCGATCGTGGTGGGACTGCCGCTGACAGCGTATACCGAAGTGCAAAAGAGCGTGAACGATTATTACAGGAACAAGTACGGTACCAAGCAGGGGCTGTTCATCGCCTACACCCTGCCGGCAATGAACAAGGCACTGCAGGCACTGGGCAGGGTGCACCGTTCTGCTGAGGAGGAGGGGGTGCTGGTGCTGTGCGATTCCCGGTTCGCGGACCGGGGCGGGATAGGGGTGCGGGAGTACCTGCCCGAATGGATGGATACGGAGATGAAGGTGTGCAGCGGCGGGGAGACGGGGCAGTTGATAGCTGATTGGATGAAGGATCATAAAACCGCCACTATACCTGCATCCACAAACGGAACTGATTCAGGTATTACGATACAACAGTCACAGCATGTACAGCAATTAGAACAATTAAGTCGAAAAAGGCCACTATCCAAGACGGCACACAAGCACGGTTTCCAGACCGGTGCGCAGGTAGCCGGGAAGTCGAAGGTGCTCACAGTATTGAATACAATGGCGCGCAGTAGTGACAGGTTTTACCTGGGTGCTGTGAATAACCATCTCAAAAAGGGTGAACGGGTGGATACCGGGGACTTGAAGGACATGTTCACGCCAGAGGATTTTGCCGCTCTGGGACTGGAGGCACGATTTGTGGCTTCGGTCGGGGATGTGGAGTTGCGGCGCCGTAAGGGTACGTAGGCGATAATTAGATATTTGATACTGGTGTACTAATGGCCTCAGGCACTGTGCATACTGCCGCCGTGGCTTAGCCTGGCAGAGCGATTGATTCGTAATCAATAGGTCGTGGGTTCAATTCCCACCGGCGGCTTTTGTAATTTCATCTGCAATCAATTCCGCCTGCTTAAGCACTGTTTCTGTAGCAAGTGCCTGCATATCCGGTGGATAGCCATAGTGTCTCAATGTCCGTTTTACAAGTACTTTTAATTTAGCCCTGACACTTTCTTTTATCGTCCAGTCTATTGATGCAGTACAATAACACCCCTTTGCCTACCTGACCCTGCCACCGCAGCCCTTCAGGGCGGCAGGGTGGCAGCCAGCCGTGTGGATTCATGTTACCCGGGTAAACCACAGCTGAACGTGATTGAAAACAAGAGAGCAGAGTCTATAAAAGGTAAAGTGAACAGGTCATTCAGGTTATTCCCCGAACTCTCACCAATGACCTGCTCACATCCAGACTGTAATTGACTGCCAAGCCAATTTCTCACGATTAATAATAAACAATTATAGTATATAACTTTTTCGGGATTGGGGTCTTTTGCGCTGCCCTCTTTTGGTTTCTTGGTTCATATTCCTGGTACACTGCATCCGGGCAAAAAATAGACATCGTTATAAACTTGAATATCTATTACGGCACCCGGGACATGATAAACGTGACTATTGAACAACACCTACAGAAATTCGAATGCATCGAACGCTCCACCAATGGCACCATCAACATCGACCCCCTGCAGCGCGGCGGGATACTGACCGATGAGGCCAGGGCGGCCCTGATGGAGTGGGGTGACGGGTATTCTGTTTGCGATTTCTGTCCAGGTGTCCTGGATAAGATCAAGACACCGCCCATTTATGATTTTGTGCACAAGGTCCTGCCCGAGTTCCTGGGTGTTGACCAGGCAAGGGTAACCAACGGTGCCAGGGAATCCAAGTTCGCCATCATGCACTCTATGGCACAGGAAGGGGACTGGATCGTGCTGGACCAGAGCGCCCACTATACCTCTTATGTGGCAGCCCAGCGGGCCCGGCTGAATGTCAAGGCGGTACCCCATTCAGGGTCGCCGGATTATCGCATCACCCCACAAGGGTATGCCGATGCTATCCAGGAGATTATCAAAGAGACCGGTAAACCCCCGGTACTGGCACTGGTCACCTACCCGGACGGCAATTACGGTAACCTGCCGGACGCAAAACAGATAGCAGCAGTATGCCACGAGCATGAGGTGCCCCTGATCCTGAACGGTGCCTATTCAATAGGCAGAATGCCGGTAAATGCAAAGGACCTGGGTGCTGATTTCATAGTAGGGAGCGGACACAAGTCCATGGCTTGCTCAGGCCCGATAGGGGTGCTGGGTGTATCAGAACAATATTCCTCAAAAGTATTTGAAAAATCACCATCACATAAGGTCAAGGAGATAGAACTGCTGGGGTGTACTGCCAGGGGTGCCACCATCATGACCATGCTGGCCTCCTTCCCCAAAGTGTTTGAGCGCACCCAACACTGGGACCGTGAAGTGGACAGCGCCCGCTGGTTCTCATCCCAGCTGGAATCCCTTGGACTGATCCAGATGGGGGACAGACCCCATAACCATGACCTGATGTTCTTTGAGGCACCAGTGCTCTATGAAATGTCACAGACCGCTAAAGACGGGCGGTATTTCCTGTATAAGGAATTGAAGGCCCGCAAAATACACGGCATCAAGGCAGGTCTGACCAAGTTCTTTAAACTCAGCACCTTCGGCCTGCCCAGGGAAGACCTCACGGTAGTCGTCGACGCCCTTGATGAGATCATCCATTCCTAGAAAAATGCCGTGAAAAAGCACCTGCTACTTTTCGATAGGGTATCCTTTCTTTTCCCAGTCCACTATCCCGCCCAACATGTTATACACATCCGGATATCCATTATCTGTCAGTGTTGTGCTGGCTATCGCACTGCGCCTGGCAGTACGGCAGTACACCAGTATGGGCAGGTCGTTCGGGACTTCATCTAACCTGTCAGGTAGTTCATCATACGGTATCAATACGGCCCCCTCAATATGACCGGCATCATATTCTTCCTGGGTGCGCACGTCCAGCAAGAAATATTCGCCGCTGTCGACCATTATCTTTGCTTCGTCGACCTCGACGTTCGTGTATTCAATATCTTCCGTAAAAACAGATAGACAGCCCAGTACTGATATGCTGAGCAATAAGATAATTATTATTTTTGTTCTCATAAACGACTATACTCGTGCATACATACTAAAAGGCATGGGAGCATCTTCGGGAATAGTGTGGATATATTCTGCCCTGAACGAGGGGTCGCGCATCATGCATGATGAAGCGCCTTTCTTAAAGGCTTTGGTCTTCCCCATTCGTGTCCAGATCTCCTGTAATGGCTCTTCCCGTATATTGCCAAAGGAAAGCGGTGTATAGGCACATGGCAGCACATCCCCTGCCGAGGTTATGTGCACCCACCTGCGGCCTGCAAAGCAACCGAACATATCAGGTCCCATAAAAAAGGGAAATGCAGTGACCCTTGGGCCGTCCCTGAGCCGGTTCTTCTCCTTCTGGAACGTGCCCAGCCTGTCCACATCATTGGGACCAATGGTCTCATCTTCATGGTCCAGCCAGCGTCCCACAGCTATGATCTCGTAGAATGATATCTCATGCATGCCCTTGGATTCGGCCAGTGTATAGAAATCTTCCAGTTCATCGATATTATTCGGTGAGACCACCACGAACATATCGGTAAGCAGACCCGCATTAATGGCATTGTTGATACCGTTCATGGCGTCCTCGTATGAGCCGGCCCGGCCCCGCACCCGGTCGTGCTCGTCCTGGCGGGGACTGTCGATACTTACCCTCACCGCATACAGTCCGGCATTTTTCAGTTCTTCTGCCTTTTGGGGCGTAAGTCCATACCCTGAAGTAAATGTAGCAGCAATGGCCTTTGTCTTGTCCACGTGACTCACCATATCGGGCAGGTCCTGCCTGAGCATGGGCTCGCCGCCGTCAAAGGATATGAGATACGAACCAAGGTCGATGGACTCGTCCACTGCCCTGTTGACCTCATCCAGCGAGAGTTCCGGGTCAGCTATGATATCGGCGGCTCCGCAATGGATGCACTTATTGGGACACCGCATGGTGATGCCGATAGATGATTGGTCAGGCACACGTTTTTTCAGCACGGCCGCCACCTGCGCTGAAATAAGGCGGTTGAAAGCAGGGCTGGGTACCGGGGGCGCCCATGATGAGAATATGATAGTATCGTCATCCACTAAGATGGGTTTCTCTTCAAGGAACATCTTGTTAATGCGGTTGATAATAGGTTTTGCTACCGGAGAGAGGGTACCTTCAGGTACGATCTGTACCTTATCGTTCTCGGTCACAGCATTTAGTTTAATGTACGATTTATCATAGACTCTCATTGTTCCCTATATCCCCTTGATACACATTGGTTAATCTAATCCGTATTTGGAGGGGCAACCCATAACCAGGAAATTGGCATCCACTCTGTCTGCGGATACTAATATTCCCCTGACAGATACTTTGGCACCTTCGGCAAGTGATGATGGTCTTTCACCATTATAGAATACATCAATATCTGAAACACCGTCAGTAAGGATAAAAAAAGTATCTTCGGTACCGATTTCCAGCGTGCCCTGTTTCACATCACCAGTGATCTCAACAGCCTGTCCCATATATTCAGATGTATTGAGTTTCACCTGGCTTACGGTAAGGTATTCAGATTGGAAATCCAATCCCCACATACCGGCAATAACAACCAGGATAATAGCCACAACTGAAATTGTTATCTTATCTTTTTTCCTCATGGTATAATATACCGACAATCTTATATTTCAATGTTTTTCAACAATTCCATTTGGGTATTGAGACTTTTCCTCGTCTGTAAAAGTCTGAGGATATATACTAAAAACGCTACCCATACAATACCAAAAGCAGCCAGTAAAGACTTGGCGAACATAATGTTAGATATCAATGGTCCAAATGATTCCACAATTTCACTACCATGTATTTATTAGACTTATATTTAATGCAGATACTTTGATTAATATTTGCAGGATAATATATTAATTATTCCTACGATCTCCCGGTTTTACGCTCACCTGTAATACCTGTTAGTATTGATGCTTACCATATCCCTGGGTATCCCATGTTTATGCATGGTCAGGTATTCTGTAATATGCTCCATTTCCCTGCTATAATACTGGGCAATATTTTTACCGTATTCCACTCCATCGCCGGTCAGCACATACTCGTACCTCTGGGCCCAGTGACCGCTCTTATCATAATACCGCAGGTCCTCATCCACCAGCCCCATGGCAACCAGTTTCTGGATATCCTCGAACAGACTATCAGAATAGGGAAAACCGTACCTGTCATGGAACCGGTAATCAAGCAGGTCTTTAAGCCGTTTAATTTCTGCAAATCCCTGTACCAGCTGGTACAGGCAGCTGATGTTCCTGATGCGCGGTATTAACACTTTGTGTTCATCTTTTTGGGAGAAAAGTCTGTGAAGACAATAGAACACAAGCATTATCCCTTCAATGTTCAGGTATTTCTCGTACCTGATAAAACGCAAAAGATCCGGAGATAGTTCTTCTATCTTTTCAAGAACATCACCAGCATCCATCCCCGTATCTTCATCCCCCTCATCTGAAAATATACACAGTGATATCTGGCGTGAGATAGAGCGCACCAGACCGTTTGCAAGGGCAGATTCGTCATAGAGGAAATGTTCATCCTCACCTTTTTGGATACGTGTACTCTTGGGCACCCCCCTTGCCACGGAGAGGTCTATCAGTACAGGCACTCCGTAATGTTGTGTGAGGCGCCTGGCCAGTTCCTGTTCGAACATCTGCTTGGCAGCACCGTAGCGTGCTATTGTTGATAGTGCCATCCTGACACCCGGTTTAAGTGATTGCTGGTTGAACCGCAGCGCAGTACGGCATATTCTCCCTTCTCTGATGCGCTGGAGCAAGCTGTTGGCAGAGGGAGGGCCATGCTGCCTGATAAATTCCAGCAGGTCCCCATCGTTCATTATCGTAAAGAATTCAGATACGGCAAGCACGATATCATGCCGGTTTTCCATGTTGTCCAGGGTATCCTCCAGTGCTCTCACCAGCATAGTACGGACACTCTGGGTCAAAGGATTGTGGATGATTGCTGAATAGTGGTGTGACCGGGCAATGAGCATGGATTCTGCGGCAGCCAGCGCCATATCCTCACTATAACTATCGTGTCCACCCAGCACCACCCGGTCGTTGTGGATAGTGAGACTGTCCACTATCTGCTCCACATCTATCAATCCCAGGGATACACCTGTATGGTACGAATCGCGCATCAGGAAATCTATGCGGTCTGCATCGATATCCCCTGATACTATCTGTGCAAGATAGGGTTTGAGCCCCTCATCGATTTTGCCGGTAGCTATGGCAGATATGTCTGAAAAGAACTCATTGGCATCGAGCCCGAAAACGGTCGTAACCTCGCTGGCTATATTGTCATATTTGGGAAAATTGTGCTTGATAATATGGCTGGTGAACTTTTCGTGGTTCGAGAACCGCTCACCATCGATCACCGGCATGAGGCCTGGGTTCCTTGCCAGTACGGCCTCCACAGAATGGGAAAAAGCAGAGTGCCCTACATCGTGCAACAGCGCTGCCACCCTGACCTTCTGCACATCAACCTCTTCCAGACCCAGAGCTTTCGCCATCATATTTGCCACGTGCATGGTGCCTATGCTGTGCTCATACCTGGTGTGGTTGGCCCCCGGAAATGCAATATCGGCAAGCCCCAATTGCTGGATGCGGCGCAGGCGTTGCATCTCACGGGTGCCGACAAGGAGGGATTCCAGCCGGTTGATGTGTACGTGCCCGTGAAGGGGATCATGTACTGTACTGCCTTGCTGCATGGATGATTAATGGTACAGATAACACATAAAAACTTGGATTTTTGTCGTGAATACCTATTTATAGGATTCGTTCGGTAAAGAGGGAATACATCCTCTCCGGATGCAATAAAAGAAGGTACGTGGCGGACTCGTAGGGTAGCCAGGATATCCTAGCGGGCTTCGGTATTTACCGCCCCTCCCAAGCGGTAATGAAGATACCCGCAGACCCGTGTTCGAATCGCGGCGGGTCCGCTATACTCCCCATTTTTCTCATGTTTTAAGCATGAACTCAAGAAGGTCGGGACTCAATCGTGTCTCTTTCATCATTTTTTTAAGGATGTCTTTTTCTGATGACCCTCCACTCTTCAGTTCGTTGATCCTGTCAATCACACTCTTCTTGATTTCGTAATATTCATTAATGTCCTTACGGTGTCCCCACACATCCCCTTCCAGCAGTTTTACATCCTGCATTTCTAAAAACATCCTGATGGATTTGGAAACTGTTTTTTTATACGAATTTGGAATGTGTATTGCTTTTACGTCAGGACATGCTTTTACAAGAGAAAATATATCCTTGTTAGATGGTCTGAATGCCAGGTGAATTATTTCTTCATCAGAACCTAACGAATCAATTTCATCTTTAGAACTTACAACTCGAATTTTCATATTACTCAACTCCTCCAGATCTGAATTAAGACCTCCCCATGATAGATATTGACCATTCCCTATAAATCTCTTTCCATTTTCGAAAAAAATTATGTTCTTGAAACAATTGAATTGGGTATGTTGTAACTTGAATTCGAAATAGTTATGAGTATAGTCCCACAATTGCACACGTGTGAGTAATATTGACCAATTCATAAGAAAGTCCGTTGTTGACATTAATCCTTGTGTTCATGGTGGCAGGGTAGCAGAAAACATTGAACTTGGCGGACATGAACTGCTTGATTTCAGTGCCAATCTCAACCCCATGGGCCCGTATGAATTAGACCAGCTCAAAAGGCTCGTTAACGATGCCCTGGAAAATATTGAATATTATCCGGATAACCGATATAGAGAATTCAAAAAAGCAGCCGCTGCCTTTGCTGGCGTGACCCCGGACAACATTGTTCCCACCAACGGTTCATCCGAGCTGATAAGACTCATAGCCGAGACCATTCTGGAGCAAGGAGATACGGTACTACTACCGCAGCCCACTTTTGATGAATACGAACTGAGTATCAAACTCATGGGCGGGGTACCTGAAAATATCGAATACAGGGAAGTATACCAGGGTGATGGAGAGATAGAAACAGACCTGCTCGATAGGTCAAAAGCCGTATTCATCTGCAACCCCAATAACCCCACAGGTACACTTATTCCCGGTTCTGACCTGGAAAGACTGGCACAGAGGTGCTTGCAGACCGAGACATTCCTGGTAGTGGATGAAGCGTTCATCGAATTGTCGGACCCTGCCCAGAGTATCGCAGGAATAGTGGATAATAATCCCTTTGTGATCGTGATTCGCTCACTTACCAAGGTCTTTGCCATACCGGGAATGCGGATCGGATACGGGATAGTACACAAAGACGTGGCAGCAAGGATGGAGAATATCAGGATTCCCTGGAACATGGGCACTGTCCCGGCAGCAGTTGGTACATGGCTGCTGGATACCCATACAAAGGACACTTCATACCTGTATCGCTCAAGGGCGTTAATACAACAGGAGCGTCTATGGCTCACCCAGCACCTGTCACTCATCAGGGGTTTTTATCCTGTGACCAGCAGCACCAATTTCATCCTGATCAAGATAAGGGAATTCGGTATGGATTCCGAAGAACTTACCGAACGCATGCGTAACCAGGGTATCCTGGTTAGGGACTGTGCATCGTTCAAACGTATGGGGCCTGATTACATCAGGGTAGCCGTCAGGACCCGTGAAGAGAACCAGCGGTTGGTAGACGCCTTTGGCGAGTCAGTGGCCCAGTGGGGCCAGGAACTCGCTCAAAAAAACATTGATGAAGCAGTGCAGCAGGGAAGGATCGCAGGCCGGACAAATTGTGAATATTACCCTTGCCACTTTGAGGGTCAGGACTGTACGTTCTGTTTTTGCCCCTTTTATCCGTGCATGGATGAGAGGACAGGTGGACATATGGTAGAGCGTCGGACCGGGGGAGAGGTATGGAGCTGTGCAGGGTGTGACCTGGTCCACCGGCCAGATGTAGCAAATTCCATACTGGAAGCACTGATGGCATGTGAAGATAGACCCGATGATATCAAACATATCTGGAAACAAGTGATCGAACCGCTGTTATGAACATGATACCCCTCATCTTCTCCCCAAGTATTGAAGTGCTGCTGCTGGCATTTTTCATGGATATCTTATTTGGGGAACCACCCGGTGCAGTTCATCCAGTGGTCTGGATGGGGCGGGGCATTACCTATATTAAGGGGCTGCCCATGAAAAACCGCACGGTTCTGGGAATCTTGATGGTTGCGGTCATGACGGGAATATCCCTGCTGGCAGGAGTGCTTGTGGTGATGGCAGCTTCCCTTATCCCGGATACAGCAGCAATGCTGGTATTGGCATATTTCCTGAAATCCACTTTTTCTGTAAGGATGCTCCTGACCACCTCCCGCGGTATCATGGACCGGATACGTTCAGGTAAGATAGATGAAGCACAGGAGAAGCTCAGGGCACTGGTCAGCCGGGACACCACCCACCTGGACGAACACCAGGTATCTTCGGCAGTGGTCGAGTCCATTTCAGAGAACTTCGTGGACGGCATCCTTTCCCCGCTGCTGTTCTATCTCATATTGGGACTGCCTGGTGCACTGGTGTACAAGGCTGTCAATACCCTGGATTCCATGGTGGGATACAGAAACAGGGAATTCATAGAACTGGGCCGCCCTTCTGCCAGGCTTGACGATATCCTGAACTGGATACCTGCCAGGCTGTCGTGGCTGTTCATCGCTGCCGCAGCCCTGTTTGCTGGCAGTCCTGCAAATGCCGTGAAGATATGCGTACGTGACCACAACCTTACCCCATCACCCAATTCAGGCTGGCCAATGGCTGCAGCGGCCGGTGCACTGGGGGTCAGGCTGGAAAAACCGGGACATTATGTGATTGGTGAAGGTCTCAGGCAGCCAGAGGCCGCAGATATCGAACGGGCCGCCATGCTGGTGGGAATGGCTTCCCTTGTGCTGTTCGCAGGGGCCTCTGGAGTATTATATTTATTGCATGTGAACATCTTAACAGGGTAAAAAGGATACGGAGTGATTCCCATAAAACTCTCAGACAATCCGTTAGCCAAGAAAAGCGACAGCCCGACACAGATAGACCGGCGATTTGACCATGATATCAGGAATATCCTTACTGAGATGGGACTGTCTGAAGAGGTGCTGCTGGCGGCTGCCATGGAACTGTATGTACCCCATCCGGGTATTGAAACGAAAGAGCAGGCCATAGAGGTGTTCAAACATGAACTGGACATTGCCCTGAGCGACCCGAACCTATGTATCCTTATCTATGCGGGTGTCCAGCTTGAACAGGCCGGCAAGGCTGGTGAGCTGCCCAATTTGAGCCAGGATTCTTACGAGCGTGACCTGACATTTTTAGTATGCGACGAGGTGCTGGGAATGAGCATAGCAACCTACATTGCAGGACACAAAGGTATGTTCGAGTATGTCAGGTTCGATAAGCTCAAACCCGGGATTATCAAGGAGATGGGACCGTTCATGGACGATGTGGTCGCAGGACTTATCGGTGGGGTATCTTCCAATATGTATACCAGGAGCGGGTTTTAAAATTGCTGGAAGGAATATTGGGAGCCATCGGATTTTTGACCACACTGCCTTCAGGCAGATCTTACAACCTGGAACAGTTCCAGAGGCGTACATACCTGTCCACTGTTGTGGGTATTCTCATCGGTCTTATTCTGCTGGCAGTGGCCACACTGGTGTTTACTCTTATTCCCGGCTACCCAGGCGTTGTTGCAGTGGTGGTAATTGTATCCATCTATATAGTGACAGGATTTCATCATCTTGATGCCATATCTGATTTTGGGGACGGTATTGCCGCTCACGGAAGCAGGGAGAAGAAGATCAAAGCCATGAAGGACCTGGCATTGGGTACGGGAGGTGCAGCCGTTGTAATTTTTTATATCCTGGCGCTGTTCGTGGTCATACAGGCCATTGCGAATATGAATTCTGATGGGTTCTGGTGGTTGGGTCTTGGTACTGCACTGCTCAGCGCTGAGGTGATATCCAAACATTCCATGCTCACAGCTGCCAGGTTCGGAAAACCATTGCATCAGGGAATGGGGTCTATGATATCTGATCATACGGGTTCGAAGCAATTCGCCATAAGTTTATTCATATCTGCTGTGGTCTGCACGGCTGCTATGGGTATTGCAGGACTTACAGCCCTGTTGACAGGGATTGTAATGTCGGTCGTGGTTGTTGTTGTATCGAACCGGCATTTTGGTGGTTTGAACGGGGATTGCCTGGGTACTGCCCATGAAATGGGACGCCTGGTGGCTCTTACTACCATTTTTATGTTCTATGCAGGAGGACTGGTAGCCTGGATGCCCTGGTGATGGCGGGTGGCCGGGGCAGCAGGATGCAGTTGCCCATTGAGAAGCCGCTGCTGGAGATCAATGGCAGGAAATTAATTGATTATGTCCTTGACGCCATTGCAGGTTCCAGGTGCGTGGACAAGGTTTTTGTGGCGGCATCCTCCAACGGACCTGAGACAGTAAAATGGCTAAAGGATTGCGGCCGGGACGTCAATGTGGTCAATACTCCTGGAGAGGGATATGTGTATGATATGGTGGATGCAATTACCAAGGCCGGCATCAAAGGTCCGGTGCTTATCGTCATGGCAGACCTGCCCCTGATAACGCCTGAGCTGCTGGATGAGGTAATATCCCTGTACCATACGGTTCCCCAACCTGCCCTTTCGGTCTATAACCTGTTGTCAGTATGCAGGATCAAGGGCCTGCGTCCCGATACCGTGTTCAACAGGGACAATCAGTTGATCGTGCCTTCCGGTATTAATATCCTGGATGCGGATAATATACAAGAGGAGCAGGAGGACTATAACTATATTTTAAGCAACCACGATCTGGCCGTGAACGTAAATACGGTAGAGGACCTTGAGATATGCTCAAGGTTGATGGGAACCCAAGGATAGTTACATGCAAAAGGTTAGTGGTTCTATGGATACGCTCCGGTTACTACTGGGACAGACGGATGTTGATACTGATAATTTCTCTGAGGAGATACTACTGATAGCAAAGGCCATAGATGATCCGTATAGCCTGCCGTATCTCATTGAAGAGCTGAATGCGCTTGAGATTGACGATGAGGAAAGCTTGAGGTTCGCCCTGCTGCGTGTACAGATCGATTCTGAATTGAGGATGAACGAGGATATCCAGAAACATCAACGTCGCAGGTTTGTTGCCCAGGTCATAGAAAAGTTATTGTTTGGAGAGGTGTTGATCGAGATGGGCGCACCCTTTGAAGAGATCTAACACAGGCAGCTTATACTCCTGCCATTCCCATTCTGGCAGTAATGATCGTTTTTAGAACATACCATTGGATCTCTTCACTTACGCCCGTTATGGTAAAGGTAACAGAACTGGCGTCTGATGTCAGAGTGTAGTCAATTCCGTACGTAAGTCCCGCATGTCGTGCCGATTTATTGATATAATCTGCCCAGGCAGACGGGAAATCACGTCTGATAATTTTGAAAAACTGATTCTGCGTCCCCATTTTTATCTTTTTTATTTTGGTACAATTGTGCTCCTCGACCTGTATTTAATGTATCAATGGAAGCATTGAATATTCTTACATGCTCTTGTGCCTCTTTGAGGATCATGATTGCATTTTCAGTAGTTGCGTTATCAAATTCTCCAATTGAAAGGACCTTCCTGGATGCATTATCTTCGTATGCAATCATGGCACAATACCAAAATCCAGTTATACAGTGAATATATCTTAAATAGATACGACTACAAATCTGTGTTAATCAGTGAAATCCGTGTCTTTTTATATTTCCAGACACTGATTAACACCGATTCACACAGATTTTACCTAAAGTCGGTGTCAACAAAATAACTGATTTTTGGAACAGTGCCTGCAATCATATGTTTGCCATTATATTCACACCAATGTGCATGAAGTAACGAAAAG
>JAMJFQ010000075.1 GCA_023544605.1 ANME-2 cluster archaeon | reverse complement strand
AACTTCTGAAATCCATTCCCTGAGGAATGACTTCAATACTCTCTTTGATACAAGATTGTCAAAAATAGAATCTGAATTATCCGAAATGAAAGACAAGGTCATGGTTCTGGAATCCTCTACTTCTTACAATTTAACCGATAAATGAAAGACCTGAATATATCTGATATCTGTCAATTTACTTTATTCTAATAAATTTCCTTCTCCTGGGTATTTCTTCAACAAGCTGCATCCTCCACCGCCAACACCACATCCACTAATAATATCTCTGGCTCTAAATGCGCCGCCTCTGTAGAATTTTTCATCAACGTCATATCTGCACTTTCCCTGCGCCCGCTACCCGTAAGGGGAGCCGGGTGCAGCCAGCCGTGGGGGTTCGTTCTGCCTGGGTATGGAGAGGAAGGAATACGGATGGCACGGATTTATTCAAATACGATAACCATCGCCGCATAATTTTCAGGTAATGATCTCCTTCAGGATAAATTCGGCCACAGGTTTATAATCAAAATACTCGGCCCATACCTTTTCCACAAAATCAAACCTGGTATCATCATCCCTGCAAAAAACCACTTCCCCCCTGATTACCTCATAATTAAAACCAGGAGAAGAATAACCTATAACCTTAACATCCACAGGAAGATTTACAGCCCGAGCAAGTTCCAGTGACAAAGATATCTCATAGTCCAGCACATCTTCTTTCCCAATCTCCTTAGCTGTATATACTGCCATATCTACATCGTGGAAACTTCCCTTCTCAAGAAAACTGCCCAGCAGATAAGCAAATATAACATCCTCATGGAACGACAATATATCAGCCAATTTTTTCTTTCCATCCTCTTTCTGCTCTGTGGAAAGATTATAGGTATTACCCATCATATTTTTCCTATAAGATCCCTGATTTCTAATAAAAACAATTCCACATCATCCATATCGCTCGTGATGATCTTATAAAGCCTCTTGTCATCTATTTCCCGGTATATATGCACAAGCATATTCCTAAACCTTACCATTTCCGATAACCTTTGGGCCAGGTCTGTATGTATGACACCCACCTCCCCCAGTACGAAAAAGCAATCTGCATAACCTTCTGGTGCCTTGTTAAATGCCCTTATTGTAATATGGCTGCAAATAGAAATACAAGCTTCAATAACTACTAATAACCTTTACTTAACAGAATCAATAAGGATCAGGTCTTCTAAAAAAGCCTCCTGGCCTTTATCGGAGATAGATATAATCTGTTCCAATGACTGCTTGATTTCACGTATTCTCTCAACAAGTAAGGCTGGATTAATTTTTGTAAGATCAGACAACCCGGATACCTCCTGATTATTACAGTATAAGCAGTATAAGCAGTATAAGCAGTATAAACTAAATACTTTCTATACTTTAGTCGACACAATATCAGAATCCAGTTATACAGCGAATTGTTCAATTACCGATGTGACTACAAATCAGTGTCAATCAGTGAAATCTGTGTCTTTTTATATTTCCAGACACGGATTAACACCGATTACACAGATTTTACCTAAAGTCGGTGTCAACAAAATAACTGATTTTTGGAACAGTGCCACTTTAGTCAATACTCCCCACACTACACCAGAAGATTTACTGTAATTCCTGCTTATCGTGTGGCACCATTCCTTTATGCAACAGCCCTACTCACCAAACCGCCGCATTATTATCCCTTCAGCCACCTTTGGCAAAAAAAGTGTGGACTTTTGCGGAAAATTCTTCATCTCAGTATGCGCCTTATATTCCACATCCCCAATATCCAGGGGCCTCATCAAAAAAGCCACATCGAATCCCTGCTCATCAACCTTGCGCACCGCCTCGGTCACACTATCCATGAACCCGACATTATCCACACTACCCCCGTCCACCAGCGGTTCTATCACCCATTCATTGAGTGAGATGAAGTCCAACCCAACCTGCTCGTCCAAGGCTCCGGATAACTGCTCTACCTTATCACCGCGGGCCTTGAGCACTGAAAGATCTTTGCCGTCATACAACCCGAACCGTACATCATGGGCGTCATCTTTTGCACTTAACATCTCGTAGAACTCATCACCCAGGGCACCCGTCCATATGACGTCAAAATACTGCTTCAGCTGTGAATGCAGCCGTTTCATATCCAGCTGTCTCACACACCTGTGCCAGGGCAACAGCAGCAGTGCACGGTCCCCCCCCTCCATGAACATCATCATCGTATATTCCACACCATCCCTCAGGCGCAGCTCATTGGCCGCATTATACCGGTGATGCCCGTCCAGGATAAGCACCTTCTCATCAGCCAGCTTCGCCCGAATCTGCTCCACGGTCCCGGGGTCTGTAACCTCCCACAGCAGGTGCCTGATACCCTTCAATAAAATATCTACCAGCGGAGGCCTGTCCTCCCTGATCGCCAGGTCAGGTCGCTTGAACCCCAGGTAATCCTCAAGCATATTATTGATATCATGCCCTGGCATATTGTACTCGGCCACGATAGGAGCGAAGTTCATACCGCCCGCCCTCATCACTTCATAGCGCTCCAGAGTGTGCTTCTCAAATATTCGTTCATGCCCCGCAATACTACCCTCACCCAGTGCTTCCACCTTTACCAGCGCCACCAGCCCGAACGCAAAATACACCTCCCGTTTTGCCGTATCAGGTATCTGCCCCCGTATCTCATCGGACAGGTTGTACCGTATACCGTAGATATAGAGGCCAGGCGTATCCCGCTCTTTGAGCACCCCCTCCTGGTAGAACCGTCTAAGGTTCTCAATGGACCGTGCAACGAACGCTCCACTCTCCATCCCGTCCTTACGAGTGGTAATATGTATCACGTTATTGCTTTCGCTGCCATATCTGGCATATTCGGTCTCATCGATGGTATCATAGACCGGGCATACCAACCGGTCCCTGTTCGGTATATCAGGATTAAGTATCGTGCTTTTAAAGGGTTTTATTATGACCATGTATGGTGCATCCTCTGGTTTTTGGTGATAGTTACAGTTTTTAACAGTTATATAGGTCGGTCATGCCTTTGTTATAGTACATAAAGTATAACTTTGTGTTTGTCCGACTCTATCGGACACCCTGGATAAAATCCAAGGTCTCAAGTTAATCCGACCGATGGGAGGATTTTCTTGTCAGGCATGAGTTTGAGGTACATAAAGGGTAAAATTATAAATTAAATTTTCTATTCAATTCCTGATAAAGAACATCGCTAAAATAGTTCTTGTGTAGGGAGGCGCCGCATAACACATAATAAAAAAATTGATATACTATACAGGACTAATTACAGTTGGGAATTCCATGAATGTTGAAATTGGATATGCAATGATAATTATCGGGATAGGGCTCATGGTAGCGGAAGCGATGCATCCGGGATTTTTTGTAGCCGTGCCAGGTACGGTCCTGCTGGTGATGGGTGCAGTGTTCGTCCTGCTCCCTGGTGTATTTGAACAGTGGAGTGCCCTCATTATGATCATAACAGCACTACTGGCAAGTATTGCAACTATCATGCTGTATCGCCGGATCGCGCCGGTACAAAAACCCTCTTCCACCAGCATGGATTCCATTATCGGTAAGAAGGGGTTAGTGACCATTGATATTGAACCGGGTTCAATATCAGGAAAAGTGAAGATCAGCAATCAGATGTGGAGTGCCACATCTGAATCGCCCATTCCCGCCGGCAGGAATGTAGAGGTAACAGGTTCTGAAGGTGTGCATGTAACGGTTGTAGAATCAATAGAATAGAACGGGTATTAAGACAGAACAAACCTGTATATAGACATAAATGGGAGGATAGAATATGGCATTTGAAATAAGCTTTGGCTTAGGATTAATCATAACGGTAGCACTGATCCTGATATTCATATCAGGTGTAACCATCATACAACCCTATGAACAGGGTCTTTGGATAGTGCTCGGACGGTACAATAGACGGCTGAACCCCGGTTTTAACTGGGTGTATCCGCTGATCAGTGAAGTAGTGCGACTGGACCTCAGGACACAGGTGCTGGATGTGCCCAGGCAGGAGGTCATCACAAAAGATAACAGTCCTACCAATGTGGACGCTATCGTCTATGTCAGGGTTATCGACCCTGAAAAGGCATATTTTGAAGTGGTCAACTATCATATCGCCACCGTCAGCCTGGCCCAGACCACGTTGAGGTCAGTGGTGGGCGATATGGAACTGGATGAGATACTGTACAACAGGGATTTCATCAATACCAAGCTGCGGGATATCCTGGATGAGGCCACAGATGCCTGGGGTGTGAAGGTAGAGGCCGTAGAGATAAGAGAGGTCGACCCCGTGGGCACTGTCAAGGAGGCCATGGAAGAGCAGACATCTGCCGAGAGGAAGCGAAGAGCTGCCATCCTGATAGCCGATGGCCAGAAAAAGGCTGCCATCCTTGAGGCTGAAGGTTCCAAACAGTCAAGGATATTGAATGCAGAAGGTGTGCGGCAGTCCAAGATACTGGAAGCTGAAGGTGAGCGGGTATCCAGGATACTGGTAGCCCAGGGTGAGTCCCAGAGCCTGAGAATACTCAGCGTAGGTGCAGTGCCCCTGGATAAGAAGGCCATCTCTGTACTGAGCATGAATATGATGACGAAGATGGCGGAAGGCCAGGCCACCAAGATCATCTTCCCCATGGAGATCTCAAAGATGCTAAACCAGGTGGGTCAGTATCTCGGCGCCAGTAGTGAAGTACCCGAAGTGGGCGAAACCCTGGATGTGGAGAAGATCGTAGGTAAGGCCGAGGACGTGCTGGGCAGCATACCTAAACCTGAAGAACTGAGGCGGGAAGTCGAGAAGATAGAGGAGGCCCTGGTAAAGGAAACCCAGGAAACAATGAAGGCCGGCGAGGCATTGAAAGAAAAGGCTATGTCCTCCGATAGATCTGACATCCACATCTTCAAGAGAACGAATGAAGAATCCTCAGAAGAACCAAAAGGCGAACCAGAAGAGTGAATATAACCTATCAAGGGGCGGTCAACCACCGCTCCTTTGCTCTATTTTTAATAAACAAAAAAATAAGTGAGCAGTCTATTGTTAACCAATATATCTCAGGTCCTCATCTGAACCCATTTCATGCTGGACCTGCATCTGTTCCATTTCCACGATCTTGGCGATGATGCGCTCCATGTCCTTTGCCCGCTCCTCAAGGGCCTGGCTATCTATTTCAATGTCAAGCACGCTGCTTATCACTTCCAGTACAGCCTGTGCACTCTTGGGGTCAACAAGATAACCTGAGGTGGTCCCCATAAGACAGACCGCATCCATGCCCCTGAGTTCACCCATACCCAGCAGCAGACCGGACACACCTACAATACCCCCTGCTGGTTCGTTCTCCTTGAAATCCACACCGTGTCCTTTCATTTCCTCGACAAGGTCAATGTTGTTCACGGCGCCAAGCACAACACGTTTTTCATCAAGCTGGCCCGTCACATAACCGCCGAGGGTATAGATGCGTTGTACACCGTACTCTTTGGCAATATCCAGGATGATGCTACTAATCTCATAATGTCCTGCATTGGTCGCGCTCTGGTGGTCACCCACCACGATGAGCATATCCCTCTTATCTTCAGATTTGCATGCATATATCTCGTTTCTAACCAGTTGGGTCGTGAAATCATCCTTGACAAGCACCTGGGGTGGAAAATGAGGTGAATATATCTCAACTATCTTCTCTACATCCATTTCTTCCACCATGTGTTCGGCTACCAGTTTACCCACATGGCCTACCCCTGGCAGTCCTTCTATCATGATGGGATCTTCAAGTTCGACTTTTCCCAGTATTTTAACAATAGTTTCTTTCATGCACATCAAATTCTCTTATTTTTGGGCCTTTAATAGCCGCCTGTATTTCCCGTACCTGTCTTCCAATGAGAACCGTGCAGGTCTGGGATTGACCGCTGGGCTGTTGCACTGGTCACAGCAGTCTTTCAAAGTATAGTTACCACATTGTGTACATTTGTTGATATGCTGTCCCATACCGCACCTTAAGCTTTGGCCTCGTTGTACCTGTTGAACACGCCGGACCCTTTTGATTTCTTGACAATCTTTATTGCAGCATCGGCAGAAGATTTGAGCACGCTCTCAGCTTTCTTATAGTCAGGAGCAATGACAACTATCCTGTAGCGGGGCGCTCCCATGTAACTGACATCCACTTTTACGTCTTCATCAGTTTTGATCTTAGCCGCCGCCTTTAATGATTGATTGATGACATCCACACCGTCAGGAAGAGGGCATGTAATGTCCACATAACCGGATATTTCCACGTGGGGTATCTTGATGTTCTCGACCCCGACCTTGCTGATCGACTTTGCAATTTTTTCGTCCACTCCCACTTCAATGAGTGCTTCAGGTCCATTTTGCATAGCTTCATCAAAGGCATCGAACACATTATCAAAAGCATTATAGAGCAGGTCTACGAGTTTTTCCAGGTCCTCAGGACTGGTCTTGTTGACCTCTGCCACGTAGTTTATCCACTTTTCAGCCTTCTGCTCGTTCTTCCATTGTTGTATCTTTTCCCGTCGCTGGTGTTCGTTCACATCTTTCAAGGACAGGTCGATGTGCTGCCTGTTAGCGTCAACGTTCACAACCTTGCAGACTATTTTCTGCCCTTCTCTTACATGGTCCCTGATGTATTTGACCCAGCCGGAAGCCACTTCAGAAATATGGATTAGACCTTCTTTTCCACCGTATTCATCCAGATGGGTGAATGCACCAAAGTCCTTTACCTGCATCACGGAGCATACAACCAGTTCGTCTGGTTCAGGCCAGCCTTTTCGTTCCATATTCTCAACAGTTCCTATTCGAGAACTTCTAAAATCTGCGTCTTGATAATTGCTTTCCCGCCCGTGGATTCTGCCAATGAGCGGCCGCATACCTGGCATACTACCTTACTGCTAATACTACCAAATATCACCTGTTCGTTCTCACAGTCATTGCACTTTACCTTGAGGAATCTGCTTTTTGGTTCTTGCAACATTTCGTGTTCACTCCTCAATCCTTAAGTTCGAACTTTCCTGCTCTGAAACACTTCTTCTGATAGGCTTTATGACATACGTTACATCGATATCTCAGTGCAATTTTCTTGGTGGGTTTATCTCCGCCAGGCACTTTTGAGAACTTTCCTGCATTACCTATTCCTGTTTGTCTATGTTTCTGTCTGGTAATTCTTGTCATAGACGATGCTTTTCCTTTCTTGACCCTCTCCACAGTATGGAGGGCATGGGACTTGCAAAAGGGACAGTGCGTCTTAAACTTTGTTGGCATCTTCATACGCGGTTCATCCTTTATTAGCTTTATATGTAAATTTATCAGGGATTTTCTATCTGGACAGCGACTTTGCGCTTTATAAGGGCTCTTGCATTTACTTTCGGTAAAACAGCCACATCTTGGGCATCGGGAGTATATTTACGTCCGTCAGCACCCATAAATTCTGGGATGTCCTTCAGTAATCGCACAACAATGTATTCTTTATTTAAATCATTTTTCCCCGATTCCCCTGATTCCTGGCTTTCGGATTCACTGCTTTTACCCTGGATTTCATCCCCGACAGGGGGGATTTGGTCAGAAACAATGGGTTCAGTGGGTTCAGTGGGTTCA
>JAMJFQ010000074.1 GCA_023544605.1 ANME-2 cluster archaeon | reverse complement strand
TACTGCTGTTATTTTCTTATTCATTTCTTTTCCTCCGAATTAATTTTATTGGATATATTTACCCGCTTATGCGGGTTCATATTGCACATAAAGCATATCTTTATGCAGCTTAGAAAATGCACGCTTACGCCTGCATTTTCTTATGAGTGATAGTGTGTGTCGCTGATAAGAACCGCTGTTAGCGTCCTATCGGAGTCACTGTTCCGCCTGCGCCATTGCTTACCAAACTGGTTCGACAATTGCCGCATGCGGGTTCATCACCCTCGTAATCCCGTCATATTACGGATTATAAGTGTTCTATAAGTTGTTACCCTTTTATATCTTTTTTGGTCGAATTTGGACCAAAACAAGCATTCGGCTCCATTGTGACCAACGAAATTAAGTACACATATTGTCGAACTGAGACTCCAATTTCATACCCCTGTCTTCTGTCTTGCTCTGACGGGTAGCCCCCTTTTTGCAAGATACTCCTTCACACCTTCTACAGTATATTCTCCAAAATGAAAAATACTGGCCGCCAGTGCCGCATCGGCATGTCCTTGTGCAAACGCCCCGTACATATGCTCAGGACCTGACGCACCTCCGGAAGCTATCACCGGTATATCCAACCCATCCGAAACAGCCCGGGTAATGGGAATATCATACCCGTCATAGGTACCATCACGGTCCATACTGGTCAGCAGTATCTCGCCTGCACCCAGCTCCTCTACCTGCTGTGCCCACCAAATGGCATCAATACCAGTCGGGGTACGCCCGCCATATATCACTACCTCATACCAGGCAGGAGTACCGTCCTCAAGCGATATGATGTTCTTATCCTGGTTGCCCCTGACATCCATAGTACGACGACAGTCGATGGCAGTCAAAATACACTGGGAACCGAAGATCTCCGATGATTCACGTATCAGGGCCGGACGCTTTACGGCAGCCGTATTTATAGAAACCTTATCTGCACCCGAGCGCAGTATGGTCTTGATGTCCTGGATCGAGTTGATACCGCCACCTACGGTCAAAGGGATGAAGACCTCATCAGCCGTGCGCTCGATCACATCTATCATAGTAGCACGGCCCTCGTGGGATGCGGTAATGTCCAGGAAGACCAGTTCATCAGCACCCTGCCGATTATACTCCTTGGCAAGCTCAACCGGGTCGCCGGCACGCCGCAGGTCCTCGAACTCAATACCCTTGACCACGCAGCCGCCGGCCTCATCAAGGGTCACGTCCAGACAGGGTATTATCCGTTTGGTCAGCATAGGTCTTTCTTCGTCTCCTTCATCGTCTCATTATAGTATCATAGTTTCTATGAGTGATCATGGAAACATATTTTAGAACCGACACTCATTCAAGACCATCATATCACATTAACTATACTATCATATTAATACCACACCGGAGGACAATAACTCTATGCCAAATTTCCCAATTAACGACCCAGTACTGGTCACATGCGGATTGCCCTATGCCAACGGTAAGTGCCACATAGGACACCTGCGCACATACATCCCCGCAGACATTTTTGTCAGGTCACTGCACAAACAGGGCCAGGATGCATTGTTCGTTTGCGGTTCAGATACCCATGGTACGCCCATAGTGGTCAGCGCCGAACAATTAGACACAACTCCTGAACAACTTATTGAAAAATATCACCATCACTTCGACGAAGTTTTCAAAAACCTGGGTATAAAGTTCGATTTTTTCGGGAGTACCGATGGTCAGGTAAACCATAACCGCACCAACGAGATAGTCAACAAGCTCATCGAGAATAATTATGTATATCCAAAGAAGATAGACCTGGCATACTGCGGCCATTGCGAGCGGTTCTTGCCTGATAGATATGTAGAAGGTATCTGCCCATATTGCGAATCACCAGCCAGGGGCGATGAATGTGACCAGGGATGCGGGAGGCATCTCGAACCCGGAGAAATAAAGGACCCCTTATGCAAGATATGTGGCAATAAGGCAAAATACCGGGAACAGGAACATTTCTTTTTCAGGTTATCATCGTTCAGGGATTTCCTGCTGGAACACCTGGATACCCTGGGAGGTACTGCCAATGCACGTAACTATGCCAGGGAATGGGTGACCCAGGAACTGAAAGACTGGTGTATCACCCGTAATCTGGAATGGGGTGTAAGGTTTCCCGGTCATGACGAACTGGTAGTATATGTGTGGGTGGACGCCCCTATCGGTTATATCTCGTTCACAGAAGAATACTGCAATACTGCAGGCCAGGACTGGAAACAGATATGGCAGGGCGATTCCCGCATCATTCACTTCATAGGCCTGGATATAGCATACCATCACTGTATATTCTGGCCGGCCATGTTAAAGGGCGCAGGCTATTCACTACCCTGGGCCGTTGTGGCTTCAGGAATGGTGAAGGTCGAGGATAAGACCTTCAGCAAAAGCAGAGGATATGTGGTCTGGGTGAATGAGGACTACCTTGACCACGGTTTTCACCCAGACCTCCTGCGCTATTACCTTGCCAGCTATACCTCGCATACCAAGGAATTGAATTTCTCATGGACTGTGTTCCAGGAGAAAGTCAACAACGAACTCGTAGGGTCCCTGGGTAATTTCCTGTACCGGACACTGCATTTTGCCAACAAGAACTTTGGCAGTGTTCCAGAGGGCCAGGTTTCCCCTGAGGTACTTGATGAGATCCGTGAGACTATCCAGAATGTGATCGAAGCCATGGATGAGTATGAGTTCAAGAAGGCCATTGATATCATAATGGGCCTTTCTGCCTATGGCAATACCTATTTCCAGTCGAATGAACCCTGGCACCTGATAAAACAGGACCCTGATGCATGTAGCAGGGTAGTAAAGGACTGTCTACAGATTGCTAAAGCACTGGTATTGTTGTTCGAACCTGTTATTCCAACGAAGATGACTGAAGCATGGGAACAACTGGGTCTTAAAGGCGATGTCAGCCAGAAGACCTATGAAGACGGTCTGGTGGAACTGGAATCTGGTAGTATATTACCCAAACCTGTAATCCTGTTCAATAAGATCGAAGATAAAAAGATAGCTGAGATGGAAATAATAATGAACAACCGGGTCGCAGAAGCAAGAGCAAAAGAAGAAAAAACCGCACCCTCTCCAACGCAGCTCCCTAAAATAACATTTGAGGATTTTAAGACCATGGACATCCGTATAGGTACCGTGGTCAATGCCGAAACTATTAAGGGCTCGGATAAATTACTAAAACTTAAGGTCGATATCGGTGAAGCAGAACCAAGACAGGTGGTGGCAGGCATTGCCCAGACCCAGGGACCCGAGGAAATGGTGGACAAACAGGTGGTATTGCTGGCTAACATGAAACCTGCCAAACTGTTCGGCGTAGAGTCTAATGGAATGATCATGGCTGCTGATGAGGATGGGGCAGTGCTGCTGCATCCTGAAAGAAAGGTTGAAAATGGTACTGTTGTTAGATAAAATGGAGATACATAAGGAGAAGATGGGGCTTGACGGATCGGAGGGGATGGATACGATGCCGCTATTGCCCCAATGATTATAAATAGGCGATACTTATTCATAATGTTTTCGATTGATTTGCAACGTTTTGATCAATAATACGAAATAGTTGTTGCTAAAAGAAGGATGGATTAATATAAGTATATACAAATATAATGGATTCAGGTGAAAAAAATGGAAAGCGAGTGGCAATTGGACCTGAACATCCCTGACATAGGTACCATGTTAACATTATTCAGTACCACGTTATCATCAGCGATCATGGGTGTTGGCAGTGTACTGTATGTGGTGTTGATGATGACCACAGCATATGAAGCGAAGGGAAAAGAATTTCTTATAAGCCTGTTGAATCCCGAGGCAAACCTTACTTTTGAAGCAAACTTCGTACTTGTTGTGGGTACACTTCTTGTATTATCAGCAATTTTCTTTTTCATCACGATGGTTGTATCGATTTTTGAACTGCATGCGGTCTCACGTAAAGAACGGGGGGCACGCATCAAGATCGTGTTCGCAGCGTTCATTGTCTCATTGTTGTGTTTGGTAGCAGCACTGCTTTCCACGATATTGTTGAGGTATTATTACTATTATTAGCGAGGTAGTGAAAATGGGAAAGATCAGTATTCATGGTACTATCCACGAAGTGCCGGTTGTGGAGGAGTTGGATGAGTCAAAGCAGATAATGAAAGCCAAGATCGAGACCAAGACCCATAGGGTCCTGTTCCCCTTTACCGCCATTGTTGGCCAGGAGAAAATGAAACGGGCACTCTTACTCAATGCTATTAATCCTTCCATAGGGGGGGTACTTATCAGGGGCCAGAAAGGTACGGCAAAATCAACTGCCGTTCGGGGACTGGCAGAAATACTACCCGAGATCGAGGTTGTATCCGGCTGTACCTATAGCTGCGATCCCCATGACGAGGATAAATTCTGCTGGGAATGCCAGATACGACAAAAGGAAGGCAGTATTGCCACCGAGAAACGTCCTATGAAAGTGGTGGACCTGCCCGTGGGGGCTACCGAGGATAGGGTCGTGGGAAGTCTTGACATTGAAAAAGCTGTGACCGAGGGTATCAGGGCCTATGAGCCAGGTATACTTGCGGATGCAAATCGGAGCATCCTGTATGTAGACGAAATTAACCTGCTGGACGATTTTGTGGTGGATGCCTTGCTGGATGCAGCTGCCATGGGTGTGAATACCGTAGAGCGAGAGGGGGTAAGTGTAAGCCACCCTGCCAGTTTCATAATCGTAGGGAGTATGAACCCTGAAGAAGGGGAATTAAGACCCCAGCTTCTTGACAGGATAGCCCTCCAGGTAGAAGTAGTGGGTATACCTGATATTGAACAAAGAGTAGAGATCATAGAGGGCCGCAACCGGTTCAATGATGAGCCTGAACCGTACAGAAAAGAGTTCCAGACCGAGCAGGACCGGCTTCATGCCCGTATTGTCAAGGCACAGCAGATGCTGGCCAACGTGGTCACGACACGGGACAACCTCCAGACCATTGCCGAGATATGTGTAGAGTTCAATGTGGACGGTCACAGAGCAGATATCATGATAGAGCGGACCGCCCGTACCAATGCGGCTTTCGAGGGGCGGGACCGGGTGACCAATGAGGATATTGTAGAAGCTGCTGAGATGGTGTTGCCTCACAGGATGCGAAAACGGCCGTTCGAAGAGGAAGAGTTCAGCGTCGAACAGTTAAGACGCCTGGTGGAGAAATGAACGATAACATTGCCGGGAGGATGCGGAATAACCTAAAACGTAATTATGGGATCAAGGTATTCCATATAGGTAAACCCCTGCTGGCAATAAGGATACCAAAGGCCAGGATTGAAGAGTTCAATAAGGAAGATACGAAAAATATCGAAGAATTGCTGGAAAAGTTCAGTGACCAGATCCGCCCCGGAGAAGTCGTACATGCATATATCATGGCCGACCAGTCGCATGTGGTACTGGATCCCTATGATCTTTTTGGTGTATCTGAAAAAAGCCCGCCATCTGAAATAAAAACATTGAGAAAGACTAAACCTATCGAAAAAATCCCACCTCAGGCGGTTTCAACAAAAAAAGTGGACCACCGCTCACCCATACACCTTACTCCTGCCTATTCTGCCCCCGTCAGTCTGACCCCGGTATTTAAAGCACCGATGTACCAGGCCCCTACGGTAAAAGAAGCAAAGGAGGTAGTTGAACCCGAAACACCAACAAAGGCCCATAGTGAGAAATCTGACGAAAAAGTGGTCAGGAAAATCCTCAGTGACTTTGCCAAGGGAAGAAAGAAAAAACTGGTAACCGGTCAACTGAAAAGTGGTCGGCGGGCCGAAGTATTGACCAAAGGAAAGCGGGGTCGGTATGTCAAATCCCGAATGCCTGATGGAGAAGTGACGGACATTGCTATCGCTCCCACCATCAGGGCAGCGGCCATTCACGCTGAAGGTGGAAAGATACGGGTCAAAAAGAGCGATTACCGCGAGAAAGTAAGGCGCAGGCGTATTGCTACCTTGATCAACATTGTAATGGATACCAGCGGCAGTATGGATGAGATCGATAAGATCGATATCACCCGCAGTGTGACCGTGGCGCTCTTGAAAGACGCCTATCAGAGAAGGGACAGGGTATCGCTTGTTACATACAGTGGACGAAAAGGTGAGATGGTTCTCCCGTTCACTTCCTCTGTGGAACGGGCAAAACGGTATCTTGAGACCATCCCCTTTGGGGGGACCACGCCGCTGGCGTCTGGTATACTGATGGGATTGCATGCTCTGCATAATGAGATAAAGAAGGATCCGTCCAACATCCCCATAATGGTGCTGGTGACCGATGGCAAGGTAAACATGCCGCTGGAAGTAGGGGGTAATATCCGCAGGGAACTGTCCATGGTAATGAAGTACGTGATCAATCAAGGTATCCATGTACTTGTTGTGGATATGAGCAGTGAGGGTTCAGAACTTGCGTTCGAGATCTCTGAGGAGACTGGTGGGAGATATTATCATCCGGACCGTCTTAGCAAGGAATCCCTCTATAAAGCCATCAGCGACCAGAGGGATGAAGCAACGAATTTTGCCAACGTGTAAGGGGTATCGAACATGGGTGTGGAACTTGGTGATATCTTCAATAGACATGAGATCGAGTTACGTGACCTTTCCGGTAAAGTGGTGGCTGTTGATGCCTATAATACCCTGTACCAGTTCCTCAGTATCATCAGGCAGCGGGATGGTACCCCTCTTAAGAACTCCAGGGGCGAGGTTACGTCGCATCTGTCCGGGTTTTTGTACCGTACTACAAACCTGATAGAGGCAGGTATCAAACCAGTTTTTGTGTTTGACGGCAGGCCCCCCCACTTTAAGGCCCGTACACTGGAAGCCAGACACAAGACCCGGGATGAGGCCATGCACCGCTGGCAAGAGGCAGTGGTCGCAGGCGAGGAAGAAGAGGCATTTGTCCATGCTCAGGCTTCGTCACACCTGAAAGAAGGCATGGTTGAGGAAGCAAAGACCCTGCTGGGATATATGGGATTACCGGTGGTGCAGGCCCCATCCGAGGGTGAAGCGCAGGCTGCCCATATGGTGCTCTCGGGTGATGCTGACTTTGCCGCCTCACAGGACTATGATTCACTACTCTTTGGTGCGCCCAGAGTAGTACGCAACCTGACCGTTACCGGAAAAAGGAAATTACCCCGTAAAAATATCTTTATAGATGTGAATCCCGAGATCATCGACCTGGCAGAGGGACTTGATGCAAATGGCATCACCCGGGAACAGTTGATAGATATTGGACTGTTAGTAGGTACCGATTACAACCCGGGTCTAAAACGTGTGGGACCCAAGACCGCATTGAAACTGGTTAAACAGTACGGCGGGGTTGAGGCTGTACTTGCAGAGAAAGGAGTGGGGATAGAGAACCTGCAGGAGATAAAGGACCTTTTCCTATACCCTGAGGTAACTTCGGATTATAAGATCTCATGGGGGCCTCTGAAGGAGTCGGACATAATCGATTTTCTTTGTATGAAGCATGATTTTTCACAGGTAAGGGTGCAAGGTGCCTTGAATCGATTGATAGAAGCGTCTGATGCAGGGCAGCAGACACTTGACCAGTGGTTCTGAAACTACGAAATATCCTCGTGAATTGAGCCGTAATACATTTAGTACCTCACATAGACCTAATGGGCACTGTTCCAAAAATCAGTTATTTTGTTGACACCGACTTTAGGTAAAAT
>JAMJFQ010000073.1 GCA_023544605.1 ANME-2 cluster archaeon | reverse complement strand
CTCGAACTGCGACGGTGGCAGGAACACGCCGCTATCGAGCATCCTGTGGAAGAAAGCAAAATAACCTTCCTTGTCACATTTTAATGCTTCCTGGTAATTTGCAGGAGATTCACCAAAGAATACTTTGAACATGGAACCTACACCGCTGACATTATAGTCCAGCCCCAGGTCGTTCACGCTATCCCGCAACATAGCCCGCAGGCCGTCTGCCTTCTGGTTCACCTTCTCATGGACATTCTCTCTTTCCAGTACATCAAGTGTGGCAAGTGAAGCTGCCAATGAGAGCGGATGCCCGTTAAAGGTCCCAGCCTGGTACACCTTACCGGCAGGTGATATGTGCTCCATGATGTCACGGCGGCCACCTATCACGCCAATGGGAAGTCCGCCACCTACTATCTTGCCCAGTGTGGTCATATCAGGTATTACATCATAATATTCCTGGGCGCCTCCCATGGCAAGCCTGAATCCTGTAATCACTTCATCGAATATGAGCAGTACATCATTTTCCCTGGTAACTGCCCTTACCTCTTCTAAATAACCCTCTTTGGGCAGTATAGGGCCAATATTACCCATGACTGGTTCCATGATAAGTGCTGCAACTTCACCGTCATAACCGTGTATGGCCTCAACAATGGCCTCAATATCGTTATAGGGTACCTGCAGGGTATGTTTGGTGAATTCCCTGGGGACACCAAGTGAATCAGGTGCACCCTGTGTGGTGGCTCCGCTTCCCGCTTTCACCAATACTGCATCGTGGGCTCCATGGAACCCTCCCTCTATCTTGATGATCTTGTTCTTGCCGGTATAGCCCCGGGCCGCCCGTATGGCTCCCATGGTGGCTTCGGTGCCAGTGGATACGAACCTGACCATATCGATGCTGAGATAAATATCACGGATACTTTCTGCCAGTTTCACTTCCATTTCAGTGGGCGTGCCGTAAAGCCAACCGTTGGACAGCTGGTTTTGGATAGCGTCCTTGATAGCGGGATGGTTGTGTCCCAGCATGAGCGGACCGTACCCCATGCAATAATCAATATATGTATTTCCATCAACATCGGTGAGTTTTGAACCATTCGCTTTTTTAGTGTAGAATGGATACGGGGTTATTGCCCTTACCGGACTGCTCACCCCTCCGGGAAGCAGGTCCTTTGCTTTGCCAAACAGTTTTTTTGAATTTTCGCGCGTCATATGAAATACCACTGGAATGTATATAACTAAATAATTTTTCAATTACATCATTTCTCGAACTGTGCTAGTAAAATGATACTTTATACATATATTATATTCGCAAACCTGGCAGGATGAAATAATTTTTACCGTGCACATCAATCTACTGATGTGCGGAAATATCTCTCCTTTTCACTAAAGATGCAACCGCAGTAGGGCTGGCGGTACAGCCCCATGTCCCTGCACATCTGGTAGGTTTCCTTATACCCAGGACGGTAGTCACGGTAATGGAATTCCACACCGTAATCTGATGCAAGGCCAACGGCAATGTCCTTTATCATCTCATGTTTCTGGTAGGGGGATATGAGCAGTGTCGTAGTGAACAGTGAAATGCCCCTATCAGACGCCTGCCTGGCCGCTGCTTCCAGCCTGGTAGTATAGCAGAGGTGGCACCTATCCTCGACCTCAAGTGCCTGTTTGACAAATTCTTCCAACAGGTACTCATCGCGGTACACCACTTCCAGTTCCACAGCACCGGCATACTGCTGAAGCGTCTCCAGCCGGCGGCGGTATTCTGTAAAGGGATGGATATAGGGATTATAGAAATAACCCAACGGGTCGAAGCCTTCATCCCGCAGCGCCTGTACCGTATAAGTGGCACAGGGGGCACAGCAGATATGTAGCAGCATCTCCATATTCATTTCACCAACGTTATTATTAATTGGAAACAAATTATATAATATTGTATTGTGAGCATTATAAGCATTATTACATTATGGCTATTATTGCGGGGTTGATAAATATTGGAACTCTCTGATAATGCACTCAAGGTGCTAAGGCGCAGGTACCTGCTAAAGGACGAACACGGTAAGGTGATCGAAACACCTGATGAAATGTTTGGCAGGGTTGCCAGGTATGTGGCATCTGCAGACGAAGTGTACGGGGACGTGACCCATTCTTTGCAGGAGTTCTACTCGGTCATGTCTGATCTTGAGTTCTTACCTAATTCCCCCACGTTAATGAACGCTGGTACACGGCTGAAACAACTGGCAGCGTGTTTTGTACTTCCCGTAGGTGATTCCCTTGATGAGATATTCGAGACCCTCAAGAACGCTGCGATCATACACCAGAGCGGCGGAGGTACGGGGTTTAGTTTCAGCAGGCTGCGGCCACAGGGTGATATCGTAGGGAGTACCGGCGGGATAGCGAGCGGTCCTGTCTCCTTCATGAAGGTGTTCGATGCCGCCACCCAGGCCATCAAACAGGGGGGACGCCGCCGGGGAGCCAATATGGGTATCCTGAGGGTGGACCATCCTGATATCGTGGACTTTATTACCGTGAAGCACGAGCCTGGTGTGCTGACCAATTTCAATCTTTCCGTGGGAGTGACCGATACTTTCATGGATGCGCTTGAAGCAGGTGGATCCTATGAACTAATAAATCCCCGGACCGGTGGGGTCACTGAGTGCAAAGATGCTATCGAGATATTCGATCTCATTGCAGCATCAGCATGGGAGAGCGGTGAACCGGGCCTGATCTTCCTTGATGGCATCAACCAGGATAATCCTACACCGGAGCTGGGGGCGATCGAGGCCACGAACCCCTGTGGAGAACAGCCTCTGTTGCCTTATGAAGCCTGCAACCTGGGTTCGATCAACCTTGATAAAATGGTTAAAGATCAGACAATCGATTATGATAAACTGGGCCGTACCGTGGATATTGCGGTGCGGTTCCTGGATAATGTGATAGACCTGGAGCAGTTCCTGCTTGAGCATATCGACCGGATGGTCAAGGGAAATAGAAAGATAGGGTTGGGTGTGATGGGGTTTGCAGACATGCTCATCCAATTGGGTATTGCATATAATTCCCTTGAGGCAGTACAGGCTGCTGAGGAGGTTATGACCTTTATTTGCAGCCGGGCCGCTGAAGCATCAGAGAAGATAGCGCAGCGCCGGGGTGTGTTCGGGAATTTCAATGGTAGTATTTACAATAGACCCGGCAGGCCAGCGGTGCGTAATGCCACGCGCATTACCATTGCACCTACAGGTTCCATCAGCATCATCGCAGGATGCAGCAGCGGTATCGAACCTATCTATGCCGTATCATATGTGAAGACCGTAATGGAAGGGGAGAAATTGATGGTCACGAACCCTTACTTTGAAAAAATAGCAAGAAGTGAAGGATTCTATTCAGACGAATTGATGGAGCGTATAGCCAGTGCCGGGTCCGTTCAGGGTATGCCTGATGTGCCCAAAGCTGTGCAGCAGCTGTTCGTCACATCCCATGATATGGGATACGAGTGGCATATCCGGTTGCAGGCTGCCTTCCAGAAATATGCGGATAATGCAGTGTCCAAGACCATCAATTTCAGGCATGATGCAACAAAAGAAGACGTGAACAGGGCTTTCAGGCTGGCATATACGCTGGGGTGCAAAGGGATTACGGTGTACCGGGACCGCAGTCGCAACGAACAGGTGCTGACCACCGTGGAAGATGTGCTGCAGGATTGTGATTATTGTGGGGCTGTATTGAATCCTACATAGATCTAAAAAGAAAAGAAGAAAAAAGGAAAAAAGAGGTTTATTTTTTCGACTGGGCATATGCCACAGCAGCCTCTTTAATCCCCCACTTGAATGCAACTACTATTGCGAATCCCCAGGCCAGGGGTCCAAGGAAAATATAGAATATGCCGGTATTTATCAGCATAGTATCCAGGGCCATCAGGGTCACCACCAGGAACAAAAACCCTTTCAACACCGGGACCATTACATCTGCACCTTCCACTTTCATTCCTTTCATGGTAACCTGGAGATAGTCCATCATGAAATCTATGGCCACCAAACCTATTATCAGGATCAAAATACCCGTAAACAGATGTGGTATATAATTTATTACATCCATAAGGAAATTTGTGATCAAGGTCAGCTGGAGTATCTCTGAAGCAGCTGTGATGAAGATCAGATACCCGAACAATTTTATCAGACCTGCTATTATACCCGAAGCTGTTACTCCATTTGCCTTGAGCGATTCACCTACATCACTTGCCATAACCTTATCATCAACACCTGTGGCCATGAGTATCTTCTTTATCAATCCTGCAAGAAAACCGACGATCAATAGACCTATGAGCAGCACAACTGCAGCAGAAACAACCAAAGGAATGTACAGAATTATCTGGGTCAAGAAATCTGCCACTATCTGGATTTCCAGAACATCTATAATGATGATTGCAAAGATGAAGTATACAAACCACCTGATCACGGCTGCAAACAACCCTACCGTACTCATCTCAGCTTTTTCTATCATTCCACCAATGGCAGTCTTGTCGATCAGGTCATCCAGACCCATCTTATCCAGGATGGTCGAGCCAACCTTACCAAGGATCTTTCCCAATATCCATCCCACAACTACCAATACTATGACTGCGATCAGTATCGGTATAAAATGAATCAACTGACCAACCATTCCATATACACTATCCAATATTTGCGATTCAACCATATTAACCACTCTCCGAATTACGTTATAAATATATAGGCCCCTTAAGGGGTCCTCAATCAAATATTGATTTATTAATATGAGTTCATCCTGAAAGGATTTCATCAGCTTAACTATTATATAATGTGATAGATAACTCCATAAATAAGGAGGATGAAGGATTGTCAAGATTTTTCAAGAAAGTTCACAGAAAAGCGGGTCTTCCACCCGGTACTCTTGAGCATGTGGGAGAGAAAAAGGTCGAGACGGTAAAGATTTGCATCATTGATTACGATGAAGCACATTTTGAAGAAAAGGAGGCAATGACTGTTGAAGAATGCTTCCCCTTTAAAGAAACACCTACAGTCACCTGGATAAACATTGACGGTCTTCATGAGGTCAATATTATTGAGAAGGTGGGACAGCTATTCGAGATGCACCCTCTTGTTATGGAAGATATCCTGCATACCGGACAGCGGCCCAAATGTGAGGATTTTGATTCTTATATATTTATAGTACTGAAAATGCTCCTGTTCGAAGAAGCTAAAAATATAATCCAGGCAGAACAGGTGAGCTTTATCCTTGGTTCGAATTTCGTGATATCTTTCCAGGAAGGAGAAGGTGATATCTTCAATCCTGTGAGGGAGAGGATTAGAAAATCAAAGGGTCGTATCAGGAAGATGGGGGGCGATTATCTTGCCTATGCATTGATGGACGCCATAGTGGACCATTATTTTGTTATCCTTGAGAAATTGGGAGAAAGGATCGAGGAAATAGAAGAAGAACTGGTGACCAATCCAGTACCTCAGACCCTGCAGACCATTCACGAACTGAAAAGGGAGATGATATTCCTGCGAAAATCTGTGTGGCCTTTAAGAGAGGTGTTCAGCGGCCTGGAAAGGGGGGAATCTTCCTTAATTCAGGAATCTACTACCATTTACTTGCGAGATGTCTACGACCACACAATTCAGGTCATTGACACAATAGAAACATTCAGGGATATGGTTTCAGGGATGCTTGATATTTATCTATCCAGTGTCAGCAATAAAATGAATGAAGTAATGAAAGTATTGACTATCATTGCAACAATATTCATACCGCTGACTTTCATAGCTGGTGTTTATGGAATGAACTTTGAATATATGCCAGAACTTGGATGGCAGTGGAGCTATCCACTCGTATGGATCGTCATGATTGGTATAGGATTCTCGATGTCATTGTATTTCAAAAAGAAAAAGTGGTTGTAAATGAAATGGGTATACAGGTTCTGATTTACCCTTTATCCATATAATATAAGAAAAGGAAAAAATATGGCTCTGCGATTAATTGAAATTTTTCTACCTCCAAAAGATGAATATCGTGTGCAACAGGCATTAAAAGAGTTTAAAGTGTTAGATATCTGGCAGGAGCGGTTCACAAAGGACCTGGTCCATATCAAAATTCTTGTCCCGACAGAAGAGACCCAGAATATTGTGGACCTGCTGGAAAAACATATCTCAAGGGTAGAAGGTTACCGGATTTTCCTGGTTCCCGTTGAGGCTACCCTACCTCGTCCAGAACCACCAAAAAAAGAGACTGTAGAAGAGAAAGAAGAAAAAAAGCAAAATGATAATTCTAATAAAAAACCAGTCAGGATTAGCCGAGAAGAACTGTATTCAGATATTGATCAGACAATAAAGCTCACATGGGTCTTTATAGTACTTACCTTGCTCTCATCCATGCTCGCTGCTATCGGCATCCTGCAGGACAACGTCGCAGTGATCATCGGGGCGATGGTGATAGCACCCCTGCTGGGTCCCAACCTGGCTATGTCCCTGGCCACCACCCTTGGTGACGTTGACCTTGCCCGCAGAGCTATGAAGGCCAATATCATCGGCATTTTTACTTCCCTGTCCTTTGCCGTACTGGCGGGATATTTACTCAAGGTCAACCCTGACATTCCTGAGATCCTCTCCAGGACAAAAGTAAGCCTGGGAGATATCTTGCTGGCCCTGGCTGCCGGCAGTGCGGCCGCACTTTCACTGACCTCGGGAGTGTCCAGCGCCCTGATCGGGGTTATGGTGGCTGTGGCACTGCTCCCCCCGCTGGTGGTGCTCGGCATGTTGATGGGGTCTGGGCACTGGGTATTATCACTGGGGGCGCTGCTTTTGGTGTTGACAAACCTGATCTGCATCAACCTGGCAGGGGTGATGACATTTCTGTTACAGGGGATCAGGCCCCGTAAATACTGGGATGCCGATAGGGCCAGGAAGGCCACCCAGATCGCCCTGGTGCTCTGGATCATGCTGTTACTGGTACTTATCGCTGTGATCTATGTATCACAGACAAGTTAGGACAGTCAAGTTAGGATATTTTTTCAAAAATGTAGATCAGGCCCGATATCTCATACAAATGGACTGTCTTCTCACCTTTCAGGCCCTGTTCAACCCGGTTCCTGATATCCCAGTACGTATCAGGAGACACATTGAACCGTAATACGGCCTTTCCGATATGCTGTTTTCTCAGGAGATCATTTAGCATGGTGCAGTCAGGCGGGACCCTGCCCAGCATTATATACCAGTTCTTGAAAAACGGTGAGTGTATTGGGGTGTCTGACGTGAGGAGACTGCGTTTCGCATCAATATTCAAAAGGTCCGGCCTGTGGTCCGATTTGGAAACCAGTTCCCCCAACAATCCGGCCTTTACCACACTTGGGTCCGGTTCATAAACATACGTACCCGGTTCATCCACTTCACCTATTTCAGGTACCTTATCCCGGGATTCTAATTTATGGACGTCATTGCCCTTCAGCACCACCGCCGAAGCATGGCAGCTTTTCAGCGGCCCGAAGTACAGCGTCAGCCGGTTCAACTGCCCATCTACACTTAAATACTCCTTTTCGCAATCAAAATCAATCCGCTCAGGCGGTATCTGTGGCGGCGCCTCAAAAGCAAAGCTGTCAGTAATATCCCTGTATGCCTCCAGTACCATTGGTATTCCCGGCCGCAGGCTATCGGTCTGGCGCATCTCTTCAGTGGCAGGCCGGGCCGGGTCACTGAAAATAATGTCGGCATCGGCAACCTGCTCTACCACCTGTGGTGACAGGGCATCGCCCTCAATAAAAGTGATATTATCGACCCCGTACACTCCAGCATTGCGCCGGGCGCACTCCAGTCTTTCACCATCTATGTCCACTCCATAGACCCTGCCGCATTCATCTGCAAAGCAAACGGTCTGCCCCCCTATACCGCAGCTGATGTCAGCCAG
>JAMJFQ010000072.1 GCA_023544605.1 ANME-2 cluster archaeon | reverse complement strand
TGGGTGGTTGGAGGTGGGGGGCTCGAATTGCATTAAAAAAACAGGCATTTGGTTGGCTATTCAACTGTCCCTGCCACCGCTGCCCGATAGGGCAGCACGGTGGCAGCCAACCTTGTTTGATTTATGTTGCCTGGGTTCGGAGAGTCGGGAATGTGAAATAAAGTACCTGCTATAAATCTGATTCCTGCCTCACTCCTACAAAGGTGTCTGCGTGCGAGTGGACATGCGCTGGATGTTGGCTGGGAAATTTGGATTCAGTTGTTGTGTGTGGAGTGTTGCCATAGCTGTTAAAATATATTATTTGTACTATATTCAACGAAGAACACAAAGAAAGAAAAGTTAATGCAACAAATTCCTCTGTGCCCTCTGATTCTCTGCGGTGAGTTAACCATACATCCATGCTACAGCTTACATACACTTCAACCGCTGCCATGTATGCCCCCAGCTCAGCCACATGGCATTGATGCGATTTTAAAAAAACCTTCACCAATAAAAAAAACAATGAGGCCGTAGTTACTTTTCGGCCTCAAGTTCGTCCATCAACATCTTTTCATACTTATCTGCAGCTCTGCTCGCACTCTTTTTAGCAGCCACAGGCTTCTTTTTCGCTGCTTTCTTAACAGGAGCAGCCCGCTGCCCTGGTTCGGGCACTTTAACACTTGCACTGAACATCTGCTGATGAGCAAATGCCAGCAGGGAACCAATACACATCAATGCAGACCCGATCCATACGAAACTGATAAGTGGAATTTCTTTGACCACGAAATTGTAGCCACTGCCTGCCCGCCCACCATACTTTACATGATAAGTCGTAAGAAGCTGTTCATCATCCATAATCTCGGTCCACTCAACCCGTTCAGGTGTACCGTCCAGGTTCTCGTCATATAGCTCGATCCAGTAGCGCACTGCACCAGTAGATATGACCTGACCATCTCTGTACAGGTTGACATAGAACGTATTCTTGGTCAATCCCTCTACCATCCTGTCATCGGTTGCCTCCCTATGAATTGGACCGCCGGTATCAGCAGGTATTAACTGGAAGCCCAGCGGTTGGTCGCTGTAGTCTCTATTCGTACCGAAATCGTCAAGCATACCGACACTGAAATATTGTGTATTCCCCAATTGGGCATCAGCATAATTGACCCGATAGGTCACATCAAAGGACTGGCTTACAATAACACCCAACAGCAGGATAATAGTCCCAAGGTGTATCAGGGTGACCCCTGCAGGTTTAAGCAGCTTTTTCTTATCCTCTGTATTTCTCGTGTCTATTGTGAACTTATATAAGATAGCCAGCAGCGAGAAAATGAATATCGGTGCGTAGCTCAGTAGTGATATGCTTCCCAGCATCTGGGTGAACCCCGAAGTGGACCGGTAGAACAGACTGGCATGGTTTATCACATAGAATTCGGGCCGCCCCTCGGGTATTATGAAGGCAAGAATAATGCTAAACAGCAAAACAACAGCCGCGACCATGAAATACTTCTGCTCCCCTATTTTCTTCACTATGGACTTATAGGGTAGGCATACACCTATAATCAGCATCAACAACATGGTGAACGGGTACGCCAGCGTATTAAAGAACTCCCGTTCTGTAGGACTGGCGTTAAGGTTCATCACAAGCTTTGAATAGATAGGTGCTGTGATGCCAAAGAAAGCAATGAAAGAAAGTATCACGAACACGATAGCTGTGAGGTCAAATATGTTTGATTCGGAAAGCAGGGGTCCGCCTACTCCTTCCTCATCCTTCGCGTCCTTTATCCGCATAAATGTCAATACTGCCACTCCGACCAGCAGCAGTACAGTCGTCCAGAAGAATATACTTCCACTTGGCAGTGCACCCACATCATGGGTGGATGATACCGAACCGCTGCGTGCCACCCAGCCCGCGTATAGTGAACTGGTGAAAGTAAGAGTCGCGAACATAGGTGTCAGGTTCTCATATGCGCCCCTGGTCCTGTATTTATAAGCCATGTGAATGAAAATGGTTGTTATCATCCAGACCAGGAAGGGGGTGGTCTCGTAAGGGTCCCATGCCCAGATATTACCTGTGCCTGAAAGGTTACCCCACTGGGCCAGCCCGTATATCCATGCGCCGCCTACCACCAGTGTAACTGACATGGTGAACCAGGAGATACGTATCCACTGACGCTGTACTCTCTCCCACTGTTTGCCCACACCCGGGGTTATCAGGTATGAAAGGGCGGCAGCAAAGGGTATCAGTGTGGTGGCATAGGCCACGAACTGTAAAGGCGGGTGGATGGCCATTATCGGGTCTTTTAGTATAGGTCGCAGTCCAGCTCCTTCTGCGAATGCGTAATCTACCGGTAAGTTGTACTGACTGCCCCAGAGGTCGAACCAGGTCTGGAACGGATACATGCTGGACTTGTACACAATGACATAGATAAATATGGCACCAACAGACAGCATGATTATCTGCATTCTCCTGAAGAAAGGTGAATCCAGATCGTACCGCTCACTTATCCACAGGGCCTGCAAGAATACGAGTGCCGCCCAGAACACCATTGCACCATCCTGCACTGCTATGGTAGCAGCGAGCTGGTAGAAGGTGCTGAGCAGGGTAGATGAATTCTGGGTTACATAAATGAACCTGAAATCAGATGTCAGGAAATAATTTATCAGCAACACCATGGAAAGTGTCGATAGCAGTGCAGATATCCTGATGGTCCACCTGGCCGATTTGGTGATATCTTCCACACCCGAATATTCACGATACAGAAGCAGTGCTATGGACAGAAGACTGAACAAAAGCGTACTGTTCAAGAGTAGGGTTCCGTAATTCGTCATTTAAATTTCACCGTTAATTGATTGAATGAATTTGAACTAAAGTTAATCGCCTCTAGATATATAAATTATTTTAGGATTGCAATCACTATGCTGCAATATGTTTTTAATTATTGTGGATTTATTTTACACTAAGTGTCAACTACTTGGATTTTATATTATTTTAAGGTTTTGTGGACATAGCAGTCAATTCATGGTTATCGAAAGGTTTTAATTTCTATAACAGCAAAGAACACTGGGGTAATAATATGAAAGTATTTAAATGCAAGATATGCCAGGAAGGGTATCTGGGTGATGCACCGCCCACACACTGTCCGTTCTGCGGTGCGCACCAACCATACCTGATAGAGGCAAAGGATTTCGAACTTCCGGAATACACCTTGACCGCTGTTTCTCGCAATAATCTTGAAGAGGCACTAAAACTTGAGGTGAGCAATGCCGAATTCTATTTCTGTGCTGCTGGTCGCTCAGATAATGTAACTGATGCAACCATGTTCAAGAGACTGGGCAAGATAGAGTCCGAACACGCTTCAACCATTGCAAAGGAACTGAAGGTCCCCACACCAGATATTAGCAGGGATAAGGATATGTGCAGTGATGAGAACGTGGGCAACCTGGCAGAGTCACACCAGCGGGAAGCAAACGCAATAGACCACTATACCCAGTTCCTGGGCGAGGCCACCGAAGAGCGGATAAAAGAGGTATTCACAGCTATCATAGAAATTGAAAAAGACCATCTAAGCCTTACCGAAGGCAGGTTCTAGAGTTGGGAGAAGTCCCAACTCCATAACCCTTGTTTTCATTTATTGTTTGCTTCTTTGATATAGTATCCAGCTCAGTAATACGGCAAATATACCCAGCACGGCTCCAAATCCTGGTATTCCTGTTGAAGGTGTTGCCGTTGCATCTGCTGTTGCTTCCGACTCTACTACGATATCGATGGTATGCTCCGAGAATTCGTGTATATACATCATTATCTGTACGCGCTCTCTTGACTCGTAGGATAGGTAACACCTGGCTTGTGTGGCATTGAACACCTCAACAGGATCATCGACGCACTGCATGGGTTCGCCGTCAAAAAGTATCCTTAGCCTGTCCCACTCTTTCAGCATCAATGAAGTGTTATCCAGGTTGAAAGCTATCATCTTACCCTCAGGGTCAGTACTATTCACACGAAGTTGTATCCTTTCATTTGTCATTGACTGCATTTGCACCCGCATCCGTTGTGAGTAGTTCACCACACTGATCGAACCGCCCTCGCCCAGGCAGACTTCTGCACCGGCCCGGTTCCTGGACATCTCCCTGGCAAATGTCCTGTGCATCTCACCTGATGACCCCATATTGACCGGGATGGCTCGCACCACTACGGCACTGGTCCCGGCCGCATCAATGGATACGATATCATCGTCCACAGTAACACCGCAAGACCCGGTACTGCAGACTATATACATCTCAATGTCCTCGGTTTCGATAATTACCATATCCTCATCTTCAGAAATACTCACATTTTCTGCCAGATCGAAGTTGACAGTATAATCATCCTCACTTCGTAAGTTAATAACTGCGGACGGGTTGTCATGCACCTGGACCATCGTCGTACCGTCGACATCGGTCAATAAGGTAACAGGTCCACTGGCCCGGGATTTGGTGTCATCATAATCGAACCCATCGATTTCAATAGAATCAAATATGTCTATGCCCGCAATTCCATAACTGGTTATTGCCCCGGTCTCATTGTCCACTTCAAAGGTAATATACTGACCATATATTCCTGCACCACTGAGCATAAATCCCATACCCTGTATCCCTGCACCATCGCGCTTTTCACTACCTTGCATCATCATGTCAGATGCATTCCAGCCATCCATTGTGCGATGTCCCAGTCCGGTTCCGGGTGGTCCGCCCATTACTGAAAGGGCCGGGCCGCTCAAAAAAATCAACAGGAATATAGATCCCACTATTCCAATTACAAATCTAAGATTCATATGTATCCTCCTACATTTAATTTTTTAAGTACTTCCCTTTGTTAATTGGTCGGTTTGGTATATAATAGTATATCCGATTATTTCATTCATTTATCCGTTAGACTTATAGGTAACAAGTGTTATTGAGATAGTCGCAGCCCGGTAGTGTAGTGGTCAATCATTGGGGGCCCTGGATCCCCGGACCTCGGTTCGAATCCGTGCCGGGCTATTATCCAATTTTCGGTGCGTTTCAATGGCTGTGACACATAAACAGGATATGGTTTCCATTGTCATACCTGCCTATAACGAAGAAAAACGCATTCTTGATACTCTGAACGAATTAGATCGATATTTTTCAGACATCTCCCACGAGATACTGGTGGTCATGGATGGATGTACTGACAGCACCAACGATATTGTAGAGGAATTTGCAGGCACGCATCCAACGATCAGGTCCCTCCCCCACCCTGTTAAACTGGGTAAAGGTGGCGGGATTCTCCTTGGCATTAAGAAGGCGCTTGGAAATGTGATCGCGGTGGTGGATGCAGACGGAGCAGTCCCACCCCATGATGTAGGCAGGATGGTGGATATGGCCGCAGGAGGCATTGATTGCGTCATCTCATCCAGGTACCTGCCCGAGTCAGTGATACATACGGCCCAGCCAGGACACAGGATTCTTGCCAGCCGGGGTTTCAATGCTCTGGTGAAGTTGCTGTTCAGCTTGCCTTTCAAGGATACCCAGTGCGGCTGCAAGGTACTTCGGGGAGAAGCTGCCCGCAAAGTGGTTGGCGAGATACAGACCTTTGATTATGCCTTTGACGTGGAACTACTCTGGCGGCTGGGACAGCACGGGTATAATATCGTTGAGGTGCCAGTGGAATGGCGGCACAGGGAAGGCTCAAAACTGGATTTGAAAAAGGTCATCCCCCAGATGTTCTCGGCAGTTGTCAAGTTGAGATTGAAAAGATAAAGCTGATGGTATTGAAAAAAGGTAATAAATAAATTTCAAACACTTCAAAGTCCGATACATTTACATCAAAGCACGACCGCACCGCAAAACACGCGAAGGACGCAAAGTTACGGCTATATTGTCTTTGCGAACTTTGCTCTCTTTGGGGTGAGCAAAATAAAAAGCAACCTGCCATCTGCGTTTATTTGCGTCCATCTGCAGTTAAATTCGAACTAAAGAGTAAACGCTGCATTGTACCCCGCCTCTGCGTTCCTCAGCGCACTCTGCACTTCGCAATGAACTGATAGCCAGCCGCCCGACAATTTCACTTACCAAACTGTCCGGTTCTGGTGCTGTTGCCAGGCTGTACGGTGGTGGAGTGCTGGCAGGGCGGCGGTGGGTGGCTAATTAATTGATACCAACAGAAAAACCGATAAAGTTAATAATTGGTAAACAAAGTATAATAATCATGCCACCAAAATTTATCAACCGGGAAATTGAACTGGAATTCATGGAAAACTGCTACAACAGTTCATCCCCGGAATTCATAGTCATCTATGGCAGAAGAAGGGTCGGTAAAACCGAACTTATACAACAATCACTAAAAGGCAAACATGGTGCCTATTTCCTTGCTTCAAAAGATACGACACATGAAAATCTCAATGAATTTAAGCAAAGCATTGCCGAACAATTAAATATTCCCCTGTTCTCAAAACTTGAATCAAATACATGGATTGAAATGTTCGAGGCTCTTTCAGAATTTCTTGATGATACTAAAAAGACAATAATCGTAATAGACGAATTCTCCTACCTGATAGAAGTTGACAGGGCCGTACCATCACTGTTCCAGAAAATCTGGGACCAGATACTGAAAACAAAAAATGTCATGCTTATTCTTTGCGGCTCAAGTGTTAGTTTAATGGAAACAGAAGTACTTGGAGTCAGGTCCCCCCTCTTTGGAAGAAGAACAGGGCAATGGGAAGTTACACAATTACAGACAGAATCTGTCAAAAAATTCCTGCCAGAATACAATACAGAAGATGTACTTAATACAATTTTCATGTTGGGTGGGATTCCTGCATATCTTAACAAATGGGATAACAGTAAAACAGTTTTTGAAAATATGGAAGAGCACATCCTGTCTAAAGGTGAGTATCTCTATGAAGAAGCAGATTTTTTGCTGAAACAAGAGTTTCGTGAGCAGTGGATATATGCGCTTATTCTCAAGAAACTGTCCCTGGGATATAATTCCCTTGGAAAACTATATTCGGCTACAAATATGGATAAGGCCAATCTTTCAAAGTACCTGAATACGCTTGAGAATTTGCATATTATACGGCATATCCTGCCAATTCACAAGAGAAAAGGCGGGATATATGTGATCATTGATGATTATTTTGACTTCTGGTTCAGGTTCGTGTACACCAATAGGGGATTGCTTGAGGCAGGAAATAAGACTATGGTGAGGGGCAAAGTTGAGACGGATTTCAATAGCTACTGCGGTAGACGGTTTGAATATCTGGTTGAAAAAATGGTGGGGTGGAACTGTGTTGAGATTCCTTTTGAATATACAGGGATTAATAAATGGTGGCATAAAGAGGTTGAAATTGACCTTCTTGTTGTGAATGATGAGAGCAGGGAGGTTTTATTTATAGAGTGCAAGTGGAAGACGCTTACTTTGAAGCAGTCGTTAAAAATCCTTGGAGAACTTGAAATTAAGGCTGAACAGGTTAATTGGAATAAGGGTAAGAGGAGAGGGTTTTTTGGTCTTGCTGCAAAGAAGATTGAAGGAAAGGAGAAATTGAAGGAAAAAGGCTTTGTTGTTTTTGATCTGGATGATATTTAAGATTTATTGGTTAAACTATTATTATAATTGTTACACTAATTATATTTAATGAAGATCATTTCGCGCGGCGGGAACAAAATTGCTGACTTCTACGAGGATAAGATTGAGATTGCTGATGTGGTCAGTGAATGTGAGAAGTTGTATGTGGAGTGCTGCCAGGTCTGTTAAAGTATATATTTTTAGTTTTGACTTTTGGAACCACGGATGAGCACATATGCGCTTTAAAAATCAATAATATCACTAAATTCAATCAATATTTAAAAATAACACCGCATATAACCACTATCTGCGTTTATCAGCGTTTATCTTCGGTTAAATTTGAATTACAGAGTGAACGGTATTGTATCCTTCCCCATATACTCTGTGACCTGCACGCCTTGCAGCCGTAGCAGCATTCAACTCCGTAGGAGGTGGGTGTTCTCTGTGTTTTTTTACTAAACAGACCAGCTATGACTTGCCATCAGGCATATTTCATCAATTAACGGATGG
>JAMJFQ010000071.1 GCA_023544605.1 ANME-2 cluster archaeon | reverse complement strand
TTTTTATGGTGCCCAGACCTTTTTTGGTATAGCTGTTAAAACCATTATGCACCATATTATTAGCACATTTTGGGCATTGTGGTGGTTTTTTCTTGTTGTATATAATTTATAAGATTATGTACTCAAGTTAATCCGACCGAAGGGAGGATTTTCTTGCGGAAAATCTCATTTTCTGTATATTCGTATTCATTGCCAAATCCACTGAAAACGTTATGAAAGATTGGGATTTCGGAAAAGTTATTAAGGGTGCTGTTTATTGTTGTCATGTTTGATGCAAAGTAATATCATCACTTTATATTACAAATAAATTATGTATTTATTGTGATGATATTACAACTTTGTATTACATAACTGGATTATGGGACTGTGCCACTGAATGCTCAAAATAATTCATCTTCATTGTTAATAAAGCCCTATTAATACTCACTATGCCCCCGTTTTTACACAGTTAAGCCACAGCGCTCCTTAATAAAGTGGGGCTGCGGGATGGAACATACAGCATCGAGATGGATGCCAAAAAGATGGATGTTACAGTAAAAAATACTCAATATCACTGTAATTGTACATCATTTTCAATTATATTTAACAGCGGCCCTTTATTTCAACTGGAAATTATATTATTTAAAAAATAATACTAATAGTTATAATGAGGATGGTTTTCATTTTAACCCTTAACTCCGCTGAAATAGGGATTAGCTCATTCTCATTTTATATATTGTTGTCTTAGCCACCTGATTATTTAGAAATATCTATCTAATAGTATTCCCGAATTACTGAATAGAGAGCAATGGGCAAAAGAATGGGTAGAAGAGCAAAGAAAACAGGGCACGAAATGTCTTGAAGTAAAGCAGATCGGCAACAGTCACCACGTATATTACTCAACGACTTACTGGGACAAAGAACACAAAAAACCGAAAAAGACCTCAAAATACCTTGGTAAACTTGACATAAAAAAAGGACTCATAAAATCAAATAAGCAGAAAAAAGGAGAATCATCTGATATCAAAAATATCACTGAATACGGCAACTCGATGTTATTGCATGAATCAATAAGATCCTTCAAACCACTATATAAGAAGCATTTCCTGAATGTTGGAAAGCGGTGTATTCACTTGCTATGGTCCGAGTCAATGGCTACGTGCCTATGAAACGAGTACATGAATCCTGGGAAAAACTTGGATTGAATATATTCCCTAAAAAGCAGAGTTAAGGTAAAGAAATTAATCCCCCAGTATTTCATAATGAAATCTTATTTTGGAACATTAAATGTTTTGTCTTTCCTTTTGTTTTGTTTACACCATTAACAAGATCGATTTATACTATTAAGGCAAACAGCACCTATATTACCCATAGTTATAATTTAACACCGCAAATATTATATATTCGTTATAACATTAGTACATCCAAGGTGAAAATCATATGTCTCACGTTATTGGTTTAAAATGCAGGGAATGCGGTGCAGAGTACCCTGCCAATATACAAAACACATGCTATGAGTGCTTCGGGCCCCTGGAAGTCAATTATGACTGGGAGTACATCAAAGAGCATATCAGCAGAGAAAAGATCGAGAAAGGCCCCAACTCCATCTGGAGATATGCCGACCTTTTGCCCGTGGAAGGCACAGACTACGTTGACCTGGGTGCAGGTTTCAACAAGCTCCACCACGCCAGGAACCTAGGCAAGGAACTGGGCTTAAAAGAACTCTACATCCTGGACGAGTCAGTGAACCCCACCAACAGCTTCAAGGACCGCGTAACCTCAGTGGCAGTCACCAAGGCAAGAGAGTTCGGTGCCACCGCCATCGGATGTGCATCTACCGGCAACCTCGCTTCGGCAGTGGCTGCCCACGGTGCCAAGGCAGGACTTCCGGCATACATATTCATACCTTCCAGTATCGAACTGGGCAAGATCACCCAGATGAGCGCATACAACCCCAATATCATCGCAGTGGAAGGCACCTATGACGATGCCAACCGCCTGGCCAGCGAGGTAGCAGACATGCATCCGGACTGGGCCTTCGTCAATATCACAGTGCGCCCCTACTACACAGAAGGGTCAAAGACGTTAGCCTTCGAGACCGCAGAGCAGCTGGGCTGGCAAGCCCCGGACCATTTCGTGGCTCCCCTGGCCAGTGGCGCACTGCTGTGTTCAATAAAGCGCGGTTATGATGAACTGGCAAAGCTGGGCCTGATCGACAGCAGCAATATCAGGGTCTCGGGTGCACAACCCCTTGGATGCTCTCCCATCTCATGCGCGGTGCGGGAAGACAAAGAAGTCATACCCATACGTGAACTGAATACCATAGCCCACAGTCTTGCTATCGGCAACCCGGCTGACGGCTACTATGCCAAGAACGTCATACTGGACAGCGGCGGGTATGCCGCGTCACCCACAGACGATGAGATCATCGATGCCATCTTCCTGCTGGCCCGCACCGAAGGCATATTCACAGAACCCGCCGGCGGCACTACAGTAGCCGGTCTCAAGAAACTGGTCGAAGAAGGACGTATCGACCCTGACGAGCGTACCGTGGTCTATGTGACAGGAAACGGTCTCAAGGCCCAGGATACTTTGATACAACACATCAAGATGCCCCAGGCCATCAAGCCTACCTTCGGTGAGTTCGAGAAACAGTATGAACAACTGGTTGTGGCCCAATAGTCAACATAATCACAATATATCAGAATAAGTAATACGTAAATAACAGAGGTGAAAAGAAAAATGGTAAAAGTACGATTCTCATCAGCGCTGAACAGCGTCACAGGCACACGGGAAACCACTCTGGAGCTGGGTGATACAACCGTGAAAGCTGTGTTTGACGAACTTGTGGACAAGTTTGGTACCGAGTTCGAGAAAAGGATATTTGAAAATGGTGAAGTACGCAGGTTCGTGAACGTCTACGTAAATGGCGATGATATCAGGCACTTGTTAGGGCTGGATACTCCGGTAACTGGCAGCGACGAGATATCAATACTGCCTGCGGTCAGTGGCGGGTAAAGGTCATCATGATAAAGATATCCCAGAACGTGGAGCAGTGGGAATGCGACTACAAGGACTGCCGGGCAACATGCTGCAGGCGCAGCAATCCGCTTACCATCTTTGATGTGAAGACGATAGCACAGCGGCGCGGACTTGACTGGAGCGAGTTCGCAGATTTTGATGACGACAAGGTCAGGCTTTTTCTGAAGACTGGCAACAACGGTTGCATCTTCCTGGACGATGATTGCAAGTGTTCCATATACGGATTCAAACCCCTGGTGTGCAGGCTGCTCCCATTCGAGATATCTGGAGTTGTGCAGGCTGATGAACCCATACTGCACTTGAAACCCATTGACGAATGTCCTGGATATGGTAGCGGCCCAAAACTGGATGAGGATTTCATGTGGCAGGTGGAGCGGGATGCGACCCTGTACCTGCATGAGAACCAGAAGCTTTGCAGGGAGTTCAGGGACGAGGACAGGGACATTGAAGCACTGCTGGGGTAAGTGTTGCCCCTTTACTGACCCATATATACTGAAGATATAAAAAGGAAATACCATCAAAATGTAAAGGTATGATAAATTTCAATGAGGAAAAAATATGACAAATTTACTACTCGTATTGACCAAGGACCCGTTCACCACCGAAACACCTGAACTGGTGATTGACGTGGCTAATGAGGCAAAGAACAAAGGCGCGGACGTCTCCCTCTATCTGATAGAGGACGGTGTTACAGCGGCCCGGGAACATGAATTCGGACAGCGCATTGCTACCCTGCAGCAGAAGGGTGTCAGAGTATTCGCTGATGATAAAAGCGTACTGTCAAGAGGTATCTATGACAAGCTGATCGATGGCGTGGAGATCAAGGAGATAGAGACCCTGCTGGATTTCATAGTCGACGACTATGACAGGACGGCATGGTTTTAAGGAGGTTAAGAAAATGACAGAAGGTAAGCAACTTACGATCATATCCATACGCGGTCCCTACGGCGATGAGGCACCCTTCACGCTGCTGAGACTGGCCCATGCTGCCAGGGAGAAAGGGATAACAGTAAACTTCTTCAACTACCTTGATTCCACAGTGATAGGGAACAAGGACCAGGTACCTAAGGAGTACCCGTCCGTGGAACAGCTCTTCGCAGATGTGCTGAAAAAAGGATTGAAAAAACCAAAGACCGATGCCATTGCCTGCATTAAATGTACAGACAGCAGGGGTGTGACCAAGACCCAGACCGAAGGCGTGGTCATTGGCGGACTGTATGACCTGGCCGAATGGATAGCTGAATCTGATAAGACCATATTATTGGGGTGATACAAGTGAGCAAGAAAGTCAACATAATCGTAACCCAGCCGCCATACGGGAAGGAAGAAGTGTTCGGAGCCATTCCCCTGGCAGCCACCCAGGCAGCGGCCGACAACGAGGCCAGCATCACATTCGTGAGCGGTGCAGTGCATGCAGTGGTCACGGGCCAGCAGACCGGGTACGGTGACGTAGCACGCTGGGGCAAGAACATCCCACCCCTGGAGAATGAGATCAAGAACAACCTGGAACTGTATGACTTCTATGTACTGGAACAGGATCTTACGAAGCGGGGTATCAAGGATAGCGAGATCATTGAAGGTATTAAAAAGACCAATATCAGTGAACTGACTGACCGTATCCTGGAAAGTGAGGTTACTCTGGTATTATAGTATCAGGTACCTAAAATAAAACAGGTGAAAGTAGTGACAGATATTGCAGCCGATTATGAACTGGATGTCAGGGGCGAATGCTGCCCCTACCCCCTGGTCCGCACCAAGAAACAGGTTGATGCGCTCGAGCCGGGTGAGATACTAAAGATAATAGCTGATGACCCGGTAGCCCCCCAGAATATCGACCAGTGGTCTAAGAAGAGCGGCAACAAACTGCTTGCAGTTGAGCAGCAGGACGGGGAATACCTGATCTTTGTAGAAAAGGCATAACTCTTTTAGTCCAGTATTGCAGTATGATGACTATGAAACTGGGAATACTGCTGACTACACCCCCATCCCACCAGAACACCCACAGTGTTATCCACCTGAGCAAGGCGGCCCGGGAACAGGGGCACCATGTGGGCATCTTCATGATGGCGGACGGTGTTTACAACATACTGTACCAGCCATTGCTGGATCTTGGAAATGATGGTGTTGAACTTTCATTGTGCGCACATAATGCCACGCAGCGCGGGCTTAAGAAGGTGGAGGGTGTGCAGTGGGGTAGCCAGTATGATCTGGCTTTACTTGCCAATGGGAGTGACAGGTTCCTGACGTTTTAGGTGATTGATATGAAAAAGAATGTTGCGGTTATCATAAGACATGCGCCCATCAGGACTATCAGGAACAAGGAAAGCCTCAGGATGTGTGTGGGTGCAACCCTGAAGGACAATGTGGTTACGGTAATATTCTTAGGGCCCGGGGTGATAAGTGGCGGCAAAATACAACCAACTATCCTTGATGCACCTGACCTTGAACAGGAATTTGAAGCATTTAGTATAATGAAGATCAAACTGTTGGCAGAGCGGGGTGCCATCAAGAGGTACAAAACGGATTTACGGGATGGTATCGAAACCGTTGATAAAATTGAGATCGCAAAGATATTGGCCAAAAGTGATGTGGTAATACCATGGTAGGAATACTCCATATCATCAAACATCATGGTGATGATATTGCGCTTGACATCATACAAGAGCAGATTAAATTCGAAAGCATATCGGTACTTTTGATGCAGGACGGGGTGCTTGATTGCGATGAGTTGGGGCTGGATGTAGCCATATATGCCTCAAAAGCAGATGTGGTGGCCAGGGGGGTCAAGACCTGGATACAATTGCTTGATTATGATGAGATTATGGATTTGATATTTAATTCGGAAAAAGTGATTTGTTGGTAGGAATCATATTATTGTTCAATAATAATAAATAACGGAAAATTCAATGTTTTTTTTATATAATGTATGCATTAATCTATATTGAACGTTTTAAAAATGTTTTAACCAATAAAAACTAAAAATAAACTAAAATAAACGATAAAAACACAAATAAACCCTATTAAACTCTCGACATGTTTATATTGATACCGTGCATGGAGTCTTGTAGGTGAAAAAAATGAAATTTGTGGCTTTATTGCTTTTAACAGCAATGTTGGTATTACCTGTCAGTGCTTCAAGTCCTGAAATAACCACGTGGTACAACGATAAGACCTATGATAGTAACCTGGACATAATTATCAATACCAGTGAGACCATCAAGTTCAATGTAACTGCCAACCAGAGCATAGATGCCTGGAACAGGTCCATTGATAATGTTGATGTACCCAATAACAACTTTGATAACTTTACTACTTCATGGGGCACGGCAGGGGTAAGAAACGTGAGCGTTAATGCGACAAATTCGAACGGTAGCGATGCAATTACCTGGAACGTCACAGTTCAGGAACAGGAGACTGAGACAGATGTTTCCGGTCCTGACATAACCTCATGGTATAACAATAAGACCAATGATAATGACCTGGAAATAATCCTCAATGTAAATGAGGTTATTAAGTTCAATGTAACTGCTAACCAGACTATAGACACCTGGAACTGGTCTATTGATAATGCTGACCAAAATAACAATTATGATTTCTTCAGTACATCCTGGGACACTACCGGCATAAAAAAAGTAAGGGTGAATGCTACAAATTCCAATGGTAGCGATACAATTACCTGGAAAGTCACCGTTAAAACAGGGACCGAAAAAGGTATTATCCTATCATGGGAACCCGAGCAGATTGTTGACTATATTTATGTTAACGACACCATTACCGAGACAATTGAATATTCAATAACCACTTCCGAGCCAATGGACGAGCCTACTTGGACTGTAGATGGAATACCGGTAACCGGAACAGTGAGCGGCAATACATACTCATATACCCTCACATGGGACAACAAGAGTATCGGAGCACCCCATAAGATAATCTTCACTGGAGATAATGACGGCTCCCTAGTCGTTTTCAAATGGTATGTAAATGTATATGAGATAGGGGATTACAGTGGTGGCCGAAATATTTTTGGCATCATCGATGATGCTCTCAAAAACCATGCCACTGATGTTAAGATCCGGATGGAAAAGCGAAAGATGCATAAGATGGGTGAACAGGGTAATGAGTATCTTGCCCAAAAAGTGAATCGACTTCATGATGAGATCGACAAAAGACAGAGTACCCGTGCGGCTCTGCGCGAAGATTTCAAATCTGGAATAATATCAAGTGAAGACTATGTAGCCGCATTGCAGCAAGCTCAGACAGACGCAAAATATAACAAAAAACTTGCCCAAGAGTATGCCAAGATCGCAAAGAATGAATTGAATAATGAACAACTCAGCCTTGAACTATATAATATCTCACAGACCGAAGCAGACCTGATCGAAGGTAAGAATAAGGGCAAGCATAAACGCTGGGAAAAATCAACATAAAAAAAACACACCACCGAGGGGAATTAGAAGATGAGGACCACTCCATTGGCGAGTAGTAAATCTTAAATCTATTGCCGTTTAGAAGTGAATAGATGAAACGAGTGGTCCTTTTCCATTTATTGTTGTTTTTATTGATACATACAGCTACAGCCCAATCTATTATTACCATAGATGTTCATGAAAATGGGAATGCTGTATGGACCATGGAGGAATATCTTCCTCTTGCCAACCAGAATGAAATAGATGAATGGGATGGATTCATTCAAAGTCGGGAGATCACAGAACAATACCAGTATAATATTGAAGAGTTCAAAGGAAGGATCGAGGGGTTTATTTATTTGGCTGAAGTATCCTCGAATCGCTCTATGGATGCTGGAAATTATACTATTTCCTACGACACGGTGAATACTATTTCAGGTGCTTTTGGCATCGTTCGTTTGAGTTTTAAGTGGACGAATTTTTCAATAACAGATTCTAAAAAGATCCTAATAGGAGACGTTTTTTCAGAAGGAATGATACTTTCTTCAGACAATGTACTGACAATAAAGATCCCTGATGGATATAAGGTTGCAAGTGTGTCCCCAGACTATGATAGACGTGATGGGAACGGATTGATATGGGAGGGTACGGTGTCTC
>JAMJFQ010000070.1 GCA_023544605.1 ANME-2 cluster archaeon | reverse complement strand
GGACGGGCACCCGGGAAGAGTGGAGGCGAAGGGGGCTGATAAATGTACAGCTCGAAGGCTTTTTCTTCTACATACTGGCAGGATTCTACGCCGGGACCATTACCCATTATCTGGTTGCAAAGGTCATCGTGCCCATCGTAATGCACGCAGGACCCCGTAATCTCCTTCTCCAGGGTCCCGTCTTCCATCTCCACAACCAGGGCCCCATAATGGTCGATACCCACGGCCTCACCCTCAATGGTCTTGAACTTGGTGATTATCCTCACGCAGCGATTGATCGTGGCTGAGTGCTTCCTCCAGCGGCCCAGGATAGAATTGAAATCCCCATGTATGAAAGTAACATAAACTCCATCGCAACCTTAAATCTGTGTCAATCAGTGTAAATCCGTGTCTGAACTAATGCTCCCCCGCCTGCAACCTGTCTAACGCAAATAATGTGTCCACTCTGGTTTCGGACTCCTGCCCCCCATTCTGCACTGGTGCCTGGGTGCGGGTGGTGATGCGCTGGATGGTGGGGTGGGGTAGTTAAATATGGTTGTTGTGTCGGTGGAGTGCTGCCATGGCTGTAATAATATACAAATTATGTAATAACTACAACATTTAATCTGCGTAAATCAGCGTAAATCTGCGTCTAAAAAAATAATGAAAAACTATCCCCCATCGATAATTATTGCAGACACGGATTTGGGGCTGCAATATCTGAGTATTGTGAGATGGTGCTGCCGTTATGGGAAAGATAAACATCCGTAAAGCTATATAGCAGAGTTGATAGAAAATTATTTACCTTACTCCGTCTTACAAGTAAACCATGCAAACCATAACAATTAGTGCTAAAGGACAGGTAATAATACCTGCAAACATACGGAAAAAGCTCGACCTGAAAAAGGGAGAAAAACTGGCCATCATGGAAGAAGAAGGTTATATCAAAATGATACCCCCCGCTGACCTTACTTCGCTTTGCGGAGCATGGTCTGACCTTGATACCACAACCGTAAGAAAGCAGATAGAAGACATGCGCAAAGAGGAACGTAGCTGATGAACAGGATTCTCATCGACACCATGCATATAGCTGATATCCTGATAGACGACTCATATATTGAGCTTGCCAAAGCATTGCAGAATAAAAAAATAACGGGCCTGGTCTCGGTAGTTACTCTCACAGAATTAATAAAAATCCGTGGTAAGAAAGATAATAAGCGGATTCACAGCGACCTCAACAATCTTATCGCCTCCAACCTGGTCTTTGTGGACGTGAATGACGCAATCGCCATACGTGCTGGCGAATTGCGCCTGAAATATGACATTCCCACTATTGATTCAATCATTGCAGCAACAGGCATAATCAATAATGTTAAACACATTCTATCAGACGATAATCACTTCAAACCGCTGAAAAACACAATCAAACCTATTGACTTGAAAAAAGCTATAAAACTTGCCTTAAAATAACCAATTTTATCCCGGCAACTACCGCAAGGGCACCCATCACCCCAAACCCCGCTCGCACTTTCACTACCCTGCGGCGGTTAATTCATTTTAGTCCGGCCAGTATTGCTACAGTGCCCCTGCTTTTGAAATAAGAAACAGCAGTTGTTCATGCACTTAACCCTGCACCTGCAGCCCGTCAGGGCGGTCGGGTGGAGCCAGCCGTGGAGATTAATGCCCGCCCTCAAGCTGACTAACGCAAATCAGGTGTCCCCTCTTGCTCAGATACCTGCCCCCCTCCTGCACTGGTGCCTGGGTGCGGGGGTGATGCGCTGGATGTTGTGATAGGGAAGTTGAATATCGTTGTTGTGCCGGTGGAGAGCCGCCAGGACAGTAAAAATATAATTTTAATTAGATTGATTAAACCGCAGATGAACGTACTATTATACCCCGGCCCCCACCAGGCAGGGAAACCCTAACTCACTTATCAATCTTCAACGCACCGTGGGGGCACATGGTAACGCACGCACCACACTGCACGCACTTGTCCACTTCCATCTGAACGGTCCAGTCGTCTTTGAAAGATATAACTCCCGTCGGACAGACCGAGATGCACGCACCGCAGTTGACACACTCATCCTCGTCCTTTATTACAGGCTGCTCCAGAGGCGTGATAGTAGCACCGCGCTTCTTAAAAGCTGCCGTGACCGTATCATACCCGTCCTGATGAACGTCAATTACTACTTCGCCACCGCTGGGTTTCACGTCAGCCCTGTCAATGTTCAGTAGTATCCCCGTTTCCAGTACCACTTCCGCGATCAGGGGTTTTGAGGTTATCTCCGTGGTTGCATGTAATATGAATTTCATCTCTCTACCTCCTTCCCACCAGTTTACTGATATCATCGCTGGTGATGATACCCACAACCTTGCTGTGCTTATTCACCACTGGCATAGCACTGATATTGTGCTGTTCCAGCCTGCGTGCAGCCGTATCAATTGGCTCTGAGGCATCAGCAGTGACCACTTCCCGGGTCATGATATCATCCACTTTGTCCTGCTTGCTCTTTGCCACAGCCTTGGCAATGTCCCATGCAGTGATGATGCCTGCCAGTTTGTCCTCGTCAGATACTACTGGAAGATGATTGAAATTACCTTCCATGATGACTTTGGCTGCATCCTCCACAGTCAGCCCCTGCCGGATGGTGGTCACCCGCTTGGCCATCACATCTGCCACGGTGGGCTGCTCACCCATCTGCTTCATGGGCTTGAACACCACACCCGAATTGGGCAGGTTCTCGACCGGAAGTGTGGGATAGAACTCACCCCGCTTGATCCAGTCTTTCAACTCTTCGGCAATAGCCCTGGCATCATGGAAACTTGACATGGGTGACGTGGTCACCTCCTTGCCGTTGATGTCTATCATACCCGACTTCAATTCTTCATAGTTGACCTGGCGCAGAACGGGTCTGCTCCGACGTGCTACGCCGTAGTCAAGTACGTTCGTTGTGATATCTGCATCAGTGATGGCAGTGGCCTGTGCAATATCGGCATTCAGGATAGGTATGGGTATGCCGATACCCACGTAAAGGGATGTGCCATATCCATGGAAGGTGGCTCCCCTGACATACTTTTTATCCATCTGCTTCAGGTCGCCCTGCACCATCATGGTTGCGAAATTGTTGGTGGGATCGTGCTGGGTACCCTGTCCGGTCACATACCCCTGGGCCCCACAAAGGAATATTCGGCTCCCCATACCAATGGTCTGGTAGGTGGGGTCATTGTACATCGGTGAGAGCACGCCAGCCGCCGAGTAGGTGGCATTGCCGCAATCAGGCAGCAGAGTCCCCATATATGTGTATAATGTACGGTCTGAGCAGTTGGTGGCCACATTGTATTTCTGGTAGCCATTGCGTGGATTGAACATCGTCGCCTGGTTGATGTCGTCTATGGTAACGGTAGTATCCAGCAGCTTGCGCGGATAGCAGTCAGTACCATAGGCCGTAGCATGGATGTCAACAGACTTGCCTGCCACAAGGTCCTCAATAACATGAGCACCGCCATACTCCATGCCCCTGGTCTCGCTGAGCTGGGTGGCCCCCATATAGGCATCAATAGCTGCAAGACCCGTGTAAGCTTCCACGTCATTGAACCATACTTTCTGCATCTTGATAGGAGGGTCGGAATGACCCAGGTTCAGGAAGGCGCCTGAGGAGCACATGGCTCCGAAAGTACCGGTAGTAACGATATCAACTTCGCGGGCCGCACCCTCGGCCCCCAGTTCTGCCACAATGCCGGGCATCTCCTCGGCTGTGACAACAGCAACGCTGCCGTCTGCGATCTTTTCATTAATATCCTGGATGGTCTTATCTGACATGATCATCACTCAGAATGTAATAAAATCCTATTGTATATATTACTTATGGTTATATGCTGATCAATGTTCAATGTAATCCGTCCCTTTATACAACAAAAAACTCCCATACTTTATATATTATAACAAGTTAACTTGATTGAACTCAAGCTGACTTTATTTAACCCAATGTTACAGGCGATAACTCTATGGAACTCGTAGATGGCGGACCCACAAAACCCGAAATAGCAGCCATATCACTTTCCAAACTACACCTCAAGAAAAATGATGTTTTCGCGGATATTGGCTGCGGTAGCGGCAGTATATCCATCCTGGCATCCGCTTTTGCATCAAAGGTCTATGCTGTGGATTCCAGGGAAGAAGCCGTTCGAGTGACCCGACAGAATGTCACATCAGCCGATATCCAGAATATTACTATCATACACGGGGAGGCACCCGGAGTCCTGGACGAGCTGCCTGCCCTGGATTGTGCATTTGTAGGCGGGACACGCAATATCACTGATGTGCTGGGGCAACTGGCTGAAAAGGTACGGGGAAAGATCGTCGTAAATGCAGTACGCATCCAGGCCGTCTCTGTCACCATCAATGCAATGCAGGATATGGACATCTTTGAGGAAGCAGTGCATGTCCAGGTCGCAAAAAGTTATCCACTGGCCGGAGATGTGGCATTTAAACCCATAAACCCTGTCTATATCATCATTGGCAATACCAACAAGGAGGCACCCTGAATGCTGGTAGGTGTCGGTCTGGGACCAGGGGACCCTGAACTTTTGACCCTTAAGGCTGCGGATACGTTGAAGCGGTGCGATATTGTCTTTGTTCCCGGCCGTCTGGCCGCTCAACTGGTCGAACCCTATGCAGAGCCGCACCTGCTTGAATTCCCCATGACAAAGGATACATTGGTACTGCAGTCCTACTGGGAAGAGAATGCCGACCTGGTGGCAGAACATGCCAGGGATGGACACGCCGCATTCGGTCTGATTGGCGACCCCAACTTTTTCAGCACCTTTACCCACCTGCGCCGCATTATCGGCCAACGCCATCCCGATATCATTATTGAGACCGTTCCGGGAATAAGTTCCATTACGGCATTTGCGGCCAGGGCCGGAATACAGATAGATTCGTCCTTTGAGGTCAGCGACGGCTCACCGGTCATTGACAGGATAATCTTGAAAGCAAGGCGGCCCGGACAGATCGTAAATGAACTTGGTAATGAAGGATTTAATGATTTTACTCTTGCCCAGAAGCTGTACACCGATGATGAAGAGATCATTAAGGGTAAGGAAAATATGCCCAAGAGGGCAGATTATTTCAGCATAATCCATGCGAGGAAAACACGTGAGCGATAATAACAAAATATATTTTGTCGGAGCGGGTCCGGGTGACCCTGAACTGATAACAGTTAAGGGCAGGCGGTTGCTTGAGAGTGCAGACCTGGTACTATTTGCCGGCTCCCTGGTAAACCCGGCACTCCTGGAAAACGTCGGGGGCCAGAAGATAGACAGCTACGGGATGCGGCTGGAAGATATCACCCGCACAATGGTGGATGCACTACAGGAAGGAAAAACGGTCGTACGGCTGCATAGCGGCGACCCGTCACTATACGGTGCTATCATCGAACAGATAAATGAACTGGCAGAACATGATGTTGAAGTGGAAGTCGTACCCGGTGTCTCGTCAGTGTTCGCCACTGCGGCAGCCCTGGGCACCCAGTTGACCTTAAAAGGAGTAAGCGAAACCCTCATCATCACACGGCCTGCCGGAAAGACCCTGGAAAAGGACGCCCTGGCAGCCTTATCCAGACACGGCGCCACCATGGCAGTGTTCCTGGGCACCCATATGATAGAGGAGATCGTGAAGAGCGTTGAATATCCACCTGACACTCCGGCAGCCGTGGTATATCATGCATCCTGGGAAGACCAGCAGATCATCAGGGGCACGGTATCAGATATTGCGGATAAGGTCAAGGCAGCAGGGCTGACCCGTTCCGCTATGATCCTTATCGGTGGGGTCGTGGATCCCGTACATTACAGGAGGTCACACCTATACGCACCGCAATAATCCATCTTGAACATAACCGGGAGGTTGCGAAGAAGATCCGGGATTGTGTAGACGGAGAGCTTGTCTTTTACGAAAGGGAGGCATTTGGGATGGCTTTTACACAATATGACGCGATCATAGCAGTCATGGCATGCGGTATTGCAGTAAGAGAGATAGCGCCTTTACTTGAGGATAAATGGACCGACCCCCCTGTTGTAGTGGTGGATGCAGGTCTCAACTACGCCATAGCGCTATGCGGCGGGCATCATGGTGCCAATGAACTGGCAATGCGTCTTGCACAGATTGGTCTACATCCGGTAATCACCACGGCTACCGAAAGCCTGGGCCGCCCCTCTGTTGAAGGAATTGCACAGGCGCTGGACTGTGAGATAGTGAACAGGGATTCTACCCGGGCGGTCAATTCCCATCTCCTCGGATCAGACCTGCCTGTTATTGAAATTCACGGGCCAAAAGTTGTGGTCGTTGACCCGGATGTGAGTGTGCTCCAGAAAAAGTCTGGTGTGAGGAAAAATGGTGTGATCGTCGGTATAGGTACCAGGCGCGATGTGTCCACACGTAGTGTGATGGATGCTATCCAGACAGCACTGTCAGAGTGCAAGCTAAGCATGGATGATGTGGAATTGTTCGCATCGGCTGATGTCAAAGCGCATGAAAAAGGACTTATCGAAGCTGTTAGCAGCATCGGCGGCTATATCGTGTTCGTCCCCGAAGAGATCATCAACTCCATCCACCCGCCGTCAGATTCTAAAGCCAGCAGGCTGGGCCTGACCGGTGTATGCGAGCCGGCTGCACTGGCACTGAGCCGTGAGCATGAACTTATCATGAAGAAAAAGGTATACAACAATGTCACCATCGCAATCGCAAAGTAGCGGCAAACTCTATGTAGTGGGAATAGGGCCGGGTTCACCCCAACACCTGACCCTGAGGGCTGTGGAAGTACTGGAAGGTGCACACGTTATCATTGGTAACGGGACATACCTGGACCAGATAGAACATCTCATAACCGACCAGCAGGTCATCAGGTCAGGAATGGGAAAAGAGGTTGATAGGGCACGTAAGGCCATCGAACTGGCACGGGACCGGAGGGTGGCTATGGTCAGCGGGGGGGACTCCAATGTGTACGGTATGGCTGGCTTGATGCTGGAAGTAGCACAGCATACCGACCTGGATGTGGAAATCGAAATAGTGCCAGGCGTTACAGCATTGAGTGCTGTCGCCAGCTTACTGGGGGCACCCGTTGTCAGTGATTTTGCCATCATCAGTCTCAGCGACCTGCTCACACCTTGGGATGTTATCGAAAAGCGGCTGGAGGCAGCTACTACCTCGGATATGGTCATCGGTATCTACAACCCTAAAAGCAGGCAGCGAAATACTAACTTCAGCCGGGCCGTTGATATCATCAGGCGCAACCGGGCAGATACGGTGCCTGTGGGTATTGTCAAGAACGCACTGCGCCCAAAAGGTGAGACCGTCATCGTTACTACGCTGGGTAAAGTACTGGACCATGACGAAGAAGTAGATATGAGCACTACCGTTATTGTCGGTAATAGTGAATCCAGGATCTGGGATTCGAAGATCATCACACCCAGGGGGTATCATAAGAAATATGAATACTGATCTTATCAAGTCGGCCGGCCATCACACAAAGGAGTTAGACCCGGAACTGGTACGCAGGTGCATCGAACCTGGCGCCGCCACTCCTGAGGCCATGACCATTGCAGAAGCAGGACGCGCCATTGCAAGGGACATCGTCGGGGATAGCGGGCCCGAGGACATGATACGGCAGCGCTGCGTGGTAGCTACCGGTGACCCGGCATTCAAGGACCTGCTGGTATTCAGCCATGACCCTGTCAAGGCAGGATTGGACGCCCTATCTGCCGGGGCAACAATTTATACTGATATCAGGATGGTGCAGACAGGCATTATCAAGACAGGGCATGATTGCCCTGTACCGTGCGTGCTGGATGCCAAAGGCAGTGATGCCCTGGCGCAGGAACTGGGTATTACCAGAACCTCGGCCGGGTTCTTAACAGTAGGAGAGGACCTGCAGGATTCTCTTGTAGTGATCGGAAATGCCCCATCAGCTGCCATTACCGTTTCCCGCATAGTGGAATTCGGAATAAGGCCGGCACTTATAATCGCCGTGCCTGTGGGATTCGTGAACGCAGCCGAATCAAAACAGAGGGTACGGGAACTGGATGTGCCTTCCATTACCTGCACGGGAACCCGTGGGGGTACACCGGTGGCAGTGGCCTGTATCAATGAATTGATAGTGATG
>JAMJFQ010000069.1 GCA_023544605.1 ANME-2 cluster archaeon | reverse complement strand
CCAGACTATGATAGACGTGATGGGAACGGATTGATATGGGAGGGTACGGTGTCTCGAAACTTTGACAAAGGAGAACCTGCACTTGTGCTTACATACGAAGATAATCGTCCCGGTATATGGACAATAGTACTTTTCCTCCTCCTCGCTGGTGCATCAGTGTTCGTTTGGAAACGGAGAAAAACCTTACTATCTGACATTAAAAGTCAGACTGATTCATTACTCAATCCTGCAAGAACCGAATTTTTAGAAGATGAGGAATTGATAGAACAAATTCTTAAAAAGAGCGGTGGACAGGAGTTTCAATCAGAAATTGTAAAACAAAGCGCTCTCTCGAAATCTAAGGTCAGTACAGTGCTTACAAAAATGAATGATAATGGAAAGATCATCAAAATAAAAAAAGGCAAAGGCAATATCATACGACTTGTCAAAGAAAAATCAGAGTAAAAAATATACAGATTGATAAACGACGAGAGGGGGATTCGAACCCCCGAGGTCAGAATGACCACAGGATTAGCAATCCTGCGCCATACCAGGCTTGGCTATCTCGTCAAAAATTCCCTGGCGGCATCTACATGGTATCTTCAATATATAACACTTTTCTCATTGTGGTTATTTAAGACTAATGGGAAGTGGTCAGGTGAAAGGACAAAATATTATTGAGGTATTGGCCGAGTTTATCGTCATCTTCGGAGTAGGAGCCACTTTTACCTACTTGCTCATGGGTAGCCTGGATGTACCATCACTGCTGGTAGTTGCTGTAATAGGTTTTATTGTCCTGTTCCTTGACGAATATAGAAAAGAGAAATAGGCCGGTTAAGTGGCAGGCACGCCTTTGGTCGATGCACCGCCCATCCTCCAATGGTCCGCAAACAGTCCTCCACCCCGCTACCCCATGAGCGATGGTTGTTTGAGATAAGCCTGCTCCCTTCCGGGCCTGGGCCGGTACTCTCAATTAAGACATGGAAACATACCTTCAGGAAAGCCTCCATGCCAACGTCATCCCCACAGGACGGAGCTTCTCAGTCATATCCGCAGGTTGAAGAGATAATTGGTAACATCTTCCATTGGCTTCGCCCCCCGCATGTCGGCGGTTTCGGGTTACAGGTAACGCCTAACTACCCGGGCTAGCCTGCCAGCTTTCACTATAGTACCTGTATACAATAAACTTATCCATGTGGCAGACCAATATCATTAAGGTGATAGCATGGATGAATTAATAGGTTTTGTTTCAGGTAATGATAAGCGCGACAAGATATTGGGTATACTGGGCCACCATGGAGCCCTTGACCAAAAATTATTAGCCAAACGTGCCCGGATGATTCCCCAGTCTGCCGCAAAGATACTGGATGAACTCCAGGATAAAGGCCTGGTCGAAGAGAACGAGGGAACATTCTCACTGACCGAGATAGGAACAGAAGTTGAAAACAAGATGAAATCCCTGCGCTAAGCAACGTTTTTTTAGTATTAATGTAAGTCCACGTATGAAGCCCGTGGGGCTTTATACGTGTGCGGCCCGCTACTGGCCTGAGTAGATGCATGGGGCCGCGGAGATTCGAACTCCGGTCGCAAGACCCCCAGCCTTGCAGGATGGGCCAGGCTACCCTACGGCCCCAAAAAGAGGGGGTTGGTGCTCTTACTATACCTTTTCACTATTTTACCTTTTCTGATGAATCCTTATTTTGCAGGTAATTTTGTAACAATATTACTTTCGCCCCGCTTGGCTGAATATTATATTGGTTCATGAGTATTGTAAATAACGCCAATAACACATATCGGCGTCATGATCAGCAATTTGCGGTATAAATATGCACCAGACACTCCAGAAATACTTTGGCTATACTGAATTCCGCCCCCTCCAGGAAGACATCATCAGGGATGTCCTGGATAAAAAAGACACTTTTGTATTGATGCCTACCGGCGGTGGAAAATCACTTTGTTTCCAGCTTCCCGCACTACTCATGGATGGGCTGACCGTGGTCATCTCACCGCTGATCTCATTGATGAAGGACCAGGTAGACAGTTTAAGGTCAAATGGCATTGAGGCCGCATATCTCAATAGCACTCAATCCCCTCATGAGGCATCTGAGATAACATCTGCTATCCTTGATAACCAGATTAAGATACTGTATGTGGCACCAGAGCGGCTTTTGATGTCACAGACACTTGGATTATTGAACCAGGTGAAGGTCAGCCTGTTCGCTGTTGATGAGGCTCACTGCATCTCGGAATGGGGGCATGATTTCAGACCTGAGTACCGGAGGATCAAGACATTGAGGTCACAATTCCCGCATGTTCCGATAATAGCCCTGACTGCAACAGCTACCACAAAAGTACAGGAAGATATCACCAGCCAACTGAACCTGACCGGATATAACACCTACATGGCAGGGTTTGACCGGCCGAACCTTTTCTACCAGGTCTGGCCCAAGAAAGACACGAACGCTCAGTTACTTGGATACCTGAAAAAGCACAGGGGTACTTCCGGTATCATTTACTGCCAGAGCCGGAATACTGTGGATACACTTACAGCAAAGCTTCAACGTAGCGGTTTTCAGGCCCTGCCGTACCATGCCGGCCTATCCGATATCCAGAGGGCGAAAAACCAGGATTGTTTCATTAAGGATGACACCGATATCATTGTTGCCACCATCGCTTTTGGCATGGGTATCGACAAACCCAATGTGCGTTTTGTTATCCACTATGACCTGCCCAAGAACCTTGAAGGCTATTACCAGGAAACCGGCCGGGGCGGCCGGGACGGGCTGGAGTGCGACTGCATCCTGTTCTTCAGTCATGGGGATCGGTATAAGATCGAGTATTTCATCAACAAGAAGAATAGCAAGAAAGAGCAGGATATTGCATTGAACCAGCTAAGGGCAATGACCAATTACTGCGAGAGCAGTACCTGTCGCAGGGAAGTATTGCTCAGTTATTTTGGTGAGGAGCCAATTGGACGAAATTGTGGTACGTGCGATGTCTGTATTTCACCCAGGGAAACCTTCGATGGTACAGGAGCCGCACAAAAGTTGTTAGCCTGTATAGGTGAGCTTGACCAGCGTTTTGGGATGAATCACGTAATCGATGTACTGATTGGCTCAAAGAATAAAAAAATAACTGCAAAACGCCACCAATTGCTGAAAAGTCATGGATGGGGGGCTGAATATTCCAAACCACAGTGGCAAGCCTTTGCCAGGGAAATGATACAAAAGGGGGTATTATGTGTTGAGGGTGCCAGGTATCCGGTACTTACATTGAATCGGGACAGCAGGGAGATACTGGATGGACACCGAGCGGTAACACTGGTGAAACCCGCAGATGAAGTTGCGGTAATACGTCCACAAGAAAATACGTCTGTCGAAACTGAACTCTTTGAAAGGTTAAGGAGGTTAAGAAAAACACTGGCAGATAAGAAAAACCTGCCTCCATATGTCATTTTTTCAGATTCCAGCCTGAAAGAGATGGCTTCAAAGGTACCCAGGACGCCAGAGGAGTTCTTAGGCATAACAGGTGTGGGCGAGAATAAATTGATAAAATACGGCAATGCTTTCTTGGCTGAGATTGCCGCTTACATTGCACGAAAGCAAGTACAAAGTACGAGTTCACCCAAAACCGGGAAAGATGGATTACCTGCCACACAACTGGAAACCCTTAGCTATTACAGACAGGGTTTGACCATAAAACAGATAGCGAATACCAGGAACCTTACTGCAAGTACGATAATTGCACATATCGAGAAACTGGTAATGGCAGGTGAGATAGATTCCATAGATGAATGGGTAGATGCACAAAAACAGCAGGTCATCAAGAAGGTACTATCAGATGTCGGTACTGAATACCTATCCCCCATCAAGGAGAAACTGGGTGATGATTGCCTGTATAATGAGATAAAACTGGTAAGAGCCGCTGTAATGGCTGAAGCAGCATTCAGTCCAGTGTAGTTTACTATAATTGTACTATAAGGATGATTAATCTCTTTCGTCAATGGGCACATAATTCAGGCCCTTTGGCCCCACATACACCGCACGGGGGCGGAATATACGATTATTCTCAAGGTATTCTAATATCCTTGCGACCCATCCTGCGGTCCTGCTCACTGCAAAGATAGGAGTGAACATATCGGTGTGGATGCCCAGGTTGTGGTAGACCAGACCCGAGTAGAAATCAATATTCGGGCAAACACCTTTCTTTCCATAAGCTTCCATGCCCCTTTTTTCTATGATCCTGGCAACCCGGTACAACTGCTGGTTCCCTGTGATATTGGAGAGATCCTCTGCATACTGCTGGAGTATCTTTGCCCTTGGGTCTATCGTTTTGTAAACCCTGTGCCCGAATCCCATTATCTTCTTATTGGCTGCAATAACCTCATCAGCATAGTTTTCGGCTTCTTCTTCGGAATGAAGTTTGAGAAGCATTCGGATAACCATTTCATTGGCCCCTCCGTGTAAAGGTCCCTTCAGTGCTGATATACCTGAAGTAATAGCAGAATGTAAGTCACTCAAGGTCGCCGCTACAACCAGGGCTGAAAAAGTGGAAGCATTCATCCCATGGTCTGCATGCAGGATCAGGGATACGTCCATGACCCTTTCCGCCAGGGGGTCAGCCCGCTCACCTGTTAACATATACAGGAAATTGGCAGCATGGTCCAATCCGGGATCAGGTGGTACTGGCTGCTCATTGGTAAGTATCCTGGCAATGCCAGCAGTTAACGTGGGCATCTGGGCAATGAGTTTGATCCCCATCTCCTGCTTGTCTTCAATACCCTGGGCCACCTGGCACGTCTCATCAATACACTCCATAAGTGATATGCCAGAGCGGAGCAAGGACATGGGATGGCAAGGGCAGGGAAGCCGGTCAAGCCTATCCATGACCTCATCCATTACTGGCCGGTAAGATACAAGCTTGTCTTTGAACGTTACCAGTTCAATCCTGGTGGGAAGTTTGCCGTATAATAGCAGGTAAACGGTCTCCTCAAAAGTGGAAAAATCTGCCAGGTCAAATATATCATAACCCCTATACACCAATTTGCCTAACTGTCCGTCCAGGTAACCGATGCTGGTAGTACTGGCAACAACATCTTCAAGTCCTTTCGCAAAATCCAGTTTATCACCAATATCCAGTTTATCACCAATATCCAGTTTATCACCAATATCTTCTTTCATTCAAAACCCCATATCTCATTGGACATTATTAGTACTATGTTATTTCTTCATGTGACCCGAAAAAACCATTAAACTACACCAGAGCTTTCAATTCTTTCTTATACTCTTCCCCAGGAACCTGTCTGTGGTTCCTGCCTCGTCGAATACATCCTCACGCTGCCCTTTCTTATTGATAAAAAGCCCAATAAGCACCAGGAGCAGTCCCACTTCTGCATTTTGCTGCACCACCATCACTCCCACAAGCACCAGTGCCATAGCAGCCATACCCTTCATTGCCCCACGCCTGTAGGATTCTAATCTGGTTCGCCTGAATATGCGAATATCCCTCAGGGTAAGGAACGACACCACCGCAAAAGCCGCTACTGAAATGGTAAAATACATATCTTACCTCGATTTCTGATGATGCAGGTATTCCCTGATGATGGAAGGGAACGACTTAGCCTCAACAAAACGCAACCCCAGCTGCTCTGCCCATTTCTGAATACCCATATCCGATGCTACTACAGCCGCATCAAGTTCCTTGGCCAACAGCAGCACGTCGATATCAGGAGCACTGTCCAGGATACCGTACCTTAGGGCCGTGCGGTATTTATCCCTGAACTTTCCTACAATGGTGCCAATGACATCACGTTCGATCTCTACTTCGATCTTCTTTTTGTCCTTGGCCTCGGATGTAGTGAAAAGACATTCTGTAGCCGCTTCCCATATAGCATCCTCTGCAACGTTCATACCCTTATTGATGCGTGTTCGCATGTAGTCCACGTATTCATAGAATATCTTAGATGGTATCTTCACCTCATAACGGTCAGGTGTTTTTTTCACCAGCCAGGTATCGATCTTGGCAATAACCTCATTATCACACCCATTGTTCTTGGCAAAATCCCTCAGTTCATTATAGACCGAAGGAAACGGCACATAACAACTGATATCAAAGGACAGGCGGGCATCAGCAATAGTATCAAGGATACCGCTTATCCCTTCACAAAGGTCTTTATACCCTTCCACTTCCCTGGTTGCTGAATCAGTCAAAGCACTGGTATCAAGGACAAATCGCTGGCGTAACATAATAATACAACACTTACTATTACTCAATAATATATTGAATGTTGTAGATACAAAAGTTTTGCTATTCAATTATGGTATCATACTGATATAAATCTCAGTACAACGATTCACGCCGGTCAGAAAAACAGGTGATCTCATCCCGTATCAATGCCTTATCTCCCAAATTCACGTCTGCAGAGACAATATTCTCAATAGAGCCCGCATCTGCAAGCACCCTTCCCCATCCATCAACCACCACTGACCCACCCCCGAACTCATTATAGGGGTCAGCACCCACACGATTGCAGGCAGCATGGGGTATCTGGTTCTCGATAGCCCGGGCACGTACCAGCACATCCCAATGTTCCTGCCGCAGGGATGGGAATTGGGCCACGCTTACCAGTATATCTGCTCCTTCAAGTGCCAGTTTGCGCGCCATCTCAGGGAACCTGATATCATAACATATCATAAACCCAATCGAACCCTGCGAGGTCTTGATGGGCGCAATGTCCTCGCCGCCTCTGAAATACTCTTTTTCTATACCAAAAGGATGTACTTTATGATAGGTACCTGCCACTTCTCCTTGGTCCAGCACAAACCCCTGGTTGTAGAACCGTCCGTTAGGAGCTGATGTTATGATGGAACCGATAATGATATTGTGAGACTCCTTTGAGAGGCGCCTTAATCTCTCTATAGTGGGGAATGGGTCAGATTCAGCCATTTCGCCAATTCTGTCATAGCAAAAACCAGTAGAAAAGACTTCGGGAAATATCACTATATCAGCATCACCAATGGTTGCAAACTCCAGGGCACGTTGGAGGTTTAGCTGTTTGTGGCAGTGCGCCACGTCCATCTGTATAAGCGATACATTCACAATCAAATACTTTATGTTATCAACTACATAAATATGACAGTAAAATTACACAAACACCAGTAACTATGTACCAAAAACAATATGATACGGTCATAATCGACAAAAAAGGACAAAAAAAGTCCCATTTCACTGTAGCAGTTGAAGAGACCTTCGAATTGTATGTTAACAATGCTCTCGTAGCTTCCATCCTGGCTTCTCCTGCACAACTGGAACAGCTGGCAGTGGGATACCTTGTATGTGAGGGGATTGTCAGCATACCCTCTGACATAAAGGATGTCAGCATCGATGACCATAACAGGATATCTACGACCATCACCGGAAATGATGATTTTGACCTGTGGTTCGAGATACGCTCATCCGGATGTATCGGTGTGAAATGGGAGAATAATGAGGATGTAAAAGTAGAATCAGGCATGCATTTTTCATCTGATGTGATCCGCAACTCGCTTCACCATATCGAATCTGAGATATACCAACATACGAGGGGAACGCACGCAGCGTGCCTCATCGATAAAGATGGCAGGTGCATTGCCCGCGCTGTTGACGTAGGAAGACACAATGCTGTGGACAAAGCCATAGGTCAGGCTCTGATGGACGGGGTTTTGCTTGGTGAATATTACATTCTTTCAACAGGCCGCCAGCCCGGAGGTATGGTATTAAAAGCAGCGCGGGCAGGTATTCCAATGGTCGTGACCAAGACCGCACCATTAAATAGCGGTATAGAGGTCGCAAGGCGCACAGGCATCTGCCTGGTAGGATTTGCTACATCTGATAGTATGATAGCATTTGCCAATGAATGGCGTCTGGATAAATAGGTCGATTCATAATGATTATTTATGGTTTAATAGTATCAGTTCATTAAATTATTTATAAAGACACACTATTATTATCCGATGCTGGACATTTTTCATACGATAATCTTGAGTTGTTGAATCGAGAAGATATCGATGCATACATTGTTCCGACTGCATATTAAAATATGCGTGTACTAAAGCAGAAAAAAGAATAATTTCATGTATATCTTACTAATATTAATCCTGATTTGCTGAAACCTGAAGAAGTTGCT
>JAMJFQ010000068.1 GCA_023544605.1 ANME-2 cluster archaeon | reverse complement strand
GTCGGAAAAGTCGATATTTCGAGGTATTTCAACCCTACCTGAAATTTCAATGTGGCAATGCATAGCGATTTACTGAGTTGGATATTATTCAATGTTTCAATTTTGGTACTTTTCCGACAATCTCAAAAGAGCAACAAAAAAGACGAAAACCAAAGCTTCAACACGAGTGATATTTTTCAAAAGAACGGGTGCTATCCCATATACTGACTTAAACTGCTCATGACGCTTCTCAAGTTTTGGCTGATACTTGTATTTCTCCAAAATCTCCTTGAGTGAAATGTCATCACAATTTGTAATCAATGGGAACATGCCATCAGAATAAGCATCATCTTTCACATTTGTGTGATTGATTTTCCAGTTAACTTTGAAACGCATGCAATCAATAGCCATATATCGAGTGTTGGGTCCTTGGCGCCCTCTTTTTTCTTGCTTATGAGTTTTTTCGATCATCTCAACTACATCCAAATCAACCCAACGATTTGCACCTGCCTCTCTTACAATTTTTTCAGCTTCACTAAATACCACTTGTTTTGTTTTCAGTCGGCATCGATTGTTTTTAAGTCGTTTCTGCAACCCCTTCAGACCTGATATCGCCTTGTTGATTGTGTTTTGCCGACTTTTCTGATCATGCATAGTCTTTTTAGAACTCCACACCCATGCAATTCTGAATCCCTCTTTTGAAAGTATAGGCGATTCCACCATTCGCCATATTTCAGGTGATTCGTTCTTCTTTCTCGGCTCTTGAACTCTACAAATTTCATCCCATGTCACTTTGTTATCAATAATATGTTCTCTGAACCATTTGTCTTCACTTCTTGTACGTGGCATAAGCGTAATAAAAAAGCCATCTTCTCCATCAATGTATTTCATTGTTTCAGATACACACAACTTACTATCGGCTACATAAATGAAGTCAGAACTTCCCTTTAACTCCCTGAGTGTATCCCAAGTTTCAATATGTGTTGTGTCATCTGTTCTGTTTCCGTCATAGCTCTTATAGTGTATAGGAATTGCACCATCAGATGTAACAGTTAGACAAGAAAATCCTCCCTTCGGTCGGATTAACTTGAGTACATAATCTTATAGATTATATACAATCAAAAACTAGTTGTTTTAAATCTGGCCTATGATCCTTATTATGACCATGGGTAATTTTAAGCGTCTCTTGCCCTCGTATTTTGCTTCCAATTGCACCTTCATAATTCCCATGAAAGGTTATTGAAGTTGAATCATTATGAAATTGTTCCATCTCAAGATTAAACTCTCGAACTGCTTTAAGAACAATTTCAGTCATAAGACTGGCTCTATCAGTGTCAAACAATTTTTCAAGGGCCTGACCAATTATAATATTTCTCAAAAGCATGCCAATGGATGTATGTGGCATAATATGGTTGCTTGAGTCTGCATGCGGCATTGCATATTTTAAAATTTCGTCAATATCTAACCTATCGATGAAGTGATTTATGATTGGTAATGCATCTATTGATTTTGATTTTAATTCAAGAAATTCTGCATTATTCATATTGTTCGCCTGACTTTTGTGAATTTGATCTGCAATATTTTTTCCAAAGTAAGGGTAATAATGCTATATCGATTGAAACAACGACCACAAAGTATATAAGGATATCCATAGATATCCTTAGTATGAGGAAAGTTCACATTGGAGATGAAGACTTTGTCTTACGAGAACAAGTTGAATTGGTTTACGAAAAAAAAGTTACACCTTTCGGAAACTCTGCAAAAATTGACGTGCCTAAAAAATACAGGGGCTGGAGGGCATATGTTGTGATTGTAAAAGATTAATTAAGTTGATTTTAAATACGATTAAAGCGGTTTTGAGATGTGCGGAAAGTAAGGAATAAGGCTTTTCTAAATGACTAAAATTTGAGACATTTGTATCATAAATTGGACGGTTAGATCAATCCCCGAACCCATACTTTGCCCCTGACACCTCATCAGGCAGCTTCACCCTGATCGTAAACTGGTACAACACCCTACCCCCCTGCACCCGCACATACTTCGAACTCTCCTTCCTGCTGCCCCCCAGCACCTTCATTATCCTGGCCGCTGCATGCCTGGCACTCGCCACGTTGGCAACATAGACATCTATCCCCCGCCTGGCCTCCAGGTACTCGTAATCCACACCACTGCAATATTTCCCGACAATAGTATGTACCGACCTGGTCTCATCATCAGTCATCTGCCGGTCGGCCCGGACCTGGAGGATAGCATCATGTCCCATGTATTCTTCACCCGGCTTTAATGCCTGAATAGTTCCCTTCCCACTCATACATAGCACTTTACATAAAGCCTCCCAAACTGGAATGAAACGAAATGGTTATATAGAACTGCAAACAATTAAGACGCTTCACTGACAGAAACAATTTTTAAATCTTAAACGGGGTAATGACATGAAAATAGTACCATTAGGTAAGAGAGTTTTAATCCAACCCATCAAAGAAGAAGAGAAGACTGCGAGCGGGATATACATCCCTGAAACTGCCAAGGAAAAGAAAAAGCAGGGCATCGTAGTAGAAACAAGCACATCAATGGACGAAAAAGAATGTCCCATCAAGAAGGGGGATATCATACTGTACTCAGGGTACAGTTTTGAAGAGATGGACATTGACGGTGAGAAGTATATCGTCCTTGACCAGAAAGACATAATCGCAAAGATAGAGTAGGTGAACAATATGGCAAAACAACTAACTTTTGATGATGAAGCAAGGCATGCCCTCATGAGAGGTGTGGACCACCTTGCCAATACAGTAAAGATAACACTGGGTCCAAAAGGCAGAAACGTGGTGCTCTCAAAAAGTTATGGCAGCCCGGTGATAACCAATGACGGTGTAACCATTGCCAAAGAGATCGACCTTGAAGACCCGTTAGAGAATATGGGCGCCCAGCTGGCAAAAGAGGTCGCCACAAAGACCCAGGACATAGCCGGTGACGGTACGACCACAGCCACACTGCTGGCCCAGGCCATCCTGCACAAAGGCATGAAGAACATCACAGTGGGAGCCAATCCCATCGAGATCAAGCGGGGTATCGATAAAGCTACAGAAAATGTGGTAGAATTTATCAAGTCCATAAGCGAGGATGTCAAAGGCAAAGAAAAGATCACCCAGGTAGCCACCATTTCAGCGAACAATGACGAGGTCATTGGCAACCTCATTTCTGATGCCATGGAAAAAGTAGGCTCAACCGGTGTCATCACTGTTGAAGAGGCAAAGTCCATGGAAACCTCCCTGGAAGTAGTGGAAGGTATGCAGTTCGATAAGGGCTATATCTCCCCCTACATGTCCACTGACACCGAACGGATGGAAGCCGTACTCGAAGACCCAAAGATACTCCTGTTCGACAAGAAGATAAGCTCAATGAAAGAATTCCTGCCCGTCCTCGAGGCAGTGGTAAAGGAAAACAAACCCCTGGTTATCATAGCCGAAGATGTGGAAGGCGAAGCACTCGCCACTACCGTGCTGAATATCATTCGCGGCACTCTGAAAGTATGCGCGGTCAAAGCACCGGGTTTTGGTGATGAACGCAAGGAGATGCTGGAAGATCTAGCAGCACTCACCGGCGCAAATGTCATCAGTGAAGAAAAAGGCATGAAACTTGAGAACGCAACCCTTGAAGACCTGGGTAGTGCCCGTAAGGTCAAGGTGAACAAGGAAAAGACCATCATCATCGAAGGACAGGGTAAAAAAGAAGATATTGAAAGGAGAGTCGCTGTTCTTGAAGGACGCATCAAACTGGAAGATTCAGAGTACAAGTTAAAAGAACTCAAGAAGCGCCTGGGTAAACTGGCAGGTGGAGTGGCAGTGATCAATGTGGGCGCCGCCACCGAAACCGAACTCAAGGAAAAGAAGATGCGCCTGGACGATGCACTGAACGCCACCAAGGCAGCCATCGAGGAAGGCGTGGTGCCCGGCGGCGGTATCGCATTACTCAGGGCAGCAGCTGAACTGGATAAATTGACCCTGGAAGGCGACCAGATGATTGGGGTAAACATTGTCAAGATAGCACTGGAAGAGCCACTTAAGCAGATTGCTTCTAATGCCGGTAATGAAGGTTCGGTCATCGTTGAGAAGTTGAAAGGTGAGACCAATCCAAATATGGGTTTTGACGCAAAGACCGACTCATACAAGGATATGGTTGAAGCTGGTATCATCGACCCGGCAAAAGTGGTACGCAGTGCATTGCAAAATGCTGCCAGCATAGCAAGCCTGATGCTGACCACCGAAGCCCTGGTCACCGATATTCCAGAAAAAAACCGGGCAATGCCCCCAATGCCTGGACCTGAGAGTTACATGGGAATGTAACTCTTATTTTTTCTTTTTTTCAGGATTTAACAACAGTATTCTTCATCCTACAACCGTAAGGCCTGACACCCTGATCGTAGGTGTGATAATATTACCAAGGCATCTGGCATCACGTCCTGCACCGGTGATGTTATGCAGCAGCTGGAACACATTACCTGATACCATCATGGACCTGATAGGTTTCTTTACCTCGCCATCTTCCACTACAAATGAATTTCGCGCCTCCACGCTAAAATCCCCTGAGATTGGATTAGCTGTATGGGCACCTATCACCGAACCAACCTGCACACCGCGACGCGTATCGCCTACTACATCGCTGGCAGGATATTGTACTAACAGGTTGCGCACATCGATGGTCGTGGTCTGGGCATAGTTGTTCCTCACCCCATTACCCGTGGATTCCACACTGTCCTTCCCCGCTGTATAGGTATCGTACAGGTATGTACCCAGCACACCATCCTCGATAATGTGGTTTGTCCTGGATGGGGTGCCCTCACCATCAGACCGGGCAGAACCTATCCCTCCCTCCAGCAAAGCGTCGTCTATGAGATCCAAACCCGGGGCACCTATTTTACTTCCCAGTTTGCCTATCAGGGCTGAGCGGCCTTTTTGGACATTCTCGGCACTCAGTGACGGAAGAATAGTGCTCTCAAGTATATCTCCGATAGCATCGGGCTTAAACAGAATTTCAGTTTCTCCGGTAACCGTCTTAACTCCGCCAACCGACGCTGTTGCCTTCCTGGCAGCTTCCTTACCTATATGATAAAAATCAATATCCAGGTTTCGTGATATATCAAACTCGTACGCAGTGGACATCTCACTGCCCTCCCCTGCCCTACATTCCAGCATGCCATTTATCCTGCTGGTATGCTCCAGCATCTCCACCCCATTTGAGTTCAATATCACGTAACTGGAACCCGAACATGAGAATCTACCCCCTGTGGGTATCGCCCCCTCCACCGAAGCCGCACCATCCACCATTTCCAGGGAGAGATCGATGCAGGTATCTATATCCATTTGGGCGACTCTCACATCATGTATGCCGGCAACCGTTGTATATCCGGATGCGGGCGGTAGTCCATGCCAATCAGGATCACTATCACGTACTTTTGCCGAACTCACTGCAGATTGGGCAGCTTTACTGAGTCGGTCCGGGTCATTCGTGGATGAAAAACCCACTGCTCCATTTACCACTGCCTTGATACCCAGACCCAGGATATATCCTTCTCTTGCCAGGTCGATCTTGTTCATCTGGATATCCACATGAACTCCCCTGCCTGACAGACCGAACACCTCAACCTCATCGGCACCTGCCTGGCTGGCAATACGTAGTGCTTTCTCTGCCATACTGACTATCAAATCAATATCGGCACTCATCCACTCCCCCCCACTACAGCCTCAGATACCAGGATATGCGGTGACCCGTCACATACAGGTACCGACTGCCCGCCTTTTCCACACCTGCCTGAATGCATTTTCATATCACCAGCAGCCAGCTGCACGTTTTGTAGTATATCCAGCGTGTGCCCTGATAAAGAAACATCACGAAGCGGCATGGTTAATTCTCCGTTCTCCACCATGAACCCGCGCTCAGCATTGAACTGGAATATACCCTCACCCGGGTTCACCTGGCCACCCCGGCTGCCTATCAGGTAGATACCGTCCTTCATCTCTGCTAACATCTCATCAAAATCAGAATCCCCGTTCTTAACATAGGTATTGCTCATCCTTACAATGGGTCTGGACAATCCCTGGGACCGGGCATGTCCGGGTCGGCCTGTGCCTGGCAGCAGCGCAGCCGTTTCCCTTGAGTGAAGGTACGATTTTAGCACACCCTTTTCAATTATAGTAGTAGGTGCTGATCCTACCCCTTCATCGTCCATGGGATAATAGCCAAATCCGTGCATAGACGGGTCATCCATAACCGTTATGCAGGGTGCGGCTATCTGGCTGTCAACCTTGCCGGCAAGGATGGAATTGCCCTCCACCACGTGGTCTGCCTCCACCGCATGACCCACTGCTTCATGGATGAAAACACCCGCCAGTTCCTGGTCCAGTATCACCGGCATCCTGCCGCCTTTGGGTACCTTTGCAGACAACAGTTCAACAGCAGTATTGCCAGCATCCTCTGCCAGTTCTAAAGCATCGTACTTGTCGAACAGTTCAAACCCGCACACATCGAACTTGCTCCTTCTGCCCATCTGGAAGAGGCCGCTCTGGGATGCTACCGCAGTTACTGCAAACCCGGTCTTGACCAGGCTGTACTCGGCTTCAACACCTTCAGAGTTACTGTATTCCACCGAAATCTCGTTCTCTGAGTAGAGCACGGTGGTACTTGTTACATCGGGTACCTTTGCCCGTTGGTGCATCTCAAGTAACAGTTCGACCTTCTCGTCAATTGGAACATCATTTGGGTCTTTTTGGGATAGGGGAATATCATGTAACAAAGGCGGTTCCACATGAGACAATCCCTTGCTCTCCCGGGGAGACTTTGCATGGGTCTTGCTGGCAAGTTTCACTGCTTGCTCAAGTGCACGGGTACTATCTTTCGTATCGTCTGAGGATACAAAACCCCATGAACCATTGACCAGCGCCCTGCATGACATCCCGTGGGTAAAATTATTCGATATCTGCTCTATCTGTCCGTTGTCAATAAATACAGAACGCCCTATACTCCTCAATACCCTGATGTCATGGAAATCTGCCTGTGGCACTGTCAAATTATCCCACCCAATTATTGTACCGGACTCGGAGTTCCTAAAACATTATCAGTGAGGGTCAGATTGAACCTTGGGAACGAGGAAGCTTTCTTTATCTTCTCTATCAGGTTTTCTTTTTCTTTTCCTACCATGGATCTTTCCAGCACTTCTGAAATGTTCGATACAGGGACAATCTCGATCTTATCCTTGAACTCATCCTCGATCATCACATCACCCATATTGGACCTTGGGATAATGATGGTCTTGATGCCTGCCTGGGCAGCCGCTTCAATCTTATAGGTCACACCTCCCACAGGTAGCACGTCGCCCCTTACTGAGAGCGAACCGGTCATGGCCACTGTCTGGTCAACCGGAATGTTCTCAAAAGCTGATAATACAGCAGTGGCTATACTGATAGATGCACTATCGCCTTCCACACCCTCATAAGTACCTATGAACTGGATATGTACGTCCATGGTCGTGGTATCTTTACCACTAACCTTCTTGATAAGGGCAGATACGTTATCCACTGCTTCCCGGGCTATCTTCTTGAGCATACCTGTGGCAATGATGCGTCCTTCGTAACTCGACTGTGATGGTGTTACCTCAGCCATGATGGGAAGTACTATACCTGAATCGCTACCCATTACTGCCAGGCCATTGACCCTGCCTACTATTGAGCCCTCGCGTTCGAACATCTGATAATCCTTCCGCCGCTCAAGGTACTGGTCAGCCAGTTGCTGCTCAACCGAGCGGGCAATGTTCTTGGCTTTTAATACGTGTTCCGCACAGGTCACTTCTGCTCCTTCAGAGTGTGCAATATCCCCGGCAACCCGTATCAGACCACCCAGGTCCCTGAGTTTCAGGGTAAGATGACCTTTCCTTCCCGCGCGCCGTCTGGCTTCCCTGATTATTTCTTCCACAGCACTCTTGTCAAAATGGGGTATCTTTCCATCCCTCTTTATCTCCTGTGCCACGAACCGGACCAGTTTTTTCCTGTTATTGGCAATATCAGGAATGACATCGCTCATATAAACCTCATAGCCGTACCCCTTTATCCTGGAACGCAGAGCTGGATGCATACCTTTTAAGGCATCCAGATTGCCTGCCGTGACCATGATAAAATCACAGGGAACAGGGTCTGTCTTCACCATAGCGCCAGAGGAGCGTTCACTCTGGCCCGTAATAGAGAATTCCTTCTCCTGCAATGCAGTCAACAGGTTCTGCTGTGATTCCAGCCCCAGG
>JAMJFQ010000067.1 GCA_023544605.1 ANME-2 cluster archaeon | reverse complement strand
TAATGTTGTCTATATGAATAATATATCAGGTAAGAGTTATTAAAATTAATAGAAAAATGCAAAATATGTCTATATGTCAAGTAATTCACGAATAAATAATTTTATAAATTCTTCTAATTAATCACGGGGCCACCATACCCCCTTATCTTAAATTCGGCCCCGATCTCGTCGGCTATCTCGCGACATTTCTCAATATCCACGGGCGGCAGGTCAAGTACCGTGAACCTGAGCTTGATACCCTCATTCACAACATCCCTGGAAAAATCTTTCATTGAGCCATAGGCATTCTTGTACATCCGCGGCTGTACCAGTTCATCATAGGTGGCTTCATCATGGGTATTGAGACTGACCGATATCTCGTCTACACCCGCTTTCTTTAGTTCATGTGCCACGTTCCTGCCAGGATATTGAAGTCTGGCATGGCCGATGGTATCAATCCGCACTGTTACGTCACGGGCTTTCAGCCATTGTGTGATCTCAAGCACTTCATCCAGCCGGGACAACGGTTCGCCCAGGCCGGTGAACACCACTTCGTTAAATTCGGACAGGTCATAGTTGCCCAGTGCCTCGATCACTTCCCTGACCTCAGGTTCCCTTGAAAGGATCAGGTTATGGCCATAGACCCCATCACTGTAATTCTTGATACAGAAGATACAATTGCACGTACACCTATTGGTAATGTTCAAGTACAGATTTCCATGTGCTGGATATGTAATTGTGCCAATCTCGTCCTGATTCATCAGTGTATCACTCGATTACCATTATACTATACAAGAAACTGCTCGCAGTTACTTGAGTGCATAAAGTCATACTTTATGTACAGAAACAAATAATGACCTGTAAACCCTTAAGGTTATTCACTTTATACCTGTATTAAGACTTTGCAATATTTTTTTCACAGGCTCCGGCAGCCTTCCTCGTTGCAGTGCCTTCATTTGTTCAGGAGTAAGCATCTTCATGGCAGTGCTCATCATTGGATCGGACCTCATCAGCCCGTCCATCAATCTCTTCACATAGACCGAGGTCTTTATCTCCAACCCCATCTGTTTGCGCCACCGGGCATCGTACTCGGCAAGCTGGCATTTGCCTGACACAGCTTCGGCAGCAGTCTCCCCTGCTATCTTCCCGCCCACCATGGCTGTGGGTATGCCCCCGCCGTTGGTGGCTATCAGATGGCCTGCCGCATCCCCGCATATTATGACATTCCCTTTCACGGTCTGTGGCGGGGCACCTCCCACGGGCACGATGCCGCTGATAACTGCGGTTATACTGGCACCCTTGAACATTGGCGCGGCCCTTGCGTGCTCATACATGAACCTATGCAGGTAATCCTGTGCAGATACACCTTTTTCGCACAATGGCTGCCGTATTCCTACACCGATATTGGCAGTATCACCGCCCTGGCTGATTATCCAGGCGTAACCTCCAGGTGCATAATCCCTTCCAAAGAACATCTCGACTGCTTCGGGGTCTATGTCAACACCAGCAAGTTCGTATTCAAGCGCCACTGCCCTCCCCATATCGTCGCTGCGGTCGATCAGACCTGAAGTCCTTGCAGCTAATGATGTGGGCCCATCCGCACCGATAATGACCTTTCCCTTAATCGTAAATTCTCCATGCACCCCCCTAACTGACACCATGTCCCCATCAATGGAATCGACACGGGTGGCTACCATCAACTCTGCCCCGGCCTTGATGGCCTCTCTGGCCAGGTACTTATCAAACCGGCTTCGGTCAAGCACATCTGCCGGTACTTCGAACTCCTTTGGTTCCAGGTTGGGAGCAATAAAGCGGTGGATGCGTGTAGAAGTATGAATGCAACTGGAGGGTATATGCTCAAGCGTGGAAGGAAGTTGGGCACTTGGCAGCAGTTCTTCCAATTCCTCATAATGGGGCAGGAAACCACCACATTGGATTGGGCTACCTATGTCCTTTTTCTTGTCGATGAGCAGTACATTGGCACCGGCATTGGCTGCATACATGGCTGCTGTGGAACCAGCAGGCCCGGCACCGATGACGATGATGTCATAGAATCTTTCAGGGGTCATTATTGCTATCTCGTATCCTTTATAAAGGGATACAATAGATAAAATAGACTTAAACGTGACTATTATGATCTCAGCACAGCATTCATGAACCGTTCCTTGATCTCGACAGGACCCAGTGAAATATCAGGTACCAATTCATTAACAGGTTTAACCACTACATCTATCAGCGAGGGAGATGACTTCTCCTTGAACGTCAAATATGCATCTTGCAGTTCAGTTTCTGTATGTGTTTTAGCGGTGAACTGGATCCCATGACCCCTTGCCATCAGTTCCATGTCCAAACTCCTGCAAGCAGCAGTTTCCTGGTTGCCTGTGGACCCGTATGCCCCATTATTAACGGCCACCACGATCAGGTTGGGCGGTGACTGCACTGCGATCTGAGTCAGCACATTTGGGTTCATGAGCAAACTTCCGTCCCCGTCTATCACTATTACATGCCTGTGCTGTACCATTGCCAGACCCAACCCGATAGCTGATGCGACCCCCATCGAACCCAGCATATAAAAGTTCAGGGATCTGTCACCGATATGGTACAGCTCCTTGCTGGGTATGCCAATATTTGAGACCACGATCTCGTCATCCAGAACAGACACTAGCGACCTGATGGCCTGGTATCGTGATATGGTGGGGGAATGTATGTAGGTATCCAGTTCCAGTCGGCAGGCCCTGGGCATAATCATTTTGGGCGAGGGTGGAGGAGCACAGCAGGACGTCTCCCACACTGATGGCTGTATCAGGGCCACATGGGCGCGCTGGTGATCAAACGCATCGCTGATGACGTGCTCAAGCAGTCCAAGCCGGGAAGGTGTATCGATGATGGTATATTTGATGTTGGCGGCTTCAAGCATGCCTGGCAGGGCCAGTCCCAGCGGCACCTGTGCAGGGATGCTTTCTTTGTACACCCCCCTCCAGCTTACGATAATAGGCAGGGGTATGTTGTAGGTCGCATTGAGCGAGAGCAGGGCATTGAACATATTGCCCAGACCAGTGCTCTGGATGACCATCACAGGCCGCCCGCCGCCCAGGTAATGACCTGCGCAGATGCCTACACCGTTCTCCTCCCTGGTCAACTGCACGGTCTTAACATTCGTTTCAATAAGGGGCAGCAGTCTTTTCATCCTATCACACGGCAGTGTTGCAGCCAGGTCTATACCTTGCACCTTCAATAGTTCCACAACGTGTTCTTCAGGAGAAATGCTGTCCATTGCATCCACGCGGCTTATCCGGTTATTGCAGGAGGTGTTCAATGTTCACATCTGGCGAATCGAACCTGAACTCAGGTTGTATGCTGTACAGGCTGTAATCCTCTTTCAACCTATCAACGCCGCCGCCGGTTATGTTTAGCAGTATGAGACCATCTTTTTTAACGGTTCCATTTTCCACTGCCTTTACCAGCCCTGCAACACCCACAGCTGCCGGCGCCACGATGTCGATACCTTCCACATCTTCGAACAGTGCTTTAGCCTGCTCTGCCTCAGACCTGGAAATGCCGTACACACCACCATTGGTATCGGTCAGAGCGTCATAAACACCGCCGGGCATTGAATACGGCGGATGGCGGTTGGATAGCACATCAGCATACATCCGGTCAATGAGCCGTTTCGGTTGGGGCATATCCACTTCTTCCACGATCTCCCTGCGGCCCTGGTGCCACGCACTGAGCATGGGTGCGAATGGCAGGTTCTGCATCAGGTGCAATCTGGGCAGTGTTTTACCGAACCGCCCGTCAGCCCTCAGCCTCAGTGATGCTTCCCATGCGGCAATGCCGCCCGTACCGCTGCCTATGGCCTGGAAATAGTGGTCAGGCATCCGGCCCATGGTCACGGCAGCGTCCAGCATCACCGTGCCCATGCCGTCCCTGCGTGCCACATTACGGGCGCCGCCTTCAGGTACTATGCCGGGCATTGCCGCTATGTTATCAGCCAGTTTAATGGCATCCGAGTAGTCACAGTTAGCTCCCATGCTAATAAGATGGATGTTGTCTGTGGGTTCCTGCGGCAGCCACATTTTTTGAAGACCGCTTCCAGGAACCACTATGTATAATTCAATGTCATACTCCCCTACAGCATGGGCAAAGGCCCGGGCAGTGTTCCCGGCAGAAGCGAGTACGAGTTTCGTATGCCCCGATTCCTGCATTTGCTGCAGCGTGGGATGGGCTTCCAGTTCTTTAAAACTGCATGTCAGTATATGTGCACCCTGCTCGGGCCAGTAGCCGTTGAATCCTATATACAGATTTGTGAGGCCAAGTTCCCGGGCAAGTGCTGTGCTTTTATACGTCATGGGACCAGCTTGCGTATGTATAATGGCGCTGACCGGAAGCCAATCCAGGAACTTTCCCATGCCTGGAAGGTCGTGCAGATGCAAGTGGCGGGAAGCGTATTGTGTCCTGAGCAGACCTCCATCCTGTGAACAGGACAAAGAGTTAGGAGGATACTGAATGCCACATCCGATGCATTCTATTGTGTATTTTACATTAGTTTTGCCTGTAAATTGCGGGGCTGACATGGTTGAGGTGTTCATTAATTAAATGTAAGGAAATCAATTATTTATCGTTTTCCCATATGGGTGATAAACTATCCTTAAAATACAAATAATCCACACACATTGTACTAATGGGTTAGTAATATACGGATAAAACCACAGGGGTCAGGCGCACTAGCCATCAACATATCCCGTATTTCCTGTAACCCATAGCATCCATCCGGTTGGTATCCAGCACATCCACCAGCAGCCTCAGGTCATCAGAGGTCGGCTGGCACTGCCTGGCCGGTGGTATCACCTTCACCTCCCGCTTCGTGAACACTGCCCCCCCTCGCATATTGGCACACATATAACCCCTGGACCTACCGGTGATTATCAGGTTGCCCGCGCGCATATCTGCACCCGCAAACTCATCAACGCTCCCCCTCACCACCACAGTACCACCCCACAGCAGCGTGCCCGTGTTCATACCTGCATTCCCATCCACAAAAACAATACCCTTTTTCATCAATATACCAGTGCTCAGGCTCACATCACCTTCCACCATCACTCTGGCATCCCGCTCACACCGGGCGCCCACCGTGTCCCTGAGCACGCCGTCTGCCAGCACCAGGCATGGTACGTCCTTATCTGTGAATGAATTTCTGCTATTGGTGAACTCATCAGCCTCCATCCCGTTGTGCAGGATATCTGTAATGGACCGAAAACACCTATACTCATCTATATCAGACACCACCTCCACCACGTTTCCCACAGGCTGTGCCACGCTGCCTGATATATATATCCGGCCCGAGACCATGCTGATACCCATGCGAGTACCCACATCCCCGTCCACGAATATGCTGCCAACATCCAGTGCCTTTCCACTGCCGCCGAAATATTTCAGGTCAACGCCCAGGCTGGAACCAAGCCTGCTGGCCACACTGCCCTTGATGTGGACATCACCGCCCGACCGCAGGTGTTCCACCAGGTCACGGTAAGTATATTCACTCCCTTGCTGTCCCTCAACTGGAGCGTCAGGCTCAAGTTCAGCTCCTTCATGCTGCCAGGAGAAATTGTATGTGAAGTCGCACAGGCAGTTTGTTGGAGAATGCAAATCCAGTGTCAGCGTGTCACTCATTGCGACTTAATTATCTGGTATGTTTAATTATTTATCGGGGTTTGGCGTAATGTCTGCAATTTTCACAAGATAATATTGCCTGTTTGTACTCACGTTAATCCGACCGAAGGGAGGATTTTCTTGTACCCATGTCTGTCCTTCATCACGACAGAAGTAGGAGGGAAACGGGGAGAAAACAGGCGGGGTGGCGGGAGAGTGTAAGCAAGAAAGGGAACAGAGCTTATAACCAGAATGAGTCCCTGATTCCCCATTTCCGACTTTCCAGACCCCCGAAGCACAAGTCAACAAGGCTGGTTGCAAAACGTTTTTATCTGACAGGTTCCAAGAAGATACTATGAGTTCCAAAATCGAAAATGAGTTTCTCACCGAATTGAAACATGCTGCAAGTCCACTTATGGAGCTTGGTTTATATAATTCTACCAGCGAATTCATTAAAGATGTGACATCAGATTTCATAATGCATAAGATACAATTTTATAAGCAACATATCCAGACATTTAACGATAAATACGGTATGTCCTTCAAAGCACTTACAAAGAAATTAGAAACAGGTGCATCCATTCCAGAAGAAGATGACTGGATGGAATGGGAAGCATCTGAAAATATGCTTAAAGTCTGGAAAAAAGCAGCCATTGAGACTGGTATAAGTGCATAGGACAGTAAAGGCAATAAGGGAATCCGGAATCGTCGACTCGATATTATCGATAGATTCTGATGCTTTTGGTGAATATTATTGATTGAAGATACAGATACGTCTTCTAAATGGCTGGAAGCTTCACGTCTGGGAGCATGCTACGCCCGAGTTCCAGAGATATGCTTATCATGTATCTAAGGGGACTCAGCTTATTGTCAGGTGGGACAATGCTCCCAACCATCGGCAGATAAGGACTTTTCCTCACCACAAACATGTAAAGGAAGAAATTCTTGAATCTGAGGAAATGTCCATAGAAGTTATTCTCAAAGAACTGGAAAAAATGATAAAGCTATAAAGTTAGTTTTACCGTTTCACAAATACCGTGAAGCCCTTTCTTTACGAATTATGTTTCTCTTTAACATCGTGTGGGTAGCATCAATGTTTAAGATATATTGTTAAACATGCAATCGTATTGCCTGAATTAATGGACAGGATTAACGGAATTGACAGGATATGAAATTGGCTCTCTCCCTCCTGTAAATCCTTTTAATGGTGCAAGATAGTAATTGCTTGGCACTCACATACTACACAGCCCTCTTAACTCCCCCACACACCCTGTGCATATCCACCTCACACACAGCCACCCATACAGGATGGAGGGCAGGAATCACATTCATAGTCGAAACCTTTTTTTACATTCCTGATCTTCCATACCTGAGTAACATGAATTAACACGCTTGGCTACCGCCCTGAATGGCTTTGGTGGCAGAGGCAGTTGAATAGTATTACCAACAATTTATCTAAACCCTTTTATCGTGCCAGGACATTGTGAATCCCATGAAATTATGGGCCATCAGGGTACCCAGCACATTGGCAGAGGATACACGTAGGCTGCTGCTGCAGGCAGGCATCATCCACCCGCAAGCCCAGTTGCGTAAGGATAATGGATATATCCTTATTCCAGTGAAATGCAAACCCGACCCTGAAGAACTGGCAGGATTAACTGGCTCAAAGACAGGTGATAATCTCATTGTCATTGAAGCCGAATTTGAAACGAGGCAGAAAAAACCATTACTTGAGGACCTACTCGGCTTCACACCCACGTTTGACGTGGTGGGTGATATAGCCATCATTGACGCCGATGACCCTGAAGCACCACGTATTGCCAGTGCCCTGATGGAGTTTCGCAAAAGCCTCAACGTGGTACTGGGGGCGACAAGCCCGGTGGAAGGGGAGTTCAGGACCCGGAAGTTTATGGTACTGGCAGGTGAGGACAGGACCCATACCATACATAAGGAATACGGGTGCCGCTATAAAGTTGACCTTGCCGGAGCCTATTTCTCAGGCCGTTTGGGAACGGAACGCCAACGGGTGGCCGATACGGTGAAACCCGGGCAGTGCGTGGTCGACCTGTTCGCAGGTGTGGGGCCGTTCAGCATACTGATTGGCAGGACCGTGCCCGGTGCCAGCGTGGTGGCCATTGATAAGAACCCGGCCGCAGTAGAGTTGCTGAGGGAGAACATCCTGTTGAACAAAGTGGATAATGTGCGGGCGGTGGAAGACGACGCCAGGCACGCAGCCGAGAAGCTCCAATACCAGGCAGACCATGTTATCATGAACCTGCCCCAGTCGGCAAGGGAATTCCTGGACAGCGGAATACGTGTGGCCAGGGATGGGGGCATGGTGCATTTCTATGACATCACTCCCGAGGATGATTTATATCGTACATCGTGGGAGTTGATTCAGGATGCTGCTATGCGCCAGGGGAGGTGGGTGGAGTGCCTGGAAAAAAGGATTGTCAGGTCTTATGCGCCGTACCAGTATAATGTGTGTATTGAGTTTCTGGTTGTTGACTAACTATAACACCAAAGCTGCAGGAAAATTGATTTGTAAAATCATTGTGTCCTGTTTTTAAGATCCTTCAACTTCATTATTTTATCCTTCCCACCACTGGTTCTGGAAAGCCGCTCATAAAATCGATTTGCCATTATTATCTGTGAATCTATAAAAGGCCCGGTCTGTTTAATCCACACTTCACGTGGGTGGGTCTTAACAAATTCCGCCCATCTCACGACCTGCTCCATGTGCGTCTTATCTCTTTCAATATTATAAGCGCCATGTTTACGCTTTAGACGGCCTTGTTCGGGAGATTCACCGCTCATATTGAATACAACCTCCGGATTTCTGCTTTTATTTTCCTTATTTCATTTTCATCAAAGGTATCTGAATAAATGATCCGCAGATGGCGTGCATCTTCGAGGTCTTTTTCTGATTTGAGCAGTCCCTCTTTGAAAGCGATATTCATTTCAAT
>JAMJFQ010000129.1 GCA_023544605.1 ANME-2 cluster archaeon | reverse complement strand
AATGCAGAGTTTATCATAGAGGACATGAATAAGGATACTGCTGAAGTGTTCAGCACGTTACAACTTGGAAGGTATATTCCGGACTGAATAAATTTTTTATTAGACCTACCGTTTTTCGGAGGCAAGGGGCTTGTTTTTTTGATTTCTTATAAACTCGGGTATTATTATTGGTCTGTTCACTATAAGACCCCCAAAACGCATTGGTCTTTGGAATAATGTTAATTAATAATTGAAAAACATTTGTACTCGTATCCAGAACCATACGGATAGTTTTAAGTCTTTTATGGGGAAGTATACTACCCTAAAACCAAGGTGGAAAACAATGGCAGACGTTACCCAATCAGACCTCATCCCCAATGAAAAACAGGTACTCTTATCCCTTGGAGACCTGAAAACAGCTGACCCCCAGACTCTTGCAAAAGCCACCAGTCTCAGCAAAGAGGCAGCCATGCAGGGTGCTTTTATGCTGCAGGAGAAAGGGCTGGTGCAGGTATTAGAAGATATCAGTGAAAGTTATCACCTGACCAATGAAGGGGAAGAATATACTACAATCGGTCTGCCCGAGCGCCAGGTTATCGAAAAGGTTACAGAACCCACATCCATAGATGACCTGAAGGATACGTTCGGCCCAAAGTTAATGGGTATCGCCATGGGTTGGCTGCGTAAGAAAGGCTGGGCCCGGATAGAGGGTGGTAAACTCATTCCCGGCGACATTCCCGTTATGGGTGAGGACGAGAAAGTACTGGCAAGACTAAAAGAGGATGCAAAGGATTCAGAAAATCCAGAGAACGTTTCAAGGGACATACCATTAAAAGTAGCTAAAGAACTTGTCAAACGCAACCTGATAGAGATACGTGAAGAAAAAACACGAACGATCACCATTACCGAGCAGGGCACGGCAATATTTCGGGCTGGCATTACGCTGGAGGAAGAGGTGGCCCAGCTCACATCAGACCTTATCAGGACAGGTGAATGGAAACACAAACACCTGCGTCCCTACAACATCAATGCACCGGTGCAGCCCGTCTACGGCGCAAAGATCCATCCCTACCAGCGGCTCATCGATGAGATGCGACAGATATTCCTTGAGATGGGTTTCACTGAGATCAAGGGCGATATCATCCAGAGCGGTTTTTGGAACTTCGATGCCCTGTTCCAGCCACAGGACCATCCTGCCCGGGAGATGCAGGATACCTTCCATCTGGACAGCACCAGCGACCTGCCAGAAGAATTCACGCCTTCAGTGGCTGCTATGCACGAACATGGCGGGGACATCCAGAGTACGGGGTGGGGATATAAATGGAGTGCTGACATTGCCCGGATGAACGTATTGCGCACCCACACCACTGCCATCACCATCAAACACCTTGCAGATAACCCAGACCCGCCCGTAAAGGCATTCTGCATTGACCGGGCCTACCGGCGTGAGACCATTGATCCCACCCATACCCCTGAATTCGAGCAACTGGAGGGGGTGGTCATGGACGAGGGTATGAGTTTCGCTGACCTGCTGGGACTGCTGATGGAGTTCTACCACAGGATGGGTTTTGAGGATGTCAGGTTCAGGCCGGCCTATTTCCCTTATACCGAACCCAGCGTGGAACCAGAAGTGTATATAGAAGGTATGGGTTGGATAGAACTGGGTGG
>JAMJFQ010000066.1 GCA_023544605.1 ANME-2 cluster archaeon | reverse complement strand
TCAGGTTCGGCATGAACTTCAGCTTCAACATCCATGTCAGGTTCGGCATGAACTTCAGCTTCAATATCCACGTCAGGTTCGGTATGAACTGCAGGCTTTACAGCCCCTTCAGGTTCGGTCAGCACCTGGGTCTTCAGTACCTCTACCCGCCTAAGAGGATAGATACCTTTTACATCCCTGTAGATCTGTGCAGAAAGTTTGCCCATTACAGCATCCTGGATAAAAGTATTGAAATCTGACTGCTGTGCCTTTCTCCTGACTATTGTGGTCATCAATTGGCGAATAGCCTTTATCTGGCTGGTCTTTGCTCTTTTGATAGTGAAACATGTGGGTTTCAACCTGACCTTGTAACCGTCCTTTGTCATTACATCCATGTAAGACGTTATCATTGATGTTTGGCGTTTCACCAGTGATCGTATATAATCCCTGGTAAGTTCATGGCCTATCAACTTGGTGTAGGCAGAATCCCCACCTACCTGATCTATCATCAAAGACATTTTCACATTCTGCTTGGACATATCATTTGTGACATCTCCAAGGGTAATCTCAATAATCCGACCCATCAACAGTTCCGGGTTGCTTGCAGGTGTTTCTCCTATTTCCTGCTGTCCCATTATCTCTGGCGTGACCACATTGAACCACTGCTTGGATTTCCAGCCGTCTACCTTTCTTGGACTTCTCTTTGCCAAACTTGTTCCTCCGGTTATAACATTAATTAAATTTTACGTATTAAGTGATTTTCACTGAATTTAGATGAAATACTCTATATCGTGATGAGTACCTAAGTAGGTCTATCATTATATAAATGTGATGCCTACAGTTCAATCTCGAACAACGGAAGTCCGTGTTCAGTAGGCGGAGCCAGCCAGTCTACAATCCTTTGGGCAACGGCGTCATCGTTCGTTCTTATCTCCACCCATATGCTGCCCAAGGGTTCATCATCTGCAGGAAAGCTCACTATGCCAGCAGTTGCCGCTTGTTTATTAAGTATGAATGTCACAATGTTGCCTTCAATATGTATATTAGTGCGAGCTGCATCGAGTATCTTGCGACTTCTTAGCAGTTCATGGAGCGATCCCAGGCGATCCTTACCTCCCCTGCCCACCAGCCGCAGGGTCATCCCGTCTCTTTCCTCTGACTGGTATTCAAGTCCCGGAAAGATTTTCTCGATGGCTGAATGTACCCGGCTTTCATCCTCTGTGGGATGTACCTGCGCTGAAACCTCCACTTCTATCATTTGTTCTCCCCAATGACCTTGCTGACCTTGTCCCTGAATTCCTCAAGTGAACCGTTATTTTCAATGGTCATATCTGCACTCTTGATCGACTCGGCCATTCCCCATCCTAATTCCCGCTCATCCCTTGTGCGGAGTGCTTCTTCATTCATTAGCCTGTCATCGGACCTGCCTCGCATCTGGATCCTGTGAAGTCTGTTCTGTGTGGATGAGTCGATGTTTATTAACAAAAAGTCATCCCCGAACTCCTCCTTGAAAAGGTGAACCTCTTCGATATTCCTCACCCCATCCACTACAGCAGTATCCACATTAATTGCACGGAGTTTAGGAACACAGCGCCTGGCTATTGCTGATGGCCCTTCCTCCTGCCTCAGCTTTGTGCCGGTCATGCCCAGATTCTCATCCGTGGGTTCAAGACCCAGCCGCTCGATTTCTTCCCGTATCGCATTACCCATGTTCACAACAGGATAACCCATATCTTTTGCCACTTTAGCGGCCTCGCCCTTTCCAGATGCCGGCATGCCCACAAAGGCAATGATCTTCATTGAATCAACTCATCTCCTGTATCTTTTGTCCGTATCCTGATATGTATCGAGTGTTTTGGTACCACTGCCCGGGCCATCTCCAGCAGCTCATCCCTGCAAAACGATTCAGTATCTTTCAAATCTCGGGTATTCTCTGGTATACCCTGCTGGATAGCATAGGTAAGGTCATTTGAAGTGTTAGCGTCCAGGTAACTGATTATTGGTAAGACCTGCTCAGCACCGACCAGTCCTTTAAATACCGTTGTCCTTACCTCAATATCGATATCGTTATCCTGGCATAGTTCCAGTGTTCTTGCTGCACACATTGTAGCTTGGGTGCCGGTCTTAGCATCTGTCCCTGTCACCTTTGCATACAGTACCGGGTCATCCAAAGGCGCCTTAATATCAAGGAATACCTTATCCAGTAAACCTTCTCCCACCATTTCACGTATTACATCAAAAGCGAATCCATTGGTCTCAAGACCCACATCCAGTGATCTGGACTTTGCATATCGTGCAAGTTCCATCAACGCACTGGACTGAATTGTAGGCTCACCGCCACTGAATACCAGCGCACTGATAAAGGGCAGTGCTTTGGCTATACTGGTTCGCATATCTTCAAGTGTCCTGTCATCCCTGCCTTCCAGGTAGGCATGGTTCTGACAATAGGGACAATTGAACTGGCAGCCCCTGAAGAACACTACTGATGTGCTTCTGCCATACCAGTCCACCGTTGAGATAGGTATGAAATGTCCGAAATTGAATATATGGTCCATTGTGTGACCGACCATATTCATCGCAAGATATATAACCGTTACAAACGAAAGCGCAGGATTGAACATGAAGATCATAATCGACCCGGAGGTGAAATATGCCAACGGCACCCAGAGGGTATTTAGTGCTGAAGAGACCCTGAAAAATGTTACTGATATACTGGATAAAGTGGGAGTGACCCGTATAGCCGATATCACTGACCTGGACCGTGTGGGGATTCATGTGTTCTCAGCCATCAGGCCCAGTGCTGCCGATGGTGCAATTTCAATTTACAGCGGTAAAGGTGCTGACCCGACCCAGGCCAGGATATCTGCCATCATGGAAAGCGTGGAACGATGCTATGCTGAGCAACCTCATACAAGCGCCAACATTGATGATAGGGATGCCAGGCCCTCTATCAGCGACACCTATGAGAACCTCTCACAGAAAGTGAACTCTATCTATCCCCCTGACCTGCTACTGGCTGAGCGTATGATGAAGAACACCAGGCTGGAATGGGTAGCAGGATATGACCTGTTGAGTGAACAGAGCATTCTGGTCCCCTCCAATGCCGTGTACCATCCCTATAACCCATCAAATGGCGCCACCCAGGTGTTCCGCAGCAACACCAACGGGCTGGCTTCGGGCAATACCATGGAAGAAGCAGTGCTGCATGGGCTGATGGAAGTAATCGAACGCGATGCACTGAGCATTGCCGAGTTCAACAAGAATCCGGGGCGGGAAATTATACTTGCACCCGAAGACGGGCTGGTCTATGAACTCAAGCAAAAGTTCGATTCAGCCGGCATCATAGCAAAAGTGTGGTTGCTGAACCATGATATCGGACTGCCTACGGTTGTGTGCGCCCTGGATGACCCGGTCCTGAAAGACCCGGCCCTCCTTGTCATGGGCGCAGGCTCGCACCTGAAACCTGAGATCGCAGTATCAAGGGCACTGACCGAAGCCGCACAGAGCAGGGTGGTGCAGATACACGGCGCCCGCGAGGATACTGATAGAGAATCTGTGGTCAGGACCTTTGGCTATGATGCTATGAAACGGCTCAACCGCTACTGGTACCAGAATTCCGAGGATAAAATATCACTATCAGACATGGAGGATCTATCAGCTGATACGCCTGCCAGGAATATCAATACTATCCTGGAAATGCTAAGAGGTATAGTACCCCATGCTGTCATAGCCGACCTGTCCAGTGGTTCAGTTAATATTCCTGTAATAAGGGCCGTGTTGCCCACTTTTGAACAATATACCCTTGACAGGGAACGCAAAGGAAAACGGATGCGACTGGGTCGCAAGCCCGGGGAGAAACGCACTTTCAGGCGGCCCGGTGCATGACACATGTTGTTGTGTTCACTGGTACCAGTCTTTCCTGGGAAGATGCCGGACTGGTGCTGGATGCAGATTACCGGCCGCCTGTCAAGAGGAACGATATTAATATTCTGCTGGATAAAAGCACTCCGGATATCATCGGAATCATTGACGGCATATTTTTTGACAGGGCAGCCGTTGCCCACAGGGAGATAATCCGCGCGCTTAAAGCCGGTGTCACCGTTGTCGGAGGCTCCAGTATGGGAGCACTTAGGGCATCAGAACTTCATACCTACGGCATGATAGGGGTTGGGCGAATCTATGAATGGTACCGTGATGGTGTTATTGAATCTGATGATGAGGTGGCGGTCACCTTCCATCCAGAGACCCTTGAGCCGTTGTCAATCCCACTGGTCAATATCAGGACAACACTTGAGCATGCTATGGAACAGGGCGTGATCGACCCGGACCTGGGTGATATACTACTCGGGACTGCTCGCTCAATGTACTATCCTGACAGGACCTATACGGCCATAGTAAAAAAAAGTGTGACTGAGGGGGTTGTTCCCGAATCAGAGCAGGATATTATCATTGATCACCTTATTCACAACGAAGTGGACGTCAAACGTGAAGACGCTTTGCTGGTTATCGAAAAGATCAATGAACTGGCAGGGTCTTTATAGACCACTTTGGACAGTAACATATACCTGGTTCCTGCAACAGACAACTCCTGCAGTTATTCTTCTACTTCAAAGCTCACGGTCTGGAAGCTGCCCCATGTTCCACTGTTCTCCATTGCCCTTACATATGCGGTATGGATGCCAGGTGCCAGATTAGCAGTATCAATATCAGCAGTCATCTGTACCTGCTTTTGTTCGAAAATACCCATTCCCGGTTTCATGGCAATTCCCATCCCAGGTTCACCGCCCGCGTCTAAGAAGAATTCTGCGCTCTCAATTGTGCGCAAGGGACTTGCCACTGCCGTAGATTTGATCCGGACGGTCTGCCCACGCTTGACAGTAGCCGGTATTGCTGTTATGTCTCCCTTGATGAAGGGTGCTTCCAGTATTCCACTCCATAGCAGCAATATTACCAGTCCGGTGAAGGCAAGTACGGTAAATACTATCCACCACGGGATAGGATGCTGCTCGGGTTCAATGGCGAACATGACCGCCCGCATTGGTCCCCAATCATTGTCACGTTCACTCGCATGTACATATATCACATAGGTACCACGTTCCCAGTCGGTAGTATCAATGGTGAAGGTGCCTTCTTCGACCTGTTCATCGAATAGACCATCTATGGGCATTACATGTGTGCCGGTGCCTGGTGGGCCCACGTCACTGATGAAGTATTCCATGTCCGTTACATACATGTTCCATCCGGATATGGCACTGAAATTGACGACGACCCGATCGCCACTTTGGGCTATTTGTGGTTTAACTTCAATGGCACTTATCTGTGGAGTGGCTTCGAACACATTAATTACATGGAATTCGGTCCTGGATGCGTGACACTGGTTACAGTCCTCCACCTCTCCGTGAGGCACATCAGCAAGACTGATAGCATCGAAGTTCGGCTGGACCAGCTGTACATGGCATGATTTACATTCCCTCGGGAAAAGATAATCGATCGGGTGGAATTCAGGTTCGATACCATCACCGTGGCAAGCCCAGCAGGCTTTGTCGATCTCATCAGTGAGTTTGGTCCTGTTTGTGGCATTCTCATTGAGGAGTGCATGGCCTCCCAGCTGGGTAGATATGGCATCCACTGTGGCTATACCGAAATTCGCACTCACATCATGGCACAGGACACAATCCGGGCCGCCGTCAACACCATCGTTCAGGGGCGGAACATGCAGGTTCTCAGGTGCGCCGCCGACAAAGAAGGTATCATTTACCTGCAGCCAGCTAACATTATAGCCGCCAATCTTATTGTCATTGTCAACTAAATCTGCAAGGTTGGACAGTATCCTGACATTGGTCAGCATTACTGCATCAGCTTCAAATCCGTGGAAAACATGCTCCACATCTGCACTGAACAATACTACATCCTTGATGATATGCTGATTGACAATAAGGTCTTCCTTGTATTCTATCCTGTCACCAACATCATACACGTCTTCATCCATCAGTTGGCCGTTGACTTCGAAGTTGATGAAAGTGGTTTCGTCATGAATTTCCACATCCCTGGCAGTAAAATTATAACCATTAACGACCCATGATTTACTGTGACCTTTTGAAATTACTACACTGCTCTCCTGTCTTGGTGTCAGGACTCGCTGGTCGATATCATCCTCTTCAAAATCAATGAGCAACTCAGTATAATAGGTGTAGTCGTCATCCTTATCGATTACAATATACCTGTGCTTTTCACTGGTATAGTTGTCAACATGGCAGGCATAGCATGATTCATCTTTCCATTCTGAATGTATACGTTTCAGTGTCCTGCCATTTACAATTATCAGGTTTGTTCCTTCATTGCCCCTGAACACGGCTGTGACATTGACAGACACGATAATTGATTTAATCTCATGGCCGTCTATATCAGTGAGTTCATCATAGAACACATAACTTTCACCATCATGGATGAAGCTTTCATTGATCAGTTCATCGTCATGGAACAGCTGGACATATGCAGTTTCACCGTGTATTGAAATATCATTGAAGTAGATCATGTACTTATTGCCAAGATTCCATTTCTCACCCATGAAAAGTGTGGATTCCCGCTCAGTTTCTGACAATGTGGTAACATTGTCAGTGGGGTCAGGTGCATTGCCCCATTTTTCACCGTTGTCCTCATCCAGGTGGCAATAGACACAGCTTGAGGAATTGATAAGGTCCTGGGTGGAACCATAATGGGATACCAGTGCTACATCTGATTTCACGTCATTGTCATTGTATCCAATGAGGCTGTTCTTATGGCAAACGTCACATCCGACTGTGGTTTCAATATCTTCATCAATGGTCTCCACATACCTGAAATGCTCATACACCATGGGTTCGCCAAAGATAGACTGGCTCACCGCATGGCAGCTGTTATTGTTGCAGTTCTTGGGTGCATTGTAATTTGCAGGATGCCCGGTAGGTTGGGCTGCGTCTGTACCGTCCCCATCTCCATGACAGGCCCAGCACCTGACATTGTTGGGATCAAGAGTTGTAGTGGCTATAGCCACACGGTTCAGGTCATAATGAATATCTGTAGTGCTGTTCATAGCCGTTACATCCAGCCATTTGGGTGTGGGGGCTGCACCATTTATATCATGACAGGATACGCAGTCCTTACCTGCACCTCCGGTTACTGATCCGTTATGAAAATTAGCAGGTGTCTGGTTGCCGGCATGGCAGTAATAGCAATCTGTATTGTTCGTATATACTGAATGGTTGAAGTTAATAATAGTGACACGCGGGTCCATTGGACTGCCCCATGTCGTATTATTCGCAATAGTATAATGGCAGTAAGTACAATTCTGTGTTTTATTAAGCACTCCGGATAGCAGGTCCTGGGTGGTACCATAATGGGATACCCTGTCTGTGATATTGGTATAGCTACTCACGGTCGTATTCACGCTGTTGTTATGGCATACCACACATGACGCATTGGTTGAGTTTGTCTCAACATCCAGGGCTCCGGGTCTGTGCTCTGATACCAGGGGAGCTGAGAAGAGAGATATCGTGGTGCCGTGACAGTTCTCGCATATCTTTGGTGTATACACAGTCTTCTTGGGATGTACCGGTGGGGCTGTTCCGGTCCAGTGACATGCATAGCAGGCCAGATTGGTATCATTGGAGGTATTGGCACTGTTAAGATCATCATGAATTCCGGCTTCAAGTGCAGATACATTGACGGGAGGAGTAATACCTGTTGGGTCATTGCCCTCATTGTGGCACCCGATACAATTAGTGGTGTCCCCACCTGTGACATTATGCAGCGCTGATGGGGCTATGGGGTCTGAAGAGTTATTTGCCTGGGTATGACACTGGAAACATGCATCAAGGGTATATCCGGGGCTGTGTGTGGGCGGCGGCGCAAAGAATGGTGCCGAGTTGTTATTTGTGATATGGCAGCCTGTACAGTTGACCTTGCTGCCATTTGTCCAGCCTGCCCATCCTGGCTGCTGTACCTCGCCCGTCGGCCACTGTGCATAGTGGAATAAGCCAGCACCAGTAACATTGTGGCATGTGGTACAGTTGACTACCAGTGGGCTGGAAAGGTTGTCATGGATCAGTGGATCGATATGGTTCACAGGGTCCGCTTTATAGGTAAAGATGCCTGCCGGAGAGTGACATTCATAGCATGTACCGTTGACACCGCTGACGTTGTTGCGCTGGAAAGTGGAATTATGAAGGGCACCTGATGGAACTGTACTGACATTATGGCAGAGTTCACAGGTATATGATGCATTCATGTTCGTGGTATTGGCACTGGCATTAGGAGCATCAGGATAATGGGTCTGGATGAGTCCGGGCAGATTATATTTGGTCACATTGGTCTGGTTGGTATGACACTTGACACAGGTGTTTGCCTGGGGTATCTCGAGAGAATTATTATGGAAATCAGTTACTGGCAGCCCGGTGGAAGAATGACAGCTGGTACAATTACCCGTCCTGTTATGAGCCGCTACAGGCGGTGCATTGCCCCAGGTTGAGTTGTAACCTGCTCCAGCATGACAGGCCTGGCAATTGGAAGTATTAATGAGCTTTGTTGTATTCAGGTAGTGAGCAGACCATTCTTCCTGAGTGTCGGTGGTGGAGATGGGGCTGAATACCGTCAGGCTGTTGTTATGGCAGGATTCGCACTCTGCAGAGGTTTTCAACAAAATGTATGGGGGTGCTGTAGTGTTATTGTAGTGGTTGTATACCCTTTTATCTGCCGGGACACCTGAGGTAATGTTGGATATGTGACACTGGGTACAGTTGTATGCAGGTACTGCTCCGGTGGTCATGTTTGCAGTATAGTAATGACATTCTATACAGTCAAGGTTGCTTACCACATCATTTCCGTCTGAGCGGTTGATGTTCTTGTGTGAACCCATATTATTAATATCGATATACGAAATTGAACCAGGTGAACTGAGATTATGGCACAGGATACAGTCGCTCAGGTTGCCGGCATAAACATCGTGTGCCATTACTTTTACATTGGCCGGTGATGATGAGGTATTTTGGTGACATAACCTGCATCCTTCATCCAGATAGCTGCCCAGAGTATGATTGAAGTAATCGGCACTGGTCCCGTTCCAGCTGGTACCATTGGCAATCTCCGGGGGTATGGGGTTCAGGTATCCTGTGATATTAAGGTACGTGGTCGAATTGTTGTAGTGACAGGCCGAGCATACCATGCCGCTGAAATCTATGGGCTGGGGGCCTACTTCTGCAAGGTTGCCCAGTGCCTGGAGACTGTGTTTGGTTTCATTGTGACAGTAGACGCATGCGGTCAGGTTATCTGCCCAGTAACTATCCCACCGACTGCCGGTGTTGTTCTCACTGTGTTTGATACTGCTGACTATAGGTGCAGTTGGGAAAGCGGCCAGTCCTCCATCCTGGTGACAGGTGGTACAGTTGACTGAGCTTGTGTTGCTGGTGCTGTAGGTGTCGTCCTGCTGCAGGTACTTGACGCCGTGGATATCCTGTTTGACTGATAAGTGGCATTCGGTACAGTTGACGGTGCCGTTGTGGAGCT
>JAMJFQ010000065.1 GCA_023544605.1 ANME-2 cluster archaeon | reverse complement strand
AGAGCTTGTTGATGCTGAAAAAGGAGTTTACGGGATAAAATTTGTCAAACCCAGCAGCATAGATTATTTTTATTTTTCAGAGAATTTGCAGAGGGATCAGCTAAAATCCAGAGCAAGAAAAGCATTGCGGAAATTAAAAGAAGCGAAAGAGATACAAAAATCGATTGATACCAGTAAAAAGCTGCCAATGAAGTTTCGTATCAATAATGTGCTCATTGATGTTTCTTATTCTTATCAAACGAAACTCGAAGAACTTAGTGAAGAAGAAGCTCTAAAACTCGTTGAAAAGGTAATTATTAGCGGTCGAGAAGGATTTTTCTGCATCAAATCAAGTGAGGATTTGACACTTCAACAGGCTTTACAAACCTATAGAAAGAAGGATTCAATCGAGAAGATCTTTAATTCGATGAAAAATGAGATTGAAATAAAACCAGTACACTTATGCACGGATGATAGCATGTATGGAGCATTGATCATTGGGTTTTTAGCTCAATTATTCATTTCATTGATACGATATGAGATCAAGGAATTGAAAACCACTTCGACAAAATTCATAAAAAACAGCCTGATGAATTTGACAGTTACCGTCCATTTCAGAATTAACAAGCCAAAAAAGTATATTTATGCTAATTTTGACCCAATAAATAAGATGATTTTGATGCAAAATCAAGGAATAACATAGAAAACTGTTAATAAACAAGGCTAATTTTTTATAACTGTCAGATTGGTTTTCCCGCCAAAATAGTAGACATACTCGATTAGTTGGATTTTTTAACTGTCAAAGTAGGGTTGCAGCTTTTTTAAGTATGTTCTCCTTGCTTTCACTGCCAAGTATTGCGGCAATATTGTTGTCTGCTGCATACCGTATTATTTCTTCATTATTGTCAATAACCACTAACTGTTCTCTATCATATTTTTTGTTGAGCAGTTCGTCCACAACGGCCTGACCTGTCATGCCATAGCCGCAGATAATAATATGATTGTTACGTTTGTTTTGCAATTTCTTCAGCTCCCTTTCTTCTCGATGTTGCTGGTATACGAATTGATACGCTGTTCCAATGAACATCAGCCATACAAATATCCTCCCGGGTGTGAGAAGAAAAGCATCCAACAACCTTGCAAGAGGTGTGACTGGCACGATGTCCCCATAACCCACTGTCATGACCGTGACCATGGTGAAATATATGGCATCAATAAAGCTAAACACGCCAGTCGGATCATTATGGTCAAGCATTCCACCCGGATCAAAATGATTTTCAAGAAACCATATGACAAAAGCAAGGATTAGAATAAAGGTCATTACAATGACAATGCGAATGGCGACCATTCCAAGAGGAGAACGCTTCTCCTTAAAGCCCATCTTCGTCAGTTATAAGACATCGTAAGCCCCGCAGCATAGTGATTTTGATTAAAATATCCTCGTTGTGGTACAGACTCATTTTCGGCACGCAACGACCTTATCCTTATCATTGTGGAGAACATGGGTTCAAGTACAAATAATGCCAATTTAGTGCCATTATATCACTTGATATATTCTCTATTCCTTTTGAACTAAAACTATTTGGAAAACAGAGTTCTTTAGTTATCATTGTTATGTTGATAATAGTCAAAAACCCTTATATCCGTTCCAGACAAAATAGTATCTGGCAACACAAGGGAAATATCGATCAAAAACAATCAATAATTGTACCGTTCATTCATTCCATTAAACTAATGTTCAAAAAGAGGTGAGGACAATTACCAAAGAAAGTACTGACAAAAAACCCACTAAGATCGCAGTCATCAGGTGTGACATCGTGTCAGAAGCATGTCCCGGAGTTGCCTGTTTTATGGCATTCAACAAACGGACGAATTATTTCAAGGATTATGATAAAAATGCAGAGATGGTTGCCTATTTCACCTGCGGTGGCTGTTCAGGACGGCGCATCTATCGTTTATTAAAATCCCTGAAGCGATTCGGAGTGGATGTAGTGCACCTGAGTTCCTGCATGCAGATGGAGGATTATCCCGAATGTCCACATCTTGATCCCATCAAAAAGACGATAACAGATGCAGGTATCGAACTGGTTGAGGGCACTCACCACTAAATGAGATGATAACAATGGTAAAAAGAACCATAGTAACAATAGATGAAGAAAAATGCACCGGGTGCGGAAAGTGCGTTGCACCGTGTGCAGAAGGAGCCATACAGATCATAGATGGCAAGGCAAAAGTGATGTCAGAGGATTTGTGTGACGGCATGGGATATTGTATCGGCATCTGTCCTGAAGGTGCAATGACCGTAGAGGAGCGTGAAACTTTGGAATTCAATGAAGAGAAGGCAGAGGCCCAGCCCAAAAAGACCGACATCTCGATTAGGTGCTTTAACTGCAATAAAGGAGAGGATGAGGTCTACCTCCTGCCCCTGCGCCATGACATGAAGAGCGAATGGGTGTGTACACGCTGCCTCCCTATGTTGATACACGGTTGAGCCAGTATGGAAGAGATACGCCTTGTCCTCACAGCCCCGGTGGATAACCTGTGCGATTACACGTTCAATTTCCACTACCTGAACCAGAAACTGGACCCAAAATCGCAGATACCATACCAGACAGAGGGTTCATACACATACCGGGACCTGGTGGATGCCCTGAAAAAGGGTGCCGATGTCCATATCAAGAGCGATGTGGGTGAGCGCCTGGCCTTTGGCATGGGTGCGGACCTGAAGCACCTTGGCGGCACAGGAAGGCCCGAACCTGCAGGCCGGGTATTCGTGGACGGTAATGTAGGTGCCGAGGCTGGTATGGGCATGGTGGCTGGTATGCTGTATGTCAGTGGCACCCTGAAGGAGCCGCTGGGTAACATTATTGAAGTGGTTTCTGATGAGGGCGGCTACAGGAAATTCCGCTCAATTACCGATATTATGTGCAGCGGACCTGTAGATGATACCCTGGTGTCCAATTCCCTTGATGAGATTGAAAATATCCTGACCATCAGTGACGGTATCCTGCGCAGTACCATAGGCGCCCGCATGGATAGGGGTACCGTGGTCGTGGAAGGTGATGTATACAACGGGACAGGATTACTTATGCGCCGGGGTTTTGTGTATGTGAAAGGCAGTGCCGGTATGAACACGGGTTCCAGGCTGGATGGGGGTACGGTAGTTGTCAGCGGTACAGTGGATGAGTTTGCAGGCGCATACATGAAATCGGGCAACCTTGTTATCAATGATGCTAAAGGATATGTGGGGGCAAACATGACTGGCGGCGCCATATATTCCAGGAAGAAAGTGTCGCTGAGCCTGCCTGCCGCACCGGGTAAAAAGAGCGGCGAGAACAGCAAAATGCTGCGCAGAGTACTGGATACGGGACGGCTGGAGGCAATGCTATACCACAAGTACGAAGTTGGATCGAGAAAAGAAGAATACATCAAAGTGCATATGCGTGACGGTTCTGTGATTATGAGAAAGGTAGATACTAAGAAATAGGAGGATATTTGAATGGTAGTGAAAATAATTGAAACGATTGGTTCGTCCCCGGAAAGCTGGGAAGCTGCACTGAAGAATGCGGTGGATGAGGCATCTGAACTCCCCATCTTCAAGTCAAAGGGCAACATCACCCAAGTCAATGTGAAAAGTTTTGACGTGGGGGTTGAAAATAATAAGATCAGCGTGTTCAAGTGCAGGGTAGAGATACTGCTCGAATAACTTGTAAGAGCATAGGAACAATAACGCCGGTTTTATTGGTACTGGTGGTGAGTGCGGCTATTTCGGGCTGTTCCACAGAGTCCGGGCCTGAGCAGTTGACTGGAACACAACCCCGACTGCCTGTTATATATCACGACCTGGACAGCGCGTTAGATTCGGGGAAGCCTGTTATTGTTTATTTTAATGAAGCCTGGTGTTCAGGATGTAAGGACCAGCGGCCTATCATACAGGACATATCCCTTGCAGCTGGTGATAAGGCGGTCGTCGTGGTACTGGATAGGTCAGTAAATGAAGATGTGGCAGCATGGTACGATATCAATATTGTACCTAATATGGTCATACTGGATACATCAGGGGAGGTTGTGAAGACGGGGTATACAGGTGGTGATGAGTTGAAGGTGCTGATTGAAGGGTTGTGATTGTCTAAAACCGAATGAATTACCTATAATCCCCGGTACGCATCCTGCAACAGCAATGCATCCCCTTCAAGGTTGGGGCTCTCGCATATCACGGTACCCCGTATAGTATACTCCTTCCAGGCCCTGACAAGTCCATGATATTCCATGTCAGACTCTTCCAATACCAGGTGTTTCTTCTCTCCCTTGGGCCCGTATTCAATACCTGATACATGGATATGCATATTTTTTAGTCCTTCCCTGCCAAGGTAATCCTCAACCTTATCAAGTATCCCGCAAAACTCCTCATACGAGTTTAGTGCCGCCTCCCGCGCGTGCATGTGTGAAAAATCATAGCAGGGGATAACTCCATCCAGTTCTGCGCTCATCTCCAGTAGTTCAATAAGAGTACCGAACTGTGAACCCTTACCAGTAGTCTCCGGGCGCAGTAGTACGTTAATACCCTCTTCTTCAAGCTGGGCCGCCAGCTCCAGCAGGTGGGTCTTCACAATGCCATATACTGTATCGGAGGGGTCATCATGATAAAAGGCAGGATGGAACACCACTCCCCTTGCACCGAATAGAGCGCCGATTCGGGCTGAATCCATGATACGCTTGCGGCTGGCATCAACTTTTTCCATTTCCCTGGAATTAAGGTTGATATAATAGGGTGCATGGACACTGAGCGCAACATCGTTATCCCTGGCAGCCTGTCCTAATTTGTGAGCGGTTTCAACTCCCATCTTCACCCCCCTGACAAACTCCACTTCCATACAGTTTAATCCCAACTCATGAACCCGTTCCACTCCCGAGCGAGAATCCCGTGAGGTTGAACTTATTGGTGTGCCTGCTGTTCCGAATCTCAATATGTTCATGCAAGTATCCTTGCATGCAAAATATATATGACTGCCCATTTTTTCAAATATTGTCGATATTATGGCCAAATTAATACGAATGTTTTCTATCATCATTAGCATCATTATACTAATAATCAGTTAATTTTATATAGTATGGTAATTCTATATAAAATATTGATGGGTAGTTGTCATTTCCTATTCCCACCCAATTGCAAACTCTTGATTGGCTGCTCATCCGATTTTTATTTTTTTAGATATTATTTCAGCAAACTTACCCAAATTTTCAAAAAACCCCTGGCATCAATAAAGTCCACAGAAAACTTAAAGTCAGAGCAGTAAAGAAATATGGGTTCCTATAGACATGCCAAATATTTTCAAACAACTTCATCCCGATGTACAAGCTGTTCTTACAAAAATGGGATTCATCCAGCCCACCGAGCCCCAGGTACGTACCATCCCAAAACTGCTAAAAGGCCAACACCTGCTGCTCATTGCACCAACAGGAAGCGGCAAGACAGAGAGTGCAATACTTCCTGTATTCCATCATATCCTGAACCGACAGGCTCATGAACGCACTGGTATATCGGCACTGTATATCACACCGCTGAGGGCGTTGAACCGGGACATGCTCTCGCGACTGGAGCGCATGGGCGCAGAAATGGATATTGACGTGCAGGTGCGCCACGGGGATACCTCGAAATACCAGCGCCAGAAACAGAGCACCCACCCTCCTGATGTGCTGATAACCACTCCTGAGACCCTGCAGATCATGCTAACGGGCAGCCGACTGCGCAGAAATCTGGAATCGGTACGATATGTTGTGGTGGACGAAGTGCATGAACTGGCGGCCAGCAAGCGGGGTGCCCAGTTATCCATTGCACTTGAGCGGTTAGTGGAAGTGTCAGGCGAGTTCCAGAGGATAGGGCTGTCGGCCACTGTGGGCAGTCCTGTCACAGTGGCACGATTCCTTGCAGGTTCTAACCGGGAGGTGGACGTGGTTGAAGTCTTAATTTACAAAGATCTGGAATTCAATGTGCTAACACCCCAGGTCACCTCCCTTGATCGAACAAATGCCAGCCGCCTGATGTGTACTCCAGAGATGGCATCACACCTTCGGGCAATTGGGGACATTGTGGATTCCCACACATCCACACTGATATTCGTAAATACCAGGGAGGCTGCCGAAGCCCTGGGTTCAAGGTTCAGGATGCTGGAACGATCCATTGGTGTACATCACGGTTCTTTGTCTAAGGAGATCAGGGTGGAAATGGAGGATATGTTCAAGTCAGGGGACCTGAGGGGACTTATCTGTACCAGTTCCATGGAATTGGGTATCGATATAGGGGACGTGGACCACGTGGTGCAGTACATGTCCCCGCGGGAAGTGTCCAGGCTCATACAGAGAGTAGGACGGGCTGGACACCGGATCCATGAGACCTCAAAAGGAACGATCATTACCACCCATCCCGATGATGTACTGGAAGCATGCGCTATAGTCCACAGGGCACATGAAGGGATGATCGAGGAGACGCTCATCCATGAAGGATCAGCCGATACCCTGGCGAACCAGATAGCAGGCATGGTACTGGATTTCGGGGAACTGGATTGCGAGCGCATCCATGATATTGTGAAAAGGGCTTATCCATACCGTAATGTCACCCGTGAAGTGATAGATAGGATAGTGCAGCAGGTAGGTGATAACAGGCTGGTCTGGTATGAGAAGGATGAAAAAAAACTGGGACGACGCCGTAAGAGCTGGCAGTATTATTATGCCAACCTGTCCATGATACCTGACGAGAAAAAATACGACGTGCTGGACATTGTGAGCGGCAGGCCGGTGGGTGTGCTGGATGAGATATTTATTGTCAATTTCATAAGACCTGGTGCGGTATTCATTGCCAAGGGCGATATGTGGCGGGTGATGGAGATACTGCACGAGCGCAAGCGTATTAAGGTGGAGCCGGTCCGGGACCCGGGCGGTGAGATACCATCCTGGGTAGGTGAAGAGATACCTGTGCCCTACGGTGTGGCAGATGAGGTCTGTACTATCCGGGCCGGTATCGCTGAAAAAGTGAAAGACGGGCAGCCAGATGATGAGATAATCGAGTATTACAGAAAACACTACCCCACAGACAAAGAAACAGCTCGTGGTATATTGCAGGTAATCCGTAAACAAGTTGAGGATGATTTCGCAGTACCGGATAATAACACCATTGTAGTAGAGAATGCCCAGGGGTCTGTCATAATCAACGTGTGCGGCGGACATAAAGTAAATAATACGATTGGTGGATTGCTCACTGCCTTGCTGTCGGCCAGACTGGGCACCAGTGTTGCTATGGAGATCGACCCATACAGGATAAAACTTGACCTGCCCACACGCATTGGCGCAGCGGATGTGGTCAAACTCATACAGGACCTTGACCCTGCCCACGTAGAACCCATTATCGAGATGTCCCTGAAACATACCACATTCTTCAAGTGGAAGATGATACAGGTGGCAAAGAAGTTCGGTGCCCTGGACATGGATGCCGATTATTCACGGATAAGTATGCAAAGACTATTGGACGTGTACGAGGGGAGCCCCATGTATGATGAGGCGATCAGGGAGATTTTCCAGGATAAACTGGACATTGCCAGGACCATGGATATAATGAATCGTATCGCATCCGGGGATATACTCTTGGCGGTGGGAGGGGCAAGTCCTATCGGGACCTCGGGTTTTTTGGGCGGCAGGGACCTGGTCTCGCCAGCAAGAGCAGATGCTTCCATCATTGAAGCATTGAAGGACAGGATCATGAATGACCGGGTGATACTATTTTGTTTGACCTGTAAGAAATGGGTATCCCGAACCAAGGTATCCAGGGTACCCGAAGTGCCTGAATGTCCTGTGTGCAATAGCAAAATGATAGCTGCCCTGAAGCCGTGGGAGGAAGAAGAGATCAAGGTGGCGCGCAAGAAAGAAAAAACAGCAGACGACATGAAACGGACGCGCAGGGTACACCGTAATGCCAGTCTGGTATTATCCCATGGCAAAAGTGCGGTCATTGCCCTCGCAAGCAGGGGGCTGGGGCCTGAGATTGCTTCCAGGGTGATACGCAAAATGCGCAGGGATGAGGATGGATTCTACCGGGATATCCTGGAAGCTGAGCGCAATTATGTACGCACCAAAAGATTCTGGGATTAGTTAGTTCGTATAACCGCAAACTATATTACTATGACTGATGATATATATTTTATAAAAGCCGTATCTACCACCAATTGAAAGCAAAAACACGTTTTACCTCCTCCTATACTTTAAATGTGTATTAGCCATCACGATACGGCTTTTCCCGTTATTTATTGCTGTATATATATTTTTTAGTGCCTGCGCTTCGTCCTGGGATATTCACATGAGCCCCAGGAAGAATAGGATGACTGATAAATCCTCGCTGACACTCCGGATTAATTCGGATACCTTTGACTTTGTCCAAGGAGTCCGATGAAGTTGGATTGAAAGAAAGCCTCCCTTAATGGACAACTAAAAAACTCTATATATCACTTACTACAAGTAAGGTAGCATCTGCATACTAGTGTATTGCAGGACACATTGGGCCTGTGGTCTAGTCGGTTATGACATCGCCTTTACACGGCGGGGATCCGGAGTTCGAATCTCCGCGGGCCCACTAACCCCTACTGACAGCTACTCAGGCCAGTAGCGGGCCGCACACGTATAAAGCCCTGCGGGCTTCATACGTGGACTGTTTTGCTTCCTGCATGGCAGCTTTGTATGCCTTATCAAATATGTCAAGGGCCGTTTTGTTTCTCAATGGGTAAAAGAAAGTCATGTCTTCTCCTCCTTATGTCTCGATTACTTCCTCGCCCAGATCAGCCATGTCTCCGAAGTCCAGCAGCTCATCTGCATCACCCATGAAGTCGGCCAGCAGGTCGTCTTCGTCACCCAGGAATTCTTCCTGGCCGAAGTCATCAATGCCGAAATCGTCTATGCCGTCCAGCTCATAGTCTCCCAGGCTTCTCCTGGCGGTTCTCCTTCTTCTTTTGCGGGTAGTTGCCCCTCTGGCCGTCTTCATCAGCTGCTTGACAGCTTTCAGACCGATCACGCCCAGTTCCGTGAGGATGAACGCATCTCCTGCGGCCTCATCCATCTGCTTGACAGCGATACCGCCGCCTATTGATACAGCACCGCTGGCCATCACATCGCTCCAGCCTTTCAGCCGCATGGCGTTGGGGACTGCTATGGTTGCAGCTGCCCCTCCCAGGTAACCGGCCACGTGCTTGCCTGTGAGGGTGCCTACCAGCGCTTTGCTTCTGGTCCTGGCCCTGTCGATGTATTCGGGATTGGCTCTTAACCTGCGGACCGGCTTCGGGAAATGGATATTAGATTTTTAAAATATCCGTAACTTATTTCTGATTAATTCATTAACCAAATCACCCTTTTACTTTCCGTTTCCAAGTCAGGACAATCTTAAATACTGCGCATAACTTGACTTTGTCAGATTAATTTTCTTCCCATAAAGTATCACTTGTCCCACCGACAGTTAAAACATTTATATAGTTGACTGCTAATAATTAATTTTGAGGGGATGTTGCATGAATTCATTTGATTTATGCGTTATAGATTTAGAGG
>JAMJFQ010000064.1 GCA_023544605.1 ANME-2 cluster archaeon | reverse complement strand
ATCTCAGTCTGGACCGCCCTGGAAACTACATCCCTTGAGGCAAGTTCCATTTTGTTCGGAGCGTATTTTTCCATGAACCGCTCACCATTTTTGTTTAGTAAATATCCCCCTTCTCCCCTTGCCCCTTCTGTGATCAAGATCCCGTGCCTGTACAGTCCGGTGGGATGGAATTGTACGAATTCCATGTCCTGCAGCGGCACACCCGCGCGATATGCAAGTGCCAGTCCGTCCCCGGTATTGGCATGGGCATTTGAGGTAATTCCATAAGCCCGCCCATATCCTCCTGTAGCGAATAATATTGCCTTTGCCCTGATGACCTGCAGCTCTCCCCTGGCCATGTCATATGCCACAAGCCCCCTGCAGATATTTTCCTGGATAATGAGTGAAACCACATGCCATTCAGGATATACTTTCACCCTTTGCTTCATCATCTGCTCATACAGGGTCTGCAGCAGTATATGCCCCGTCTTGTCGGAAGCATAACATGTCCTGGCATAACTGTGGCCGCCGAAGTCCCTCTGGGCTATCCAGCTTTCATCTGTCCTGCTGAATAAGGCGCCCATGCGGTCCAGTATCCTGATATCTTCGGGTGCCTCATTACACAGTATCTCGATAGCATCCTGGTCACCAAGATAATCACTACCTTTGACAGTGTCCTGGATATGTGATTCCAGGGAGTCCCCGATCTTTTGTGCCCAGCCGTCCAGTACTGCAGCTATTCCACCCTGTGCAGCTCCCGAATGGGAACGTAAAGGGTGTACTTTGGAAATAACGGCAACATCCACGTTTTTTCCGGCTTCAAGGGCGGCCCGCATCCCGGCAAGTCCGCCTCCGATTATGAGAAGGTCGTGCGTTATCATGCAGGTAACAATCTATTTGGAGTTATAAATAGGTTAATGCAGGTCATTCAGGTTCAATGGTCAATATCAGTAAAAAGATACATCAGCCATCAATGCCATCACCATCCCTATGACCAATCCTCCGGTGCCTTTGAAGATCGAACAGGACACAGGTGTACTTGTGTACGCAACATCCACTCCCGGCCTGGGTGGGCTCATCAGGCAGGTGCCCGAAGATTTCGTGGTAGATGAGCTAACAAACAGGGAAGAGCAGGATACAGGAAAATATCTCATCTGCACCCTTGCCAAAAAGAACTGGGACACCCATCATCTGATACGGGACATATCCCGGATTCTCCGCATCAGCCAGCAGCGCATTGGCTGGGCGGGCACCAAGGACAAGCAGGCACTGACCACCCAGAAGATCAGCATATATGATTTGGACCAATCTGAACTTGAGCGCATCAAACTGAGGGATGTTACTATCACTCCAGTAGGGCGGTCCAATAAACAAGTGAGCCTGGGCGACCTGTGGGGGAACCGGTTCAGGATAATTATCCGCAAGATAGCACAGCCAGTGGATGAAGTAAATGCTTTGATGGGTCTCACGTCATCAGAGATCAAAGAACGTGGTGGAGTACCAAACTTCTTCGGCATCCAGAGATTTGGCATCCAGCGCCCCATTACCCATTTGGTGGGTAAAAAGCTGGTTGAAGGAGACATAGAAGGCGCGGCCCTTGCCTACATAGCCCGGCCATGCCCGGGAGAATCTGAGGATGCCCGGCAGGTCCGGCAATATGTACTGGATACCCTTGATCTCAAGGGTGGGCTTGAGAAGTATCCGCTGCGCCTGAGGTACGAGCGTGCCATGATGAGCCACCTGGTAGAAAAACCAGGGGACTATGCAGGTGCATTTCTGTCATTGTCTCCCAACCTCAGGAAGATGTTCGTACATGCATACCAATCATACTTATTCAATCTCATACTCAGTCGCCGCCTGGAGATGGGCATACCTATCAATAAAGCGCTATCCGGGGATATTGTCTGTTTTAAGAACGTTGCTGGTCTCCCTGACACCACCAGGACACAATTGGTGAATGGGGATACATTGGATGGCATCAACAACCTCCTGCAAAGGGGCCGGGCGTTTGTAACCGGACCAGTTATCGGTTACAACACAGCCTTGTCAGAAGGGCTCCCCGGGGAGACAGAGCAGTCAGTGATAGAAGGGGATAAGGTGAACCTTGAAGGGTTCAGGATGCCCGCCATACCCGAACTTTCCAGCAAGGGACTACGCAGGGAGGTCATTATACCGGTTGATCCGGAATATAGGGTGATGGAAGACGCAATGAATCCAGGAAATACGGCAGTAGAACTGGGATTTAAACTGCAAAAAGGGGCATATGCCACAATCTTACTGCGGGAATATATGAAAAGTAATCCGGAGGGCATCTGAGTAACCCTGTCGATTTGAATAATATGGTATTTTTTTTCAGCTAACATTTTAAAAATATGGAGTAGTTGTGCAGTAAAAATATATATGGGGTAAACTCATAGATTAAATAAGATATTTGGGACTTTGGTTGTATAAACTTAACAGAAACAAATAAATACGTTTGAAAAAATTTAATCTTATATTAATATTATATATTATCGTTATCTGGAGACAAAATAGATGGAACGTTATTCACTTGGTATAGATAAGCTGGATGAAAACATACAAGGAATCCGAAGCGGTTACAACATCATGATAATCGGCCCTCCTATGAGTGGGAAAGAGACAATAATCAATAATATTGTCTACCAGGGACTCAATGATGGGGAAGCTGCCGTAATCGTTACTACCCGGGAACCTGGTGAAGATGTTTTGGAATGGTTCAATTACAATAATCTGGAGATATCCCTGGAACATTTGGGCATTGTGGATTGCGTCACCAAGACGCTGGGAGTACCCACATCTGATACTGCTAATATAAGAAGGGCATCCAGTCCGGTGGACCTTACCGGTATCGGAGTCAAGATAAGCCAATTCCTTGAGGAATTCTGGATGAAAAAGAATATCCGCAAGACAAGGTTATGCATTAATTCTCTTTCCACTATTTTGATGTACTCGAACATCCAGACCGTGTTCCGTTTTTTGCACGTTTTCACTGGCAGGGTAAAAACTGCAGGTGCTATTGGTATTTATCTGGTCGAAGAAGGGATGCACGATCCACAGGCTGTAGCTACCCTTAAACAGCTTTTTGATGGTGTAATTGAGATTAAGGAGGAAAATGACGTCCATTATATCAGGACGATGGGCCTGAGCCAGAAACCATCAAAATGGTACGAGTACACTGTTGAAGGGGCGAAGATCGTGTTGAAGGATGGTGAATAACATGGTCGAGACCGGCATACCAAAACTGGATGAATACCTGAAAGGCGGGATTCCCAGGGGAAAAACGCTGGTATACCTGAACCACCCCGGGGTTGAAGGTGATGTGTTTGGTATGCAGACATTGTACCACAATCTTCAAAAGGGTGCAGTCTGTGTGTATGTAACATCCAGTTCGAATCCTGGAACCATGAAGGACCAGTTCAAGGAGTTCGGGTGGAATGTACATCAGTTCGAAGACACGCTTTTGATCATTGATGCATATTCTTCTCTTATCGGAGCCCTTTCTAATGAAAATTTTGTGGTATCTGACCCAGAGAACATTGGTAATATGACCGAGATGATTGACAAGGCCATGAAGGAAGTACCCAAAGGTTCAATAATTATGCTCGGTTCTCTTTCGACCATTATGGATCTATGTGGTGAAGAGGATACTCTTAAAGCCGTGAAAATATGGAATAAGCTAGCGCTTTTACGTGACCATGTCATCATCTATAACTTTACGACATGGCCTTATGAAGAAAGTACCTTGAATAGTATTAAGACTGAACTTTTCAACAGTGTAATTACCGTTGGAGGTATAGCAGAACGGGTAATATTCGGGCAGTACTTTGGTGTACTTAAGGCGGATTGGTCAGATACCAAGATCAAATCCATGCTGTTTCGGGTACTGCGACCGGGCGGTATTAAGATATATATTCCCAAGATACTGGTCACAGGACCATTTAATGCCGGCAAATCATCCTTTATTCATTCCCTTTCCAACAGGGCAGTATCGGTGGACCGTCTGGGTACCACCATTGCTCTTGACCATGGCCACATTGAGTACAAGGGCTTTAGTGCCGAAATCTTCGGGACGCCGGGCCAGGAACGGTTCGACCCGATCATACAGATGATCAGTGGCGAAGCCATGGGAATATTCCTGGTCGTTGACTCAACATTGCCAAAAGATTTTATTAGAGCCAAACAGATGTTGGAAATAACGAAGGGATATGGCCTTCCCTATGTTATTATTGCCAATAAACAGGACCTTCCAGGAGCGTTGCATGTGGACGAGATTCGCAGTCACTTTAATATACCAGAAGATGTACCTATAATCCCTACAATTGCAACTAGTAAGGAAGGAGTATTTGAAGCATTTGATGTGCTGGTGGAAAAAATAACCGGAGGTAACTGAAATGGACTCGACAATAGATATATTGGAAAAAGTGCTCACTGACCTTAAAAAAGTGGGTGGGGTCGAGGCCAGTGCCGCTGCCAGCCGTGATGGGCTTTTAATAAAAGCTATTATGCCCTCGGGACAAAAAGCCGAAACTTTTGCTGCAATGTCAGCTACAATGCTGGGCGCAGCAGAGACTGCCACCACAGAATTAGGAAAAGGGATTCCTGAGCGGGTCATTGTGGAATCTGAGCACGGTAAACTTATCGCAACAGGTGCAGGACCCAAGGCACTGTTGATATTGCTTACCTCGGCCGATGCAGGACTTGGACTGATACTTGTAGAACTGGAAAAGGCTGCAAAGACGGTGAAGGAACTTTTGTAGTATTGAAATCCTCCTTTTTGTGTGAACTTTAATGAACCCTGATCCGAAACCATCTGACCTGAAACGTGATGCTGTACATTTAAGTCCTGCATTGAATGTCGGTAAAAACGGTATCACTGATTCACTTGTGGAAGAACTGCGCGAAAAGCTTAAACAAAATAAACTGATAAAAGTAAAGATATTAAAAACAGCAGCTATAGGCAGTACTGAGCGCAAGACGATAGCTGAGGAGCTATCAAGTCGGACCGGTGCCCAGCTTATAGAAGTAAGGGGAAGTAATGCTGTATTATACCTGGGAAGAAGGCGAAAATAGTATATATCAGCCGATAGATTAATCAACCTTACCTTCATATACCGGAAGCCCCCTTAGGATAATCTAAAATACCAAATTATCAATGAGTTATCAAATCGGAGGATAATAATGACAACTTTATACGATGTACCCGCAGATGCACTGATCAAGAATGTAGCACAGAAATTGAAAGATGAGAATATAGTGGAACCACCTGAGTGGTCCGCACAGGTCAAGACCGGCGTTCATAAAGAACTCTCGCCCATTGATCCTGATTGGTTTTACATCAGGTGTGCGTCAGTAGTGCGCAGGATATATATTGACGGTCCTGTAGGCATATCCCGGCTCAGAAGTTTCTATGGTGGCAAAAATCGCAGAGGTACGGCAACTGCTACTCATGCAAAGGGCAGTGGGTCTGTCATCAGTGCAGCGGTCCAGCAGCTTGAAAAGGCAGGTCTGTTAAAAACCCAGAAACAGGGCAGAATAGTCTCCCCGGCAGGTAGGTCTTTGGTCGACAATGTAGCACATGAAACCAAGGCAGGGCTACTGGAACAGTATCCTGGCCTGGAAAAATATTAATCGAATGCTTCAATAAACAGTTAACTGAGGATTGGTTATGGGAGCAGACGAACTTGAGGAGATAAGGCGTCGAAAAATGGAGATGCTGCGGCAGCAACAGCAGCAGGGCCAGATGCCAGATGCTCAGGCTGCAGCCCAGCAGGAACAGGCCAGGGCTGAGATGGAAGCCAAAAAACAGGCCATAATGCGCGCAATCCTTACACCTGAAGCCAGGGAACGATTGAATACCCTGCGAATGACCAAGCCTGAGATGGTTGAAAGTGTTGAAGCCCAGCTTGTGGGACTGGCCCAATCGGGCAGGTTACAGGGCAAACTGGATGATTCTAAATTGAGAAACCTCCTTATGCAGATACAACCTAAAAAACGTGAGATGAGCATTACACGCAAATGAAGGTAAGTGTACTGTTCAGCAGTGGTAAGGACAGTTCGCTGGCAGCTATTCTGCTTGAACCGTTTTTCCAGGTAGAACTTGTTACGATATCCTTTGGTATTGAACCTACCCATGAAGTTGCAGCGGAATCGGCCTTGAAACTGGGATTCCCTCACAGTGTTATGGCATTGCCTTCCTCCTGTATCAGGGAAGCAGCATCCATGCTAATGGAGGATGGATCGCCCGGGGGCGCTATCAATTACCTTCACCAACAGGCCCTGGAGGCTGTGTGTTCAAAATCCCATACGCATGTGGTGGCCGATGGCACGCGAAGGGATGATAGGGTACCGTTGCTGACCATGCCGCAGGTACAAAGCCTGGAAGACCGGCACAATATCATTTATATACGCCCCCTTTTCGGGTACGGGCGCTCGGCAATTGATGCATTAGTGAAGCAGCATCTGGAGATTGAACAGGCACAAAGTGATAAAGTAAATAAGGCTGACTATGAGGCCGAACTAAGGGCATTTATACGAAAACAATATATCGAAGGTGAGAGTATTGTGGAGCGTTCGTTCCCAAGTCATATACAGTCACATGTAATAGATCGAATTTATCATTAAGGTTATCAGGAGATAGGTGTAGTAACATGAGTCAGAAGACCAAAGGTAAGAAGAAACGATTGGCTAAGGCGCACAATCAGAATCAGAGGGTCCCTTCATGGGCCATAATCAAGACCAACAGGGCTGTGGCATCCCATCCTAAGAGACGGCACTGGCGGCGCAGCAGCTTAAATATAGGATAATAGGGGGCAATGTCATGGTAGAAATCGGTGAAGAACATGTTTATACAATACCACTCAGGGGTGCCAAGAACGCACCACGGTGGGAGCGCAGCAAAAAGGCAGTAAAAGAGGTGTTCAAGTACCTCGAACAACATACTAAGACAGACCGCAAGATGATCAAGGTTGACCCGAAGATAAGTGAAAAGATCTGGGAGCGTGGTTCTGAGAAACCGCCATCAAAAATACGGGTCAAAGCTATGAAATTCGAAGACGGTATTGTGGAAGCCGAACTGGCAGCCAAATGATTATTCTGGTTCGTCGGCGGTATGCCCACATTTTTTTTGTGATAGATAATGGAAAATAGGACTGACTTGCGGGGAGTATCGGTACTTGGGGTATTTGCCAGGTGTACTGACGAATTTGGCTTACTTCCTCGTGAGGCAGATGACTCATTCATCCATACCATCCAAAATACCCTTGATGTTACGGTCATTCCTATTACCGTAGATGGAAGCAGTGTAGTTGGGTCACTTTGCTGTGGTAACAGCAAAGGATTCCTGATCTCAGAGCGTGTCAACGATTCCGAACTGGCTAAAATAAATAACTATGTACCTGCACAGAGGCTTAAAGGTATTTACACAGCGGCAGGTAATAACGTACTGGTGAATGATTCAGCCGCCCTTGTCAATCCCAATCTATCTGATGCGGCAGTGGAAGAGATTAGTGAGTTTTTGGATGTAAAGGTGTACAGGGGCACAATAGGTGGACTTAAGACCGTGGGGATGGCGGGATGTGTTACCAATAAAGGCGTGCTGGTCCACCCCAGGGCCAACACGTTTGAAATGGACCGCCTGGGTGAGATATTCGCTCTTCCAGTTTATATCGGCACAGTAAATCTTGGTTCACCGCTGGTGGGTTCGGGGCTGCTTGCCAATTCAAAGGGATATGTGGTAGGCACCGAGACCACTGGACATGAAATGGGCCGGATAGAGGACGCCCTGGGATATATCTGAATCACTGTTCTTTCATTTCTTCAATTATCCTCAATATCTGTTTGATATCTGTAATGACAACATCGGCTTCATCAGATAGTCGCGTCGAACATGTCCCCATCTGCTGAATGGATAGCACACCCCGGTCCGCTTCTCTCAGTGCCAGGATGTCATTGATACCGTCTCCTACCATGACCACCTTATCGTATTGTTTTTTCAGATGCTTGATCACCCATTCTTTTTTTAGAGGTGTGGCTACATCATACACCCTCTCAACAGGTATGTCCACCACGCGGGCAAGGTTTTCCAGGTTTCGCATGCTGTCACCTGAAGCTATGTAGGCATCCACACCCCACTCTTTTAAGGTATTCAGAGTGGTAGGGGTGTTGGTGAACGGTCTGCCGCCCGTGCATACAGTATAGACTATAGTATGAGAATTTGTATCCACGATGATTCCCACACCCAGATAGAATATGTCAGGACATTTGAGCCTGATGATCGAGATCACTTCATGGAGATCCTGCATAGTGGTCAAGGAGTCAAGTTCAAGGGCTTTCTCTACCTGGTCCAGGGTAATAGGACTGCTTGAGCAGCTCAGGTCGATCTTAATGTCATTCTCCCGGATGAACTCGTATATCCTGTTATGTGATTGACATCCTATGATCCTGTCAGGGTCTGTGTGAAATATTACCAGTCCGCAGAACGGATGTCGTCCCACCAGGTCAGTTGTGACTATATCGTCGATGTATTCGCCAGTGAGGGTGTTCTTCGCCACCCTGTACATATGCAGCAGGGTACCGGCACTATCGAACACCACTGCAATTCTTGACTGCATGTTAATCATAATCTCAATACACCTTAATTAATTTACTTATTATGTGTGGTGTATAAAGGTACATCAATAATGAGTGGGAATGGATACCTGCCTAAAAGATTTGAGGGATAGTTAATGGATAGGACATGATATTTGGTAGGGTGGATTAGTAACTATCTCGGATGGGTGCAAGTATCCGATAATATCATTGTTATTAATGATATATATAATATATGGTTCTCAGCAAGAGTTGAAGGTCAGGGTGGGGGGTACCATAAAAACAAGTTTACATGGCGGGCGCAGGGGGATTTGAACCCCCGGTCTTCAGCTTAGGAGGCTGCTGCCATATCCAGGCTTGGCCATGCGCCCGCAAAGGGGGGAGACAAGTCTTTACGGGTAATAATGGATATAAACATTTCCTAATCCAATAAAACTACAAAGTATTGGACTTGAATGAGCCGATATGTTTATTATTATTAAATGTGTTTAAGCCCCAGTTACATATAAATCACAATTATACTACCGAGGATTGAATAAATGAAATATCAGGGAAATTCTAGAAGGAAATATACCGGTGGGCGGCTCGTGCGGTCCCATGGTAAGAGGAAGTCTGAACTGGGTCGTGAAGCAGCAGAGCCTCATCTTGATGAGACCAGGCGTAAGGGTATCGACACTTTAGGTGGTAACAGGAAAGTCCGTCTGCTAAGGTGCAATATTGCTAATGTCACAGATCCCTCTAATAACACTACCAAAAAAGTTTCCATTGAAACGGTGACCGAAAATTCGGCAAATCTGTATTATATTAGAAGGAATATCCTTACCAAAGGTTCTATCATCAGGACCGAGATCGGGAATGCCAGGGTTACAAGCAGGCCTGGCCAGGATGGAGTAGTGAACGCTGTACTCATCAATGAGTAATTAATAGCTAAAACACTTTACACCTACCCCTTCTTTTTTTTAAATGCTTGTTTTGTATTGTAGTATCCTAATAGTATTTCGTCCCTCTTCCAATGTTCGATTACTACCTTTTTTTATTTCTTAAATCACCATCCAAACGTATTAAAAAACAATCCTAACAATGATTCAGGCTTTATTTTCCTAACAAACCCATCTTCTGGGGTTTCTCCCCATTCAAGTATCAATGCACCATGTATTCTTCGATTATACCACTCTTTAAATTCATTTGCAGAATTAAATTGGTTTCTATGTCTTTTA
>JAMJFQ010000063.1 GCA_023544605.1 ANME-2 cluster archaeon | reverse complement strand
TGTTATGGATCTCTCCAACATCGAGTGGGTAAATATTAGACGGGATTTACAGGATTTACAGGATGTAGCGAGTCACTTTCATATCCCGTCAATCCTGTTAATCCTGTCCATTAATTCAGACAATGTGATTCTATGTTTAACAATATATCTTGATTAGTGATGGTGGCACTGTTCCAAAAATCAGTTAGTTTGTTGACACTGACTTTAGGTAAAATCAGTGTTAATCATATTTAATCTGTGTCTGTAAATATAAAAAGACACGGATTTCACTGATTTACACAGATTTGTAGTCGCATCTGCATCTGATATATTCGCTGTATAACTGGATTTTGGTATTGTGTCAGTGATGGTACCCACACAATGTTAAAGGGAACCATTGTTATTTGAAAATGTTCATTCTTTAAAAATCTCAATTCACACAAAACTATTTAACACCCCATCTTTATACAAATATTGGGATTTAATTTGATAACTGCGGACGGGATTTTCAAAAACTATGGTAAGACACAGGCACTCAACAACGTTAGTCTGCACGTAGAAGAAGGCACCATACACGGCCTCATCGGTCCAAACGGTGCCGGTAAGAGCACTACCATCAAGATACTATCCACCCTTGTACGACCCACCCGGGGCGAGGTAAGCATCGGCGGTGTACCCCTGAAAAAGGGACGGGCCATACGCAAACAGATATGCGTGGTCCCGGAAACTCCCAGACTTCATGAATACCTTACGGCCCGGGAAGAGATCACGTCCTATGCAAGGCTCTCCGGACTGGGCAGGGCACAGGTATCAGAGCGGGTGAGTGCCGTAGTGAAAGAACTGGACCTAAGCGCGGTGCAAAACCAGAAAATATCCCGGTTTTCCACGGGCATGAAAAAACGAGTGGCACTTGCCCTGGCAATGGTTGCAGACCCGCCTGTACTGCTGTTGGATGAGCCCATGTCAGGACTTGACCCTGTGATGCGGCGGCAGTTCAAGGATACCATCCTGGGACTTGAAGGCAAGACCGTGCTGGTATCAGACCATGACCTGTACACCGTGGATGAACTATGTACCAGCGTTACAATACTACAGGAAGGCAGGACGCTCATCGAGGACAATATCGATTCCCTCAGGCGCAAAGTGGGTAAGGTCAGCGTTGAGATCAGGCCCCAAGACCCAAAACAGATCCATAACCTGGCCGCTGAACTTCAACAGATGAGCCATGTAACTATGGCCGAAGTGGAAAAAGACAGCGTAGTAGCCAGCGTGAACGACCCTGAAAAAGACATTCCGGAGGTCATACGCAGGGCATCCATATACACCGATATCATGGAAGCAAAACCCAGCAAGATATCACTGGAAGAGATATTCATAAAATGTGCAGCAGAAGGTGGTGAATTATGAACGGTCTCATTAGTATGATATACGGGTATATGTACCTCACCTGGCAGGAATTCAGGTATCTGCTATCCCACCGTACCCGTGCTTCATATCTTATCTTCATACTGATATTCGGGATATCCCTGTATGGGATAGCTGTTCAGGAATACACAACCGAAGCTGGAGAAGGTACGGACGTAATAAGCGGCCTTGAAACAGGAGATGCCCCCCTGGTCGACATTATACTAGTCATGTTCACATTCGGAATGGGTACATTTGCATCAGCAACAGGAGGTGAAGCACCTGCAATCATCATACCGGCAGAACTTGGTATAACCCTCCTAATCATCGTTTCAATCCTCCTGGGTATCAACATGGTATCCCGACTGGCAGTGAAGAACGCCGCATCTACCATATCCAGGGAGAGAGAAGGGCGGACCCTGTATCTTTCTGCCAGTACGATGAACACGCGCCCTGCCATCTATCTGGCAAAATTGAAGGCAGCCTATTTAGCCACCTTACCTATGATGGCCATCATGTTCCTTGGTGTCTACTGGATATGGACTTCGGCTTTCACATCACCCGATATGTCAGCCATGCAGCCAACATTCCAGAGCCTGGTACTCAATATGGTGATAATGACCCTGTGCACCACGATACTGTTCGCTTCACTGGGTAGTCTGGTCTCTGCCACGCGGCAGGAAGAGGAATCTGCAGTCAGCCTGGCAGGTAAGTTCACCACCCTTGCTTCTGCGCTTACCATGCTGTGGATATTACTGCCTATTTTCACCGTAGCAGGTGAGAAGGTATATTCATGGATAGAGACCCTGACCATGCTGTCCCCTATCACCCAGGATATGGTGGTACTATACACTAATGACAGTACCCTGCTCGTCCAGTATGCGGGCATTCAACTCATAGTGGCCGCAGTCCTGACCATATTAGGCATAATAGTCTTTATTAGGCAGGACATAGAATATTAAATCCTGTAGCCGGTATAGTTTTGGCAATCAGGTAAGAGAGGATACTACAATGACAGATACAGCTAATGTTGCAGATAAGGCCAGTGAGGATGCCAAGGATTACCTTGAGATAAAGATGAATGCAGGATGGTATATGACAATAACCCTTGCCACCAGCGAGCGATTTGATAAGGAATATGTAGAGATAGCCAAGGAGCGCGGCGGCCAGAAACGTAGCCGATTCAACCTGAACCCCAAATATACGAGAGAACTCGGTGAGGCATTGATCAAGTTCGCCAAATCCAATGACCTGTGAAGGGGCAATTCACATAAAATCTGCCAGTCCCATCTGTTTTGAAACATCACTCTCAAACAGTGACTTGATCTCCAGGTTCAGGATTTCGAGCCGCTGTTTGGTATAATCGCTGACCTGGTATTCTTCTGCGATCTTCAGTGCCACGTCCATATACTTCTTAACCGACCCCTCATGGACGGTCAGTACGATCTTGCCATTGCATTTTGGACATTTCCCCACCAGGGGTGGGCGCCGGTATTTCCGGTTGCACTTCACACACCGTACCTTTTGTCGGGAAAATGCCCGCAAGTTGCCTATAAGGTCGGGCAGGAAATGGGATTTAATAACACGTTCAGCCACATCCCCCTCATCCACAGCCCGTATCTTGCGGGCCAGTTCAAGTTGTGCGGTCATTTTCTCCACCATAGTACCGAGGGTCTTGTAAGCGCTATTATCAGGCCCCATTGCAATGTCTGATGTATCATGAGTAAAACCCCATCCTTCATACTGTCCGGGTGTACCTAACCTGCCAGTTACCGTATCCATGACCGTTATCATATCCTTAGGATTGGCATAATCCAGGGTGGCTTCATAGAACTCTAAAGGATATCTTCGCAGCACATCAATATTGTGGGATTCCTTGTCCACTTCATTGGGGTCTATATGCGTTGTGAGCACAAGTGGGGCATCCATCTGGCCCCCCCGTTTATCTGGGAGGTATGAACGGGAGAAGTTCAACAATCCATCCATCAGCAGCATGACACAATCCTCGTCACCGTCACAGTTGCGTCGTTTGGCTGCATGGAAGAAAGGATGTGCCCAGCCCACCGAAGCCTTGGTAAATCCTATCAGTCGCCCCAGGACACCAGCAGAAGTGTGGGGCGCCAATCCTATGACCAGTGTCCCTACCATGTCGCTGGGTGTACAGGCTTTGTAATAAGGTTCCAAACCATAGTATTTTACCAACAGATCATCAATGAAACAGGCGGCTTTTTGCAGATATTCACCGCAATGATACGATACTACAACATCCTGTACCTTCAGTTCCACAACCTGTGAAGGGTCCACAAGTTCTTTTCCATCCATATCGACCGTATATCCAAGCTGGTGCATGGTCTGCACATCAGTTCCTATTTCACCGGGTCGTATATGGGTCAGGGGGAGGTCTGACATATCATAACGCACCGTACCATCCTTGAATGTGACCAAGCCATGCTTGGCGCGCAGTATTCCCTTTTCAATGGGTTCTGGCGTCTTGTTTTTGGATGTAAGCCCTATCACACCCTTGAAACTGGCCAGGGTGTCCCTCTCCCCGATGTTCTCAAAGGCTTTGAGATATTCATCCTTGAAATTGATCAAGATTTTATCAGCCGACGTGGTCTCACGTTCGCATTTTGGACAAACCGGCTTACCCACTTCAATATTGCATACCGGACAGTGAATTTTTTGTCGGGTAGGACTACCGCAATCAGGGCAGGACCGCCTGAAGGTTACCGCACCGCACCGGGTACATGCCCTGGTATCTATTTCCACTTCAAATGTACCCACGTTTTCCTTGAATGATGACGAATAGTTCTTAGCTTCGATCATAGAACGCTTCCGTCCCCCCGCATCACCCACCGGGAACAGTACGTTTGGAGCAGGTTTCATTTCCCGTTTATCTGACTTCTCGGGCCTGCCCATTCGAGATCCAATACGGTAAGGTGCCCGCATCCTGATCATGAGGCGGCTTAGATGGTTCACCATATCCATCGGTTGAGGAAAATCTTCAAAGGTAACAATCCTGACACGCTGTAAGGATTCGTCAAGACCCAGGCACCGAACCAGCGGTCCTGCCTGGTCGATATGGACCTGATTATCACATACCCTGTGCTGGACAAGCAGCATTTCCAGTATATGCTTGATGCCATTTTCGGTAGGAAGTACCAGTTCTGTGCCATCATACGCTCCCGTCTGTTCCACATAGGTTGAAAGGGTGAGTATTTCCTGTGATGTGACATCATGCCAAAGGTACGTGTATTCGGGATGAAGCGGGACCTGGAAGGTGTCTGAGAGTTCAAGTGCAGTAGCACCGGTAGGTTTAGTAAGCTCTGATTCCCCGTACGGGACGTCTTTTCCTATCCTGGCTGCAGCAGCGTCAAGTTCCTGTATCCACCATTCAAAACAGTAGGATGAAGGTATCAGTACGTGATTGTTCTCCAGGAAATCCCCGTAATTGATAAGCATCTCCCCGATATCAAGTATCTGGGATATTGAATTCCTGACCTTACGGGCTTGTTCTACAGAATCCACCCTGAGGACAGAACCATTGAACAACAGTACAGTGGGACCTTCCAGGCTGTCTACTGGGGCTATACCCAGAGCCTTACCTGGTCTTTCCACTTTCACCTGGGTACCCGCAGCCAGGAAATCATCCATCAGTACCATGGTTGCCGGGCTGACACCCCCACCTGCAAAACTGGTGTTGCGGCTGCGTCCGTATCTGAGCCTGAAGCCACCCGGCCTGGAAGGATATGAGAACACAGGTCTGCCTGCTATCAGATCCTGAAGGTACTTATCCTTTGGCTTGACCTTTATACCGTCGTTATCACTTTCATCATCTTCCTGTTTGACACCGCTGATGAAACGGTCCAGCCAGTCCCAGCCATCCAGTTTGAGATTGTTCACATGTTTTTTTATTTTTGGCGCTTTTAACGCCAGTCCTTCAGCCATGACAAGGCACATACCACCTCTGACCCTGTTCGTGGGAATGCGGGGCAGGTCCCTGTGCCCATCCACCTCAGCATCCTCAGTTGGTTCACCATCTATACAAACAGGACAATTCTCTACGATAAGCCTGATCTCTTCCTCGCTGGGAGTATATTGCAGGTTTGCCACACGTCTGTAGAGCTGTACCTCTTCCACATACCTGTCAACCTCATCATGGGTGGGTATGTACCGGTCAATACCCATGCTGCGCCTGACAAAATCTGCAACCAGTACTGAAAGTGCCTGTGCAGTACCACCAGCGCTTCTAATGGGTCCTGCATAATATATCCTGACAAACCTGGAACCGTTCGGATTGGTCTCAATATCCACCCGATCGATACCTTCAATAGGTGCCGCTACCACACCTTCGGTCAGCATTGCCACTGATACCCTGACAGCTGCATCCAGGGCCTGGGTGTCCGACTCGAAGGTTTGTACCTTACCGGTAGCCACTTCCACACCGATGTGCAGTGCTGCCTCTTCCCGGCTCCGGTCTTTCTCCAGTTCCCTGATACGCGGCGCCACTCCCTCGATACCGATAAGTTTTTCTACCCGGTCTGCCAAATCCTGGGCCAGAGGTATCTCGATAGTAGGTTGGGGGTCAAGTCCTTTACTTCTGGCTTCTGCTGCAATTTCAATAGCAGTGTTCAGTTCAGATTCCAGTTTTTTGAAGTATTCCTGCATTCTATTACTTGCAACTATCTTTTTCATAAAGACCTCTTTTCAGTAGGGGGAATTGATTTCATGGTAAATAATATTATATAAAATAGTGTAATACGGCACTGTTCCAAAAATCAGTTATTTTGATCATACTGACTTTAGATCAAATCTGTGTAATCGGCGTTAATCTGTGTCTGGAAATATAAAAGACACAGATTTCACTGATTAACACTGATTTGTCGTCACATCGGTAATTGAACAATTTACATTATATCTGGATTCTGATATTGTTTCTGTAATACTGCGGAAATATATTACAAAACTGTTAAATTAGATGAATGACTTAAAGTAACTTGAATTAAATATTATTTATCGAATAAACTATTTATATTATTACAAAAATATGAAAGTTAAACAATATAAGATGTGATATAAATGAGATCTTCAGAAGTGAGCGTTTTCGATGACATGGACCTTGAATTAATTAACATTCTGCGTAATCTTAATATGTCGCGCAATGTAGCCTCAACCCTCGCTTATCTGGCAAATGTTGATGAGGCCACATCAAAAGACCTTGAAATGGGTTCAGAACTCAGGCAGCCTGAAGTAAGCATTGCTATGCGTGAATTGAGGGACTTTGGATGGTTGGACGAGAGGGAGATCAAAAAGGAAGGGAAAGGCAGGCCAATGAAGGTATATAAGCTGGCCGTCCCCATGAATGAAATAGTATTGCATCTTGAACAAAAGACCAGAAGTGAAGCAGATAGGACTCTGGAAAACATTGAAAAGCTCAAACACCTGAACTTTCGAAAATCAAAATAGGAGAAATGATATGGTATATCCTTACCCCACATCTTTTAATTGTTTATACCATAATACTTTCTAACGTTACAGTGCAATCAGGCGAAAAGCAATATTTTTAATAGTATCTATGAAATAGGTTCACCCTGTAAACCCATACTAGTACGGCAGGATGCCTTATGGACCACTGGATATCACCCGAACCACCAGCATTTGACGCACAACATCCCTTATTTCTCTGTGTCCTTTCAAACACTGATACTGCAAAGATACCTGGTATTTCGGCAGCAGGCAGATTACCTGCCCTTATTGACTATACACCGGCCGGCGATGCAGAACTGGTGACATTGGGCAGGACGATAGGGAACAGTGAACCTCCCATGACCGGTAACAGTCCCACACCCGCAGTGATGACCAGGGCGGCCTTGCAGTTGACTGGTATGCCTTTTATGTTCATTAACTGTGGCCTGCGCATACTTCCACAAATACCCCTCCTGGATGTAGGTGCTCACCCGGGTGGTGATATCAGAAATGGCCAGGCGGTCCAGGATGCAGGTCTGATATATGAGAACTCAGTGGAACTGGGGCGCCAGATACGGCGCTTTTCAGACTTCGTTATAATAGGTGAGAGCGTACCAGGAGGCACTACCACTGCTATGGCTGTATTACAGGCACTGGGAATCGATGGTATGGTGAGTAGTAGTTTCCCCAAAAATCCTATGGATATAAAACAGCAAGTAGTGGCCCAGGCCCTTGATAGGGCAGGTATTGCTTTTGGTGATTTGTTGAATGAGCCCATGCGCGCAATAGAATATGTAGGTGATCCTATGATGGCGTGTGTCAGCGGACTGGTGGAAGGATTGAAAGGTACCCCGTCAATACTGGCAGGAGGAACCCAGATGATGGCGGTTATGGCGATAATAAAATTCCTGGGAATTGAGAACAATATATCTATTGCTACCACAAAATATGTAGCTGAAGATGGCACTGCCAGTTTCCTTGAAACGGTATCCGCACTTGGTTATGCAGCTTATGTAGTGGATCCCGGTCTTGATAGGTCAAAAAACCCAGGACTGAGAATGTACGAATCAGGAGTGGTAAAAGAAGGTGTGGGTGCTGGTGGTGCAATGTTCGTTGCAGGAATGATGGGTATCGGTCAGCGGGAATTACTCGAAAAGGTGGAGGAGATCTGCGACCAGCTGTTTTAGGTGTAGTGGTACTGTTTAAGGCTGCTCCAGAATATCTTTTTCAATATCCTGGGTTAGGGCACTCATCTTCTCATGCCAGGTGTTGATATTTTCCTGAACCATGTCTTTTAATTTGCAGGGATCAAGTGCCTTATAGATGTAATAATATCCGCCACCTTCTATGGTCTTTGTCTCCCTGTAGACCAGTCCACATGTCATGAGGTTTTGAAGTGCCCGGTAAGCGGTGCTCCGTTCCCGGTTTAGTATTTCACCAAGTTCTTCCGCAGTCATAGCCCCTTTTTGTACCAGCAAGCGGTAGGAATCGAGGTCCAGGCTTTTCAATCCCAACACGCATTTGGCAATATCACTGCAATTGAAATTTCCATGTATCATTTCAGGTATCGAACTGGGCATTTTTTATCCTCAACATTGTTTTTGTTGTGTGGTAAGTGTTAAATACAATATTGTATAGTTTGTACAAAACCATTATGATGATGGAATTGGTCACATAAATAGTTTATTGATGATATAAATGGAAAAAGACGGATATATAATAGTGCACGGTTGCCGCAAATGTGGCAAGTGCGATAATATCTGCCCCTCTGGTGCCCTGTACCGGGTGGACGGGGAGGCCCGGATAGATTATGAAAAATGCACACAGTGCGGTGAATGTGTAGAGATATGTCCCAACAAAGCCATTGTCTATCTGGAATGAGATGACAGGGCCGCTAAACAACCTTCCAGTGTACCGTTTCCGGTTATATCAGGTGTGACACCCTGGCTTTCCATAACAGCGGCACATTTTGGGCCTATAGCAACCACTGTTTTCCCGCTCAGTTCTTCGGGTGATACTTCTGCCAGTGTGAATGACTTACCACTTGTGAAGATCACCACATCTACACCGGGTAGGATCTCCTTGAATTCGTGACCTGAAGGAATTAGTCGGTATGCTATCCCTTCGATCACCTGTGCACCCAGGGACGTGAGTGACTCCACAAGTTGTGGGTTGGGTACATCAGGCCGTACCACCCCGACGGTCTTCCCTTTGATGCGGGAACCAAGATGGATTGCAAAATGGTCAGAGGAGTATGAGGAAATGGTCTCACATGAGAATCCTTTGTCACAGATAGCTTCTTTGGTCTTTGGACCCACAGCCACCATAACCGTGTCATCAGGTACTTCGCTGCATTGGTCAAAAAAATATTGTACACCCATTGTACTTGAGAAAATCAAAAAATCTATGTTTCCTGTCCTCACTTTTAAGCACAGATCATCCAGGGAACCCGGGTCCAGGGAAGGGGCGGTCTTCAGGGTGGGAACCAGTACCGCCTCATGATTGTACCGGGTAAAGAGTTCCTGTGTGCCTTTTGACTTCTCTTCCAGACGGGTCACTGCAATTCTCATTGGATCATATATTTTCAGTATATGATTTAACAGCTTCCAAATCCTTTCCGTAGCATTATCAAAAAATTTATATCCATTTGTCCGGTTTCATATACCTCAAAGGATGATGGCAGTGAACATCAACATTGATATCAATTATATAGAGAGGCTGATATGAATATCAGTCTGCTTATTATTTGCATAGTCGTAGGTTTTTTTCTCGGCGTATTCAGTGGACTGGTACCCGGTATCCATACCAACACTTTTGCATTTATCATGGCAGCTTTTGCTCCCTGGCTGCTTGAATGGGGCCTCTCACCCTTATGTATTGCAGCCACTGTTGTCTCAACGTCACTAACCCACACATTTCTCAACATCATCCCCTCTGTTTTCCTGGGTGCACCCGAGGCAGATACATCACTGGCAGTACTTCCCGGACACA
>JAMJFQ010000062.1 GCA_023544605.1 ANME-2 cluster archaeon | reverse complement strand
GAGAAGAAACGGCTGGGTAGGATCATTGATGATATTGGGCTGGAAGAATTCAAGAATACAGTTCTATGAATGAGTTGATCGGTGCAGTACTATCAGGAGGATATATCCAAAGGCAATACCTTGCTGACCTGCCATTGAATAAAAAGACCTGATAATGGGAAAAAATCAATACTATGAAATTTTACACGTCCCTTTTTTTGATACTTTTCATGGCGGCTCCCGCATCTGCTATACACGTGGACGAAGGGATTACCATTCCTCTGGTCGCCGCATATACCACAATTGATGGGGAAATGGGAGTACTGTTAAATGCAACCGTGATCGTCACAGAGGGCAATGGCTATGTGTTCGTGGATACCCAGCCCTATACCCAGGTGGATATGCAGGGCTCGGCCCGCATGGCGACGTTAGTAGCATCTGATGTGACCGGGATCGATCCCAGCAAGCACGATTTCTATTTCATAATCGAGGTAACATCCCCCATTATTGCCGGTCCTTCTGCAGGTGCAGCCCTTACCGTGGCCGCCATTGCAGATATCAAGGAATGGCCACTGAAGGAGGGAGTTGTCATAACAGGAATGATAAATCCAGATGGGAGTATCGGCCCGGTAGGAGCCATCCCCTATAAACTGGATGCAGCAGCAATGCACGGCGCGTCCCTGTTCATCGTACCTGAAGGTCAGACCAATGTAGTTGTCACACAAAGCAAGGTCAAACATGAGGGTGCATTCGTAACAATAGAGGAAAATACCATAGAAGTTGACGTGGTAGAACGGGGCAGCGCACAGGGCGTTGAAGTAGTAGAAGCCGTTACTATCGAGGAAGCTGTTGAACTGTTCACGGGGTATCACATAGAAGTACCAGAACCTAAAAAGGGAGTATGGTCAGCCGAATACCTGGACACGCTGCGCCCGCTGTCAAGAGAGGTACTAAACGAAGCGAACCTGATGTACCAGGGGGCACAAAACGTATCCACCCGGTTTAACACTACCCTGGAATTACAGCGTGAAATGCTGGATAACGGACAGGAGGAGTATGATAGGGAGCAGTATTATGCTGCTACAAATATCGGTCTTATGGTGCTTAAGAACCTGAAGTTCATACAGTGGTGGGATGAATATGAGCGATCAGACAACAACGAATCTTACCTGAGTGACCTTTTTATGAACGTGAGCGAGGAGATCAATGAAAGCCGGCTTGAACTGGAGCGGTTCAAGCAAGAAGGGATATTGGATGTGGACAGTATTGGTGCAGCAGAGATCAGGGTGGTGATGGCAGAACAGTTCCTGGATGATGCACGTTCATCTGAATCAGATATCGGATTTATTGAATCGCTTGCATGGGCCTCCATTAGAGCTGATACCGTACATTGGTGGCTATCCCTGGTAAACACCGAGCACGTTACTTCAGATGCCACATTGAAGGAGCGCGCAGGCTGGTATGTAGGTACTGCTTCGTCCGTGGTCACTTACGCCCAGACCATTGTCACCGAATCGCAGTCATTGCACGGACTTTGGGAGTTGTTGAACGAGGCTGACGATTCACTTGAGCGGGCACGCATTGAATATGACAGGGGATATTACAGTGGTGCTATATTCGATTCTTCACTGGCCATGGTGCAGGCCAGTACTGCCATCAGTCTGATGGGGTATGCCGATATTGATACCAAGATCGAGCGCAGTGCCAATGCTGCCATAATAGCCATAGAAGAGGCAAGGGATGCAGGTATAGAACCGATACTGGCAGTGAGTGCTTACGAGTATGCGGATTCACTGGAATCGCCCAGCCAGCAGATAGTGGAATACAATTATGCAAGGGTGCTGGCCAAGACCACATTGCAGCTAACCACATCTACCAACATGAGTGGTAATGTTGCTGCCGGGACGCCCATCCCGCTGAAGACTATGTGCCCAACACCAACTCCCAAATCCCGCGTGCCTTTCGGGGATGGGTTGGATGTGCCTGGTTTTTCAATCCTTTCCGGGATATTGGGTTTGTTTGCAGCCGGGGTACTGCTTAGAAGATGAATATAAATAAATAATGTAACAAACTTTATCTTTATTCAGGAAAAAACCAAACCGGGAAGGTTAAATGGATATATTTGGTTTAGCAGATCAACATTAGTGGGTAATACCATATATAAAAGTGATATTGATACTGGTAGTTGCTTTTATCGTAATCGGTATAATTAGCAGATACTTGAAAAAAATCTTAATTAGTACCAACCTCCCGGCAGATGCACAAAATATTTTACGACGAGGTGTCGTTTATTTTTCATGGTTCAGTGTTCTGATGTACATTACCAGAGAACTTAATTTACAGGAGATTCTTGTACCTCGATAGGAGCCTCATTTTTAGTTGGGGCCGCAATCGCTCTGGCTGTTAAGGATGTTCTATCGGATGCTGTAGCCGGTGTGTTCATCATACTGGATAAGCATTTTAATATTGGTGATGAGATCGAGACGCTGAATCATAGAGGAGAGATGGTAAGTGTAACTCTTAGAAAAACTCGCATCAGGACAGGGGAAAACACTATTGTTGTGATGCCAAATGGAAAAATCGATTCTGCCGGTTGAATCTTGCACGAGAAAAGACCCCCCAATCAACAACCATAAACTGATCTATTATCCTTACTGCCTGCCTAATTATACCCCATATCTCTGTCCGTTTATCGTAACATCATCCACAAGCACAATTTCGCAATTAGAATTGCCAATAATGGTATCCGTATTCCAGGTAACGGTTCCTCGGCCATTGGTCCCGCGAACGTTTACCAGTCAACCGTTGTTACGAATTTACTATGACCGATTGGCTTCATTCCTTCTTCCCCACCAGTGCCGCAAGCACCGCAGGCACGGCCCCGATAGCAGTACACGTCTCAAGTGGAATGCCCATGCCCGTAATATCCAGGTGATACACTGCCCTTTCAAACAATTCCCGGGGCAGCCCTTTACGCCCCAGCCCCACCAGCAGCAGGTATGAACCCCCCCTGTTTATCTCATCTGCCAGTGCCACCGGTGTGATGGCTTTTTTCGGGTCCGGGCTGGAGGTGGTCACCACAGGCACTCCGAACTGGGCCTGGAAGCCTTTTTTGGGCAGGTCGAACACAAAGAAACGGTTGTGTTCCAGCATCTCAAGCAGGTATTTACCTGAGCGGCCGATGGTGGTCTTATCTGCCACGAAATCACACAGTTCCTCTGCGTTCATCTTGAAGGGGTAATCGAACAGTGCCAGTGCGAACCCATAGCTGTATGCAATGGGTGCGGCCCTGGCAATGGAGCGGTAATGGGCATCCAGTATCTTGATCTTGTCATAGGTGTTCACCAGTCCCAGTGTCAGCATAACATCACCTCAGCTCCAGCACCATGGGCACCTGCATACAGATATTAAGCTTATCACATTTGGCACAGTCCTGCCAGAGCACGGGTTTTTGTGAATTATCAAGTGCTTTGAATCCCATTTTCCCGAAAAATCCCTTGGCTGTCGTCCTAACATACAGCTTCCCGGCCACGGCAGCAGCCCGCTGTTCCATTATTTCACACATACTGCGCCCGATTCCCTTCTGCTTCCATGCTGGCAAAACGGCAATAGACCTCAACTCCACCATATCCCTAGCGGTATCAAGGCATGCACAGCCTACGACCCTGCCCTCCACCTCGGCCACAATGAACTGCTCAATAGTCTCCTCGACCAGTTCGGTTTCAAGTATGTACTGGGCCAAGATACTTTTTATGAGCGCTATATCGCCAGTGCTGGCACTCCTGATATTGACCATCACATGTAGACGATATGGTATAACTTATACAAGTAACTGCTCGCTAACGCCCGTTATCTACATATAAAACGTGAATGGTTGCGTCCAGAGAACGCAACCCATCTTTTCACGTTTTTACTCGTTTACCCTGCCATAGTAAGATAATCAGCCATATATTCGGGCAGGCGACTAAAAACCTCGTGCTTATCAAGGTTCGTAAGGCAGGATATTTTCTCAGCTATGTCAACGCTGTCAATTTTCTGGTTCCTGTTCAACTCAAGGACTACAAATATTGCCATGGTTATTTTATGTTCTGTCTTGTTGAGATATCTGAAAGAATTGCGCAGTTTTTTGACCACATAATCCTTACCTTCAATTGATCTGGTCACTTCGTATTTCTTCACCATATCGAATATTTTTTCTGAATGGTCCATATCCAATGCACCTCTTTTTATTTTTTCAGATTATTTGTTACCATTACCTTTTTTATTACCTGTTGATTCAACATTACCGGTGTCTGATTCGCCATTATCAGTGTTTGATCCACTATTACTAGTGTTTGATTCACCATTACCGTGGTTAATAGCTTCACCCATCTGTTCCGAGTTCTCACCGCCCCTTTGGGCCTTCATTTCCATTTTCAACTGGAACTTTTCTTCCAGTCTCAGACTGTTATTGAAGGCATTCATTATCCCCTTCACATTCTTGCCTTGTGCCAACTTCTGCTGGATCAAATTCTGGAGTACAAGCTGATGCTTTAACATCATCTTTTGGGCATATTCAAGACCTGGATCATCTTCATCTAAGCTATTGGCAGTTGCACCGATGTTATCTATCTTTTTATTGTAATGTTCAAAGGCAATCCCTGCAGCCTCATCATTTCCTTCTTCCATCTCGGCCCTGGCTTCCGCAATTCTGCGCCTTGCATCTGAAACCTGTTTGCCCAGACGCTGTGAAGAGTTGTAGGTAAAAGTCTCGTCTATGTTTGCGAAGGCTATCTTGAGCCCGTATAGTGCATGTTCGGGTCCAACCGCACCTTCAAATGGAGGGATGTCGTCTGTTTCTTCGCCTTCATCTTCCTCTTCAAGGAAAAGTTCGTTCGTTATTTTATCTGTGACACTATCGTCTTTATCTTCGTCAGCATCATCCATATCATTAGTTTCGTTTTCAGAATTATTGGATGGTGTGTCAGCAGAAAGTGTGTCCTGTTCACTATTACTATTACCCACATCAGCCATTGCACTACCTACCAAAAGTACAAAGCTAAGACAAAGCAACAGTGCAATTATCATTTTTATTTTCATTTTTCTTCACCTCTGCAATAACACAATTATCATCTTTTTTGTGCTTGATAAATGATTGAGCGTTTTTTTATATAAGGGTTGTTACTGTCTTAAAAGTCTTTGATTGTTCAGTTAGGTGCTGAATATTACCAATTCGTTCACAATAGTTCTAAACCGTGAAAAGAGTCTGAATATCTAATATTTAAATATTTATATAAAATTGTTTTAGAAAATAACATCAGTAGATGTAATACTCTTCACTATGGTTCTTCAACTTCCTTCCTTCCTTGAGTCCCAGTTTAAATGCCTTTTCATTCACTGGCAACAATTCCGCTTTTATTCGTGCCTGCAATACGGCTTCAAGAGATGCGGGCTTTATTACACCTGTAAGACCCAAAATGGTGCCCAGGGCCGTAACATTGGCTGCAAGTGCTGCTCCGGCCTCTGCTGCCATGGTAGTAAAGGGCACACTATAATGCCGGATAGGAGGCGGGTGCATGATCAAAGTAGAATCCACTATCAATATGCCCTCCTCCTTCAAATGGGGTACATAGCAATTACAGGATGCCTGGTTCAGTGTCAACAATAGATCCAGCTTGTAAGGCAAGGGGTAATCGATGGGATTGTTACTTATCACAAGGCTTGACCTGCTGGCACCGCCCCTGGCCTCGGGACCGTAACTGCTGGTCAGGGTCACATACTTCCCGTCAATGACAGCAGCATGTGCCAGCAACACGCCGCCCAGTATAAGGCCCTGGCCGCCCGAACCGGAAAGGCAGATATAATACCGCTTCAAGGTACATCGCCACCCGCTTTTTTGACAATATCCCTGTATCGGTCTATGTATTCCTTTTCTTCCTTGTTAACCAGCACACCCACGGGGAACTGCTCATCTAATTCATCAGGTGGAATTTTATCAAATGCAGGGCTGGATACTGAATTATCTTTGAACCATTGCATCATATCCATTGGTGTCCCCAGTTTGTTGCGCCTGCCGTATTGTACGGGGCACTGTGCCATGGCCTCCACAACGCTAAAACCCTTATGGTTGAGAGCCCTCAGCATCATGGCATCCAGCATCTTTGCATGGAATGTGGTGCCCCTGGCTACAAATGTGGCACCGCAAGCCTCTACCAGTTTACATATATCAAAAGGTTTTTCGATACTGCCATACTGCGCTGTACTGGCTTTGCTCTCCATTGGGGTGGTGGGAGAGTATTGTCCCCCGGTCATACCGTAGATATTGTTATTGATAATAATGGCATTGATGTCAATGTTGCGCCGGCAGGCATGGATCAGGTGGTTGCCGCCGATGGCTGTAGCATCCCCGTCACCCATGACGGTTATTACGGTCAGTTCGGGATTTGCCAGTTTGATACCAGTGGCAAATGTCAGGGCCCGACCGTGTGTTGTATGCAGAGTATTGAAGTCCAGATAGGTGCTTATCCTCCCCGAGCAGCCTATCCCGCTGACCAATACTATCTCGTCTTTTGTAAGCTCAGTGTTCTCTATAGCCCTGACAAGTGCACCCATAACAATACCTATACCGCAGCCAGGGCACCATACATGCGGGAATTTCTTATCCGGACGCAGGTATTTGTATATAGCTTCAGGTGTGCGCATCATGATGACACTTCCTGTATTTTCGAGAAAATTTGGTCTGGTGTTACCAGTTCACCATCTACCCTGGTTACACGTACCGCCTTTTTGGGACTTGACTTAAGTACCTCACCGTAGACCTGCCCAAAGTTCATTTCAGGTACCACGAACGTTTTCATCCTATGGGCAATATCTTCAAGATGGAACCGGGGGAACGGCCACAGGGTTATCGGTCTTAGCATCCCGGCCTTAATACCTTCTTCTCGTGCCATATTCACTGCCTCCCGTGCCGACCGGGCCACGCTTCCATAAGCTACAACACAGACATCTGCATCTTTCAGGAGATACTCTTCGATATCAATGATGTCGTGCAGGTTATTCTTGATCTTATTGGTGATACTTTTCAGACATTGTTCAACCTCGTCATGGACCAGGGTAGGGAAACCAGACCTGTCATGTACCATGCCGGTCACATGGTAACGATATCCCTGACCAAATGGGGCCAGTGGGGTGATCTCTCCGCCGGGCAGGTTCTCGTATGGATGGTACCATTCAGGAGGAACTGTGGGTTTTGCCCGGTCTGTCACCTCAAAAGCCTGAGGAATCTCGATATTCTCCCACATGTGGCCGACGATACCATCTATTAACAAAATGACCGGAGTCCGGTATTTCTCGGCCAGATTGAAGGCACGGACCGTCAGGGTATAGCATTCCAGTACTGACTTGGGGCATAGCGCAATGACCGGGTGGTCCCCGTGAGTGCCCCAGCGGCTCTGCATGACATCGCCCTGGCTGGGCCTGGTGGGCATTCCGGTACTGGGTCCCCCCCTCATTACATTGACCACCACACAGGGAACTTCTGCCATGGATGCGAAACCAATGTTTTCCTGCATCAGTGAGAATCCCGGACCGCTGGTGGCTGTCATGGACTTGGTACCTGCAAGTGAAGCACCGATAATAGCACCCATGCTGGATATCTCATCTTCCATCTGAATGAAATTGCCGTTTATTTTGGGTAGTTCGGCTGAAAGGAATTCGGCTATCTCTGTACTGGGAGTAATAGGGTATCCTGCAAAGAACCGCATACCTGCCGCAAGCGCACCCATAGCACATGCCTCATTGCCCTGCAATAATACCTCCTCATTTCGCTTATTCATGCTCTCCTTCCTCTTTCACTTCATGTTTCGCCTTTAACGTTATAGCATAATCCGGACAGTGGGCATCACACATTCCACACAGGACACAATCCTCGGGCCTGGCTGCATAAGGATAGCCGTCAGGGCCAATTTCAAGTACCTTCTTGGGACAAATGGTTGTGCAGATACCGCACTGCTTGCACCAGCTTGAGAAAATATGTATAGGGTCTAAATCTTCAGTATCCATTTTGACAGCCGCCGTCTTACTTAATTACTTACATTATTGATGAGGGGATTTATAAATAGTATACGATTAAGCCTAAATTACTAACCCGACGCCAGCAATTGTGACAAGTATCCCCAATAAAAGCTGGGATGTCACCCGCTCCCCTAAAAATTTTACTGCCAGGATACTTGAGAACAGGGGTGTGACCGAACCTAATGAAGTGGCCTGGGCTGTGCCTATATTGGTAAGACTTACAAAGAACATGTAACTGCCCAGCCCCATACCGAATATCCCGCCAAGAGCAAGCAACACTGAAGAGCGCTTATCCAGCTTGAAGGCAGCAGCTGGTCCTTTGTCCATCGAAAAGAGGGCATACATGGCCATCACCGGAATGGGCAGGCTGATGAAAGCCCCCCATAAAGGTTCCACATAATAAAGACCGGCCCTGCTGGCGATTATGGATAAGGCATAACAAACGGCAGCCATAAGCGTGAAAAGTATACCCAGCTTTGGATCCTTTTCACTGCCCGATGCCTTCTCCCTGCTCAGTATCAATATACCTGATACAATGAGGATGGTTCCCATGACCACCCCCGGGCCGATGGTCTCTTTCAATATCAACCGGCTGAGCACCATGGTAAAGATGGGAAAGGTGAATATCATGGGCAGGACCCTGGATACGGATGCATATTCCAGTCCACGGAAATACAGGTATCCGCCCAGAAGGAGGCGCAGCAATCCACCCAGGGAAAGGAACAGGAACGCCATTAAGGGTATTGTGAGGTCATACCTGTGGAGCACTATATTCAGCATGAACATGAAGCCCATTGCTGCTGTTGTACGCACCATTACCGCAGGGAAGGGCTTCATATCTTTCAGGCCCATCTTGTACAGCACCGCAGCTATTGACCAGAAAAGTGCAGCCATGAGGGCCGAGATCTCACCGATACCTATCATAGGGTACCGTAATGCTCTGGAGATGATATAACGTTTGATGGGAATATTTACTGTGAAGATGCTGATAATGACGGGTCTTTGACCCTGACCAGATGGACTGGGACAAGGATACCCTGGGTGATGAGTGTGATAACTGTCCCGACCGTGCCAACCGGGACCAGCGTGATACTGACAGGGACGGTATCGGGGATGTCTGCGATGGTGAGGAAAGCCGCCTGCTGGAGAACAAGATGGTCGTGTGGGGATTCATCGGGCTTGCTATTGTCGTGATAGGTTACCTGGCATTTTCAATGATGAGACATCCACCTGAATGATGTCACAGCCCTTTCACCATTTCAATATTTCATTTCAGTTCAAATCAGTTCATTTATCTTAACAGCAACATCCTCAGGACTTCCGGCCACTGCCACACGCGCACCCTCCAGCGCCTGGATCTTCTCCTTCGCAGTCCCGCCACCCCCGCTGATGATAGCTCCGGCGTGGCCCATGGTCTTGCCAGGCGGGGCGCTTACCCCCACCACATACCCTACCACGGGCTTGGTCACATGCTCCTTTATGTATTCAGCTGCCTCCTGTTCGGCCGTGCCCCCTATCTCGCCTATCAACACTATTGCTGAAGTTCCCGGGTCATTCTCGAACATCTCAAGAGCATCTGTGAACGTGGTGCCAATAAGGGGATCGCCGCCGATACCCACGCAGGTGGACTGACCCACACCATGATTGGTCAGCGCATCCACCACCTCATAGGTCAGGGTACCGCTGCGGGATACCACACCTACGCTGCCCGGTAAAAAGATCGAATCAGGCATGATGCCCACCCGTGCCTGGCCCGGTGTGGTGACGCCTGGACAGTTGGGTCCCACCAGCCTCACGCCCGTGCCTTCCAGACTACCGAACACCTGTACCATGTCCTTGACCGGTACGCCCTCGGTCACGCACACCACCAGTCCAACACCTGACCCTATGGCCTCCAGGACGGCACCAGCCGCGTATGCCGGGGGTACGAATATGATCGAGGCGTTGGCACCGGTGGTGTCTACCGCCTCCTGCATAGTATCGAACACAGGCACATCCTCCACGGTTCGACCGCCTTTACCAGGGGTCACCCCTGCAACTATGTGAGTCCCAGCCTGCAGCATGAGCCTTGTTTCAAAGGAACCCACATGCCCGGTGATACCCTG
>JAMJFQ010000061.1 GCA_023544605.1 ANME-2 cluster archaeon | reverse complement strand
AAAACACATGCGCCCTGATCGTCACATCTTTCCTGACATAAGTAGGCTTTAACGGGATCAACAACGTATCTTTAAGCCATCTGATATCACTTTCAATCGTATTGCGAGAATCATAGATTTCAACGATCTGGCGTGCTGTAAGATCCGTCTGATCCGTAAAAACAACAGTCTTTCCCATCGCTACAATGAACTCTTTTTCTTTGGTTTCATTGAGTTCAAACGTAAGTTGAAAATTACCTTCCCCTTCAATGACGCTATAATCAAACAAACCCCTGTACTGCTTCGGAATTGCATCAACAACACGATTCATAAGCCCTTTTGCAGTCATTTTTCTCCCCCTTCCCTTGCGGTCAAGCTTTGACCTGATGACCACAATGTTGACACCTGACCTCCCACCGGTTAAATTGAGTGACCTTGATCTTTTGTGGAAGTGAAATGTCCTCTATCACCGATTTCTCAAAGTTGTCCAGCTTCTCTAAATCAAAACTGCCACAGTTTTCGCATTGTTGGGCAACTACATCCTTGACTTCATCAGGTTCTGGTGTTGGACGTGTGGCACCTCTATGGCCTTTTGGTGCACCACGTTTTTTTGGTTCTTTATTGTCATTTGGTGTTTTCTGTATCTTTTGCAATCTATTAGCAGATGGCGGAGTATGGGGATTTTCGTAAAAAAGTAACTTCTTTTTGAGCTTTTCGTTCTCTTGTTCAAGCTCTTGAATGTGTTTAATGGATACGTCTCTCTCGACGGTAAGTCGTATGATGGTTTGTTGGAGTTTGTTGATGTAATTGTCTGAATTCAATCTTTACACACGACGAAGTAGACGGTTTTATCGAGATATTCTTTTGGGCAGTCAATCTTTGCCCCGGTGCCAAATTTAGTGACGGTTTTTTGAAAGAAGCCTATTATGTCTTCTGTAAGGAGAAGTTTGCCTGTGTCTATTTCTATACGTTTCATTAATAACTTGATATATATTACTATATATTAAGTTTTCGGTGAAATGTGAGAACCATGGTTGAAATGACGAAAAATATCAAGATTTAAGGATAGTGAACACGATTAAATTTGGCTAGCTAAACAAATACATATAAATAGATAGACAAGGAGTGTTATACACATATGAAAGAAGAACGCTGGGGAGACATTGGTTCCAAAATCTCACACTTGACGAGCGTACATCCCTGTTACAATGAGAAAATGCATTTCAAGACCGCACGCATACACCTGCCTGTAGCGCCCAGGTGCAATATCCAGTGCGGGTACTGCATCCGCACAATCGACAAGTGCGAGCACAGGCCCGGTGTGGCCAGTGGCATCATAAATCCGCAGGAGGCGCTGGAGCGGGTTGACAAGTACGTTAAGGAGATGGATAACCTGAAGGTGGTTGGTATTGCAGGTCCTGCCGAGGCCCTGGCCAATGATGCTACTTTCGAGACCCTGCGACAGGTGCATGAGAAGTATCCTGACCTTATCAAGTGCATTGCATCCAACGGGTTACTGCTCAGCGAGAAGATCGATGAGTTGAAGGCGGTTGGTGTGAGCAGTGTGACTGTTACCGTGAATGCTGTCAATCCCGAGACCGCAGCCAAGATATACCACTGGGTGCGGTATCACGGCAAGACCTACAAGGGCCTGGAAGCTGCCGAACTTTTACTGGAGAAACAGTGGGAAGGCATCAAAGCAGCGTCTGAAGCAGGACTGATCGTCAAGACCAATACGGTGCTGCTGCCTGATATTAATATGGAAGAGATAGAGGATATTGCCAAGAAGGCGGCTGAGTACGGTGCTGCCATCATGAATATCATCCCGCTTATACCATTATATGATTTTGAGCTCTCAGAGCCACCTTCATGCGAGGACCTGAACCTTGTGCGCACCCTGGCCGAGGAGTACATGCCCCAGTTCAGGCTGTGCCAGCAATGCCGGGCCGATGCTGTGGGTGTACCAGGAGAGGAGCCCTGCGGGTCTCCGGTGCAGAAGCGGGCACAGAGTGAGTATTATCATGGGTGATTAAGGGTTTTATTGGCCTGTCAGGTTAAGAGTGGGATAATCCTGAAAATACTAATTATGCCATTTACACAATATCATTTGGGCCCAGTTTATGGATTGGATTGGTCTTATTCAAGATTTTACATTATCCAACATTTCTCATATCTAGTGTCATTATAGATATCGAGCCATTTCTTGTTTTAATTTTCAATTTAAATCAACCTTTGCATGGAATTTTAGGGTCCTCCCTCAACTATTGTTCAGCGAGGCACTGTAACGCCTTTTTATCCTGAATACCGATTGATATGGTCATCCCTGTTAAAAGTCACTATACCCCGGAATAAATTACCGAGGCCTGTAAATGACACCTTGCTCCACAATCCCCGTCTTGTCCGGCAATCTATTTCTCAAGCACATCCCACCAGTATTAACAAACCTTTTCCCCCTCCAATACTAAAACTTCCGAAACATTCACTAAACACATCTACAATCCACATTGCACACAGCAAACACTTATTACCTATAATTTACAATGTTCTAATCGGGGAATCATTATGCAGCAGTACAAATTACTCATAAATGGAGAGTGGACAGACTCATCTACCAACGAAACGTTTGAAAACATCAACCCTGCAACGCTGGAGAACCTGGCAACATTGCAGGTTGCATCCGGCGATGACGTGAACCGCGCCGTCAAATCTGCCTGGGACGCTTTTCCAGCCTGGAGCGAAACACCACCGCCCAAACGGGCCATGGTACTGTTCAAAGCAGCCCGCATCCTTGAAGAGCGAAAAGAAGACCTTTCAGCACTTATGACCCGGGAGATGGGGAAGGTCCTGGCCGAGACCCGCGGGGACGTCCAGGAAGCTATCGACATCACCCTGTATGCTGCAGGTGAAGGGCGGCGCATGTTCGGCGAGACCACCACCTCGGAATTGAAGGACAAGTTCTGCATGACCATACTGCGCCCCATCGGCGTCATAGGCATGATAACACCCTGGAACTTCCCCATGGCCATACCGGCCTGGAAGATCATGCCTGCACTGGTAGCAGGGAATACCATTGTGATGAAACCTGCCAGTGATACACCCCTGTTGACCATCAAACTGGTGGAGGTACTTATGGAAGCGGGCCTGCCCCCCGGTGTCATCAATTTGGTGTTCGGCCCCGGAGGTACGGTGGGAAGTGCCATTGTCCACCATCCTGATATCAGGGCAATCTCATTTACGGGTAGCCTGGAGACCGGAAAATGGATCATGGGTGAATGTGCCAGGTCCATGAAACGGGTATCACTGGAGCTTGGAGGTAAGAATCCAATAATCATCATGGATGATGCCGATATCGACCTTGCAGTGGAGGGAGTGGTCTGGGGCGCCTTCGGCACTACAGGACAGCGCTGCACTGCTGCCAGCAGGGTCATTGTTCATGAGAACGTGAAGGATGAGTTCACGCAGAAACTCCTGGCCAGGACCCGGTCACTTAAACTGGGTGACGGGCTGCATCCCGATACTGATGTAGGTCCGGTCATCAATCCATCCCAGCTGGAAAAGATCACGAAATATGCCGGTATCGGGAAGGAGGAAGGGGCAAACCTGTTAACAGGCGGTAGTCCGGCAAAACCCGGACTTCCGGGATATTTCTTTGAACCCACGATCTTCACGGAAGTGGACCAGAACATGCGTATAGCACAGGAGGAGATATTCGGGCCGGTTGTGGCCTTGATACCGGTATCAGGACTTGAAGAGGCGATTGAAGTGACAAATAATACCATGTATGGCCTGTCATCATCAATATATACCAGAAATATTTCCCATGCATTCAAAGCCATTGAAAAGATCGAGGCAGGTATCACCTACATAAATGCATCCACAATAGGAGCCGAAGTACACCTGCCGTTCGGTGGTGTTAAGGGTACAGGCAATGGTTTCAGGGAAGCGGGTACCGATGCCATCAGGGAATTTACTGAAGTCAAGGCCGTGTATGTTGATTACAGCGGCAGCCTCCAGAAGGCCCAGATAGACTAGAACGAGGAACAAGATATGATAGAACCCCCCGGACAGAAAGCACAAAAGATCATTGAACGTGACTGTGATGTAATTTCATCCTGCACAGCCCGCCCGTACCCCCTGGTCATCGACAGCGCCAGGGGTGCCCTCATCACTGACGTTGAGGGCAGGGAATACATCGACCTGGTGGCAGGAATTGCGGTTATGAACGTCGGGCACTCCAACCCCAGGGTCACTGCAGCCGTCTCAGCGCAGATGGAGAAGATGGCACATTGTGGTTTTCCTGACTTTTATGCCGAGCCTCCAGTGAAGCTGGCCGAGCAGCTCAAACAGATGTCCGGATATGACCGGGTATTTTTCTGCAATAGCGGGACCGAATCCGTTGAAGCTGCCATCAAACTGGCCATGTGGAAGACACACCGCCAGGGCCTGGTGGGATTCTACGGTGGTTTTCACGGCAGGACCCTTGGAGCACTCTCTCTCACGTGTTCAAAGGTAAAACACAAAGAACATTTCCCGACTATACGAACGGTACATGCCCACTACGCATATTGCTACCGCTGCCCCCTCAATCTCGAGTACCCTGGTTGCGGTACCCAATGTGCCGCATATATCGAAGAGGTATTGTTCAAACGGGAAATGAGCCCTGCAGACATTGCTGCCATTGTGGTGGAGCCCGTGCAGGGTGAGGGAGGTTATATCGTGCCGCCGCCCGAGTTCCACAAAGCGATCAGGCGCATCTGTGACGACCACGATGTGCTTATGGTGGCCGATGAGGTCCAGGCAGGCTGCTACCGCACTGGTACCTTCATGGCCATGGAGAACTTTGGGGTCAGGGCCGATATTGTATGCATGGCCAAGGCACTGGGCGGCGGTCTTCCTATGGGTGCTATGCTGTCTGATCATGATATCATGGACTGGCCGCCCGGAACCCATTCAAATACCTTTGGCGGCAACCTGCTGGCATCTGCTGCATCTTCAGCTGCACTGGAGTATATGGAAAAGGAAGACCTGGGCAGTTATGCAAAGGAACTGGGGGCTCATATCATGCAGCGGTTAAGGGAGATGCAGCTGCAGTATCCTGTAATCGGGGACGTGCGGGGGCTGGGCCTGATGATCGGGATAGAGATGGTAAAACCGGATGGCTCTGTAGACCCCGATACCAGGGACCGTACCATTCAGGAAGGATTCAAGGAAGGTATTATCCTGCTCTCATGCGGTGATTCTGTTATACGATTTTCCCCGCCTTTGGTTATAACCAGGGATGAAATTGATACTGCTTTGGACCGTTTTGAACTGGCACTGAAGAGGGCTGTGTCCCAGGAGTAATAATGGTGCGAATCGAGATAGATACTCTGGGTCAGGTGGATGTACCCGATGAAGCATATTACGGACCCCAGACCGCGCGGGCCGTGGAGAATTTCAGGGTAAGCGGCCTGAAACTGCCATCCGTTTTCATTAAAGCACAGGCTGTGATCAAGCAGGCATGTGCAAAAGCCAATATACATGCAGGGAAACTTGACCCTGCTATCGGTGAGGCCATCATCCAGGCTGCATCAGAGGTACGCCAGGGCACGTTCGATGACCAGTTCGTTGTGGACGCCTTCCAGTCAGGTGCGGGAACGTCACAGAACATGAACGCCAATGAAGTGATTGCTAACCGTGCCCTGGAGATCATGGGTGAATCCAGGGGCCGTTATGACATGATCCATCCCAATGACCATGTGAACATGTCCCAGTCATCCAACGATACCATCCATTCCGCCATACATATAGCAGCTATGGAATCCCTTAATGACCAGTTGCTTCCGGTACTTTCCTTATTATTCCAGGGGCTTATTTCCAGGTCAGGGGAGTTCACAGACATCGTAAAACCTGGCAGGACACACCTGCAGGATGCAGTCCCGGTAACCCTTGGCCAGGAATTTGGCGGGTATGCCAGGATGGTGGAACTGGGGATAAAACGTATATTCGCTTCAATGGCCGATCTGGCAGAACTGAACATGGGTGGTACTGCGGTCGGTACGGGATTGAATGCACCAGAGGATTTCGAAGAATTGGTAATCTCAGAGGTCAACCGCATAACGGGCCTGAAATTCAGGTTTGCCCAAAACCCATTTGAGGCAACACAGGGTGCTGATGCAATACTTGGTGTATCATCGGTCCTTCGCAGCATTGCAGTAAGCCTTATCAAGATAACCAATGACCTGCGCCTGCTTAGCAGCGGACCCAGGACAGGTATCGGCGAGATCAATCTTCCCGCTGTCCAGCCGGGGTCGTCCATTATGCCGGGAAAGATCAATCCGGTAATGGCAGAAATGCTCAATATGGCATGTTTCCAGGTCGTGGGAAATGACACTGCCATTATGATGGCGGCACAGGCGGGCCAGCTTGAACTGAACGTGTTCACCCCTGTACTGGCACATAACATCCTGGGTTCAATAACGATACTTTCCGGGGCTGTTGGATCATTTAACCGGCAGTGCCTGTCAGGGATCACAGCCAATGTTGAGCATTGCAGGTCCCTTGCCAGTAAAAGCCTTGCACTAACCACGGCACTGGCCCCCGGGATAGGGTATGAAAAAGCAGCAGAGATCGCCCACCAGGCTTACAGGGATAATAAGACGATACGTGAAGTCGTGCTTGATTCGGGATTACTGACCGAGGAAGAGGCTGATGAATTGCTTGACCCGCTTAACATGACTGGTGAAAGAACATGATAACTCATGATATTATCGTAGTCGGTGGCGGCCTTGCAGGTCTGCGGGCAGCTCTTGAAGCTCACCTCAGGGGTGCGGATGTAGCCGTGATATCGAAGGTACATCCCATACGCAGTCATTCGGTAGCAGCTCAGGGTGGTATCAATGCCTCGCTCGGCAAGGATGACAGCTGGGAGGCACATGCACTGGATACGGTCAAGGGCAGCGATTACCTTGCCGACCAGGATGCAGTCGAGGTCATGTGCAGGGATGCGCCCGGTCGGGTGCTTGAGATGGAACATTGGGGTACCCTGTTCTCCCGCACCCCGGATGGTCATATCGCACAGCGCCCTTTTGGTGGCGCAGGGTTTCCTCGGACCTGCTATGCAGGGGACAGGACTGGCCACAACCTGCTGCATACGCTGCATGAACAGGTGATGAGGGCTGGTGTCAAGATATACCTGGAATGGCTGGTCACCAGACTGGTTGTGGATAAAGGGAGATGTACCGGCCTTATCGCTATGCATACCCCCTCTTCAAAACTGGAGGTGTTTGGAGCAAAGGCTACCGTCCTTGCCACTGGCGGATATGGCAGGATATACCAGCGTTCCACCAATGCCATTATCAACCGGGGTTACGGAATAAGCCTGGCCTACCACGCTGGTGTCCCGCTGCAGGATATGGAATTTGTCCAGTTCCATCCCACCACGCTTCTGGGGAGTAATATACTCATGACAGAAGGTGCCCGCGGTGAAGGTGGATATCTCTATAATAAACTGCATGAGCGGTTCATGAGCATATATGCCCACGATATGATGGAACTGGCACCACGTGATATTGTGGCCAGGTCCATCCAGACAGAGATCGATGAGGGTCGGGGATTTGAGGGCGGGTACGTTCATCTTGATATTACCCACCTGGGTGAGAAGAAGATAGAAGAGAGATTGGGTGGTATCAGGCAGATTTCCATTGATTTTGCTGGTATCGACCCTGTTAAGGAGCCAATTCCGGTCCAGCCCGGACAGCATTATTCCATGGGTGGAGTTCCCTGCGATGTTAATGGTGCCACGCCACTGGATGGCCTGTATGCAGCCGGAGAGTGTGCATGTGTCAGTGTTCATGGAGCCAACAGGCTGGGCGGTAATTCCTTGCTTGAGACCATTGTGTTCGGAAAAAGGGCCGGTGAGCATGCTGCGGGTTATGTTGCAGGGATTGCTATGCCGGGTGAAAGTCCATATCTGGATGAGCTGGATAGGGAAAAGGAAGCCATATCTCAATTAATGGGTGAAGGTGGTGAGAATTTTGCTGTTGTAAGGGATGAACTGAGGTCTGTGATGCAGCAGGATGTGGGTGTGTTCAGGAACCGGACAGGACTGCAAAGGGCCGTTGATACAGTACGTATGCTCAGGGAGAGGGGACGAAACGTACGGGTGAAAAGCAGCGCTACTTCGTTCAATTTTGAATTGCTTAATGCCATTGAACTAAAAGGGATGCTGGAGTTAGGGCAAGTCATTGCAGAAGGGGCGTTGGTTAGGGAAGAGAGCAGGGGTGCCCATTATAGGACCGATTTCCTGGAGCGTGACGACGAGCAGTGGCTCAAGCATACACTAGCATACTATGCTCCCGTGGGTCCCAGGCTTGAATATAAGGACGTGACCATTACCCAGTTCCAACCCAAGAAGAGGGAGTACTGATGATAAAGTTTAAGATCAGGCGGCAGGACGGTGACAGGGTCTGGCATGAGACTTTCTCTGTAGAGGAGACTCCAGGGATGAGTGTGCTGGAAGCCCTGTTCTTTGTACAGGAGCGGCTGGATGGGGGACTATGTTTCAGGTATTCGTGCCGGGGTGCTGTGTGCGGAAGTTGTGCTATGCTTATTAATATGGTCCCCAGGCTGGCCTGCCGCACCCAGGTCAGTGATGCACAGAGCGAAATGACAGTTGATGCCGTGAAATGGGGGGCTCTTGCCAGGCCAGTCGCCAAGGTGGGAAAGGATGAGATACTTATCGAGCCCCTGCCGAATATGAAGGTTATCCGGGATTTGGTGGTGGATATGGAACATTTCTATGAACTGCTGGATTATATCAAGCCGTGGATATCAGCAGGAGAGGAGGTGCCTGAAGGCGGAAACTTGATGAGCCCAAAGGTAGAACAAAAGATAGAGGCGTATACCAACTGCATCCTGTGTGCTACCTGTTACGGGGCATGTCCGGTAGCTGGCAGGGATGAGACATACCTGGGACCTGCTGCCCTTGCCAAGGCCTGGCGGTTCTACCTGGACCCCAGGGAAAAGGAAAAGGATAAGCGTGCGAGGCTTGAAGCTGTTAATAACCAATCAGGTGTGTGGGGTTGCGATGTGGTGTTCAAGTGCACTGCTATTTGTCCCAAAAAGGTTACACCCACACAGGGCATACTGGCACAGCGCAGGCAGATCCCAAAAAATAAGATCAAGAACATATTCAACAGAGGGAAGAAAAGTGAAGATTAATACTTATACGGGCGCAGGTATGTGGTCCTGGGTTTTGCAGCGCATCACTGGTCTGCTGTTGGTGGTGTATTTTATGGTGCACATGTGGGGCATGCATTTCAGGTACGAGTTCAAGACACCCCTTGACGGGTTGTTCACGTATGTACTCTCTATGGATTTCTTCCTGGTAATACTGGTGCTGATAGTGTATCATGGATTCAATGGTATCCGTTCTGTGACCATTGACCTTGTAGGGGGGATACGGTTACAGCGGTGGTTATTCTGGGTGTTTATGGTATTAGGGGTATTGCTCCTCTATTATATCAGTATCAAGTCCAGGTTGTTCTGAGCAGTTGATATATCATAGATCAAGGGGGTTCAAGAATTGGCACATAAGATAAACAAGTCAAAGCAAGAGTGGAAAAAAGAACTGGCTCCTGAAAAGTTTCACGTATTGATAGAAAAAGGAACAGAGCCGCCATTCACCGGCAAGTTCAACAAGCACGATAAAGAGGGTGTCTATGTATGCGGCGGCTGCGGGCAGGAGTTGTTCCGCTCGGAAGAGAAGTATGATTCTGGCAGCGGGTGGCCGAGTTTCTGGACCCCCATGTCAAATGATAAAGTTGAACTGAAATCCGATAACAGTCTGGGGATGCACAGGACCGAAGTGGTGTGCAGCAGATGTGGCGGGCATCTGGGGCATGTGTTCGATGACGGGCCGCAGCCGACCGGTGAGCGGTATTGTATTAATTCGCTGGCGCTGGAGTTTGAAGAGGGGGAGGGGTGAATTTTTTCGATGTTGATTATCTGGAAATTTAAATGCAAAATATAATAACTAATTGTTGAATTTGTGTAATCCTGCTTGAGTCGTACATTAAATACTCACCGCAAAGAACGCAAAGGACGCAAAGATTCGGTTACATAATCTCTTTATTTACTTCGGCAGCTCAGTAAGTCTATTTTATGATTGATGCATAATTGTAGGATAAGTATTCTGACAATAAACAATATAGGAAATTTATTAACTACATATTCTTATTACTTTCAA
>JAMJFQ010000060.1 GCA_023544605.1 ANME-2 cluster archaeon | reverse complement strand
ATTTAACGGCAATTTAACGGCAATTTAACGGCAATGAATGACATGAGTGAATGGTGTTGCAGAACAGTTTCCAGTTGAACCTTGTGGAGCGACATAATGCAAGTAATATTTTTCTTGCACGTACTATAAGTCTCCACCCTTATTTTTATACAATATAAGTCCACATCTTTATATTACTACAGGTCATTTTCCTCACCCATGTTCCTAAGCATGGGCGCTGAAGCTACAATCGAACTCAGGGACGGTATGGTCATCAAGAAACGTCTGCCTAAAGGTTACCGCCTGGAAGCCCTTGATAACCTCATCCGCAGGGATCGTACCCGGACAGAAGCCCGCCTCACTTCTGAGTCCAGGCGCAATGGTGTGCCCACACCCATAATCTATGACATTGAGGATTTCGATATCACAATGGAATACATCGAAGGCCCGAAAATAAAGGATATCATCACACCCCGGTTAAGCAGCGATGTGGGAGCTGTGGTGGGCAAGCTCCACACTGCCAATATTATACACGGCGACCTCACCACCTCCAACATGATACTGCACAACGGACGGATATACCTCATCGACTTCGGGTTAGCCTATTATGACAACTCTGTGGAGGCGCAGGGCGTGGACATCCATGTTTTGTTCCAGACCTACGAGAGCACACATAACGACCATGAAGAACTCATATCTGCATTCTCCCAGGCGTACCGCCAGACCTTTTCAGGTGCTGACGCTGTACTGGAGCGGGTAACACAGATCGAAAGGAGAGGGCGGTATGCATAAGATATATTTCGCCACCGGTAATGCCCATAAACTCAGGGAAGCGAAAAATATTCTGGGCGAGGTGGGATATGAAGTAGAGCAGCTCGACTGCGATTATCCCGAACTGCAGGCCGACGACCTTGAGACCATCTCGGCCTACGGCGCGCGCTGGTGTGCTGACAAACTGGACAGGGCTGTCATGGTGGACGACTCTGGTATTTTCATCGATGCCCTTAACGGATTTCCCGGCCCCTACTCACGATATGTGGAAGACCACCTGGGCAACCAGAAAGTTCTGAAGCTCATGGAAGGTGAGAAGAACCGCAAAGCCATATTCAGGACAGTGGTGGGATTTTGCTTACCCGGTGGTGAGCCCCACACATTCACAGGCGAGGTCAAAGGAACCATATCATTTGAAGAGAGGGGGACACAAGGGTTTGGTTATGACCCCATTTTCCTGTATGAGGAAAAAACGTTTGGTGAATGGGAAGATGTTAAAAAGAACCAGGTATCTCACAGGGGTAATGCCATGCGTAAATTTGCCCTGTGGCTGGAAAATAATAAATAAAAGAGGGTTTCAGGGCCAGAGGCCAAACCGGTAATTGAGCAATAATACCAGAATTCCTATCAGCAGTCCACCTGCCACTATGAATTTGGGGTCCATGTGGAATGTGGTCTCATCGGCTTCGTAATAACGCATTAAACCAGCCGACGACTGCAATCCGCTGCCGGTATCTTTCTTCTTTGCCACTGTTAGATATCCTCCGTCAGTTTATGTGTTTTTATTGCCTAATGAATGTATCGGACAGTACTATCCTATACCAATGCCTTTAGCAGGTCAAAGTCATGGAGCATTCCTATAAGTTTATTGCGTGCAGACAGAACCGGCATCTGGTCAATATTGTTACGCTTCAATTTCCTGGCAGCGTCACTCACCGTGGTATTGCGTACAACGGTCACAGGCCCACCCGTGTGGTTTACTGCCTCACTTACCGTAGAATCCGGAAGTTTTATCCTGGACACACTGTAATACAGGCTCATGGTATCTCGCATGGATTCCCATGTCCATGCATCATCATCCGAACCCGCAGACATGTCCGAATGCTCCAGCGAATCCTCAATAATGCTCATATTGATAAGGTCCTTATCATTTATTACACCCAGTACTTCACGCTTCATGTTCACTACCGGTGCAGCTTTTACTTCTGCCATTTCCATGATCATTCCCACTACAGAGACAGGGGTTTCATCCCAGATAACAATGGTCTGGTCATTTATCAGGTCACCGATTGGATCCGAAATGCTAAAGCTTGCGATGGCCCCCACAATATCTGCTATGGTTACCAGGCCCACAAGAGTGCTATTCTCAACAACGGGAAGCCGCCTGACTCCATTTTCCAGTATAGTCCTGGCAGCATCAACAATAGACTCGTTCGGTGTGATAGTAACAGGGTCCCTTCGCATCAGGATAGCCAGCTGCTCCTCCTCAGGATACTTTAAAAGGTCGGTCCTGGTCACAATGCCTACAAGTTTATCCTTCTTAACTACAGGTACACCGGAGACGTGTTTGCTTTTGAGTATCTCAAGTACCTCATCCCTTGAACCAGGCAAAGATGCATAAGCTACATCCCGCACCATTATGTCCTCGACTGTTGTAAAACCGGGCATTTTAGTTATACTCCTTTTTGGGTCTTGATGGGGCTTGTACTATTTGGGTTTTTCCCCTCTAACAACCATAACAGGTATTTTTGAGTTCCTTGATACCTTTTCTGCGACGCTGCCAAGTAAGAATCTATCAAGACCGCTTTTACCAAGGGTACCCATAACAATGAGGTCGGCTGAAATATTTTCTGAAATTTTTATGATCTCCTCAGCAGGATGTCCTTCCACATTGTAACTTTCTATTTCCAAACCCACCTTATTAGCAAGATCTTCCACATGTTTAACGGCTTCATCGCCTTCTTTTTTCAAAATCTCGTACATGTTCCCCAATGCCATGTCTACCGGAATGGAGGCAAACGCCCCTGTATCGACCACAAACACGGCAAACAGCTTGGCTTTTGAGATCCTGGCAACTTCAATGGCGTGTTCAACGGCATTTATAGAATTCTCTGAACCGTCTGTTGCAATAACAATATTCTTGAATATCTCACTTTTCATGAAATTTCCCTCCATTTATGTTATAATGGTCTGGATATCATCAGGTCTCCCACGTCTTACAAAGCTGGAAAGTATATCTTTGCTGTTTGACAGGTTGGAGGATCTGTCATCCAATATCATTAATTTTGCCTGCTTTTTTTCCAGTATCGAACCTAACCGTTCATCCAGTCCAAGTATCCTGGCACCATTTAGGGTGCACATCTTAAATACCTGTCTGTCCTCAAGTCCATAGACCTTTGACAGGAATTCCATTTCAGAGAACATATTGACCGAATTCAACATAACATTGTCTGTACCCGCTGCAACCGTGACGCCCATTTCCAGCATCCTGGAAATGGGGGGACGGATGGGGGAGCCTACTCCGGTCACGAAATTCGACCGTGGGCAGACCACGACAGGTATGTCTGCATCCACCAGTTGTGTAAGGTGTGTATCAAGAGCATGGGTCATGTGCACTATATGATCAGGCTCCAGTTCAATGGACCTGGAAATGTCAGATGTATCTTTTTCGCCTCCGTGTATCCCGAACAGTTTACCTGCCATGCGAGCGGTGTTCACTGCTTCCTGCAACACTTCAAAGGGCACATCATTGACCCCGCTCATACCTATGCCGCTGCAGACCTCTACCAGGTTATCCAGTTCACCTCTCCCTGGCCTTTCAGGCTGCTGCGGCCGGCCCATTATCATACCGGTGAGACCATCAGACACAGTCAGGGCATTCGCTAACATGGATGCACCCTGAACACCGCCCTCCCTGAAATCACAGAATACTCCCGTACCGGTCTGTACCATATCGGCTAATGTACGGCCGATAGCTTCCTCTATGTCGCCAGCTGGCATTTCCCTGAGTATACGGTGTTTCAGGCCGTGTGGGGGTCGTACCAGGCTGTCCAGGTCCAAAAGTGGCGGGTCCTTGAGTATGGAATCACCAATATGAGTGTGGGCATTGACAAAACACGGAGCTACCAGCCCCTTCAATGTAGCATCCACAGCCAGATCAGACCCCACTTCCGTAATGATACCGTCCTTAACGCACAGATATCCTTCAATGAGCCTGGGCTCATCACCATAGATGATCGTCCCTGAGATAACCTGCTCATCAGACATCGTCTTTACAATGTTCCTTTTCATTGATATTGATTGTGCAGCAGGGGAGATACCTGTTATCACGCTCACACATTGACTGGTTTCACCGCAATAGTTACCTATGTGATTAGTGTATAAGTGTGTTAAACAGGTTTAACCTTGTTTAACATGTGATTGACTGTATTTACCTGTGTTAGAAGAACCCCCTCATTTCCAATGGAAAAATAAATAAAATTAGAAACGTTTATATTAAGCGTGAATACGTGTTGTGTAGGTGTGAATATAAAAAATACTAATAAATATGGTTCTTTTGTGTTTAAAATTGTGTTAAATGCTTTATTTTTAGTGCAGACATGTATAAACCAACGTTTCCACTGCATACTATATATATGAGTAGTGTTATATGTTCACATGTTAACTACAACACTGTGCGTGGATAACACATTCACAACACTGAAGTGAACGATCATCGGAGGGGATGGAATACTTCCGAGGCAAGGATACCGGCCATAATCTGAGGGGATTTGTGGCTGTCTTCCTTCCATACCGACCATCTTCGCTGTTGAGGACAGAAAAATGGAGATACGTGTCGACATAAAATTGGACAACGGGTCAACGGACAGGACCGAGATCATTGGCAACATTACTCCTGAAGCCATATTGAATCTTATTAACAAGTTCACCAATCTATACAATTCTTCACTCAAACCTTCATCACAACCCGTTCTTGCTGCATCGCAGGTGGCGTCAGGCCCGCCCGCTATACAGCCCCAGACATTACCACCGACCCAACCAAATTATCAGACACCCCAAAAAAACCTACCCAAACCCAAAACCCAAGGGACTCGTGACTTTGGCATTGCTGAACAAGAGTACAGCCATCTAAAGAACGAGTCTCTTACCATTAAAGAACGGCTGGAACTTTTTCTGAATTTTGAATACAAGGACCAATGGTTCACATCCCTTTCAGTAAAACAGGACTATGACCGAATATACGGTCCCATTAACCTGAGTACGGTATCCACATACCTCTCCAGGCTGTACAGGGAAGATAAACTTGAACGCATCGGTAACCGCAACCAGCGAAGATACAGGCTGAAAGAATTGACAGAACTGCAGGAATACCCCTTTGAAGCTGTTGTATTCCAGCAGGTACGCCCATAGTAAGTAGTAACTGGAACGGTTCTAATCCAGTTCACAACCATCCAGGTTCGACTCCATCATCCAATGATATTGGTCCAGTATGGAACTGTGGATACGTCTGGTAAACCTGGACTGGATTATCGAAATAAACAGCGAATTTTCACCCACCTTGACCTCCACATCGGTGGGTTTGGCCGGGACAAGGTCGGTAGGGACGATCACAGGACCGCTGCAGGATGTGCATATCCTAAAATCCCGGTCTTCCCGATTAATGAACTCCTTGACTTTATCGTCAACGATAAAACTCTTGGCCACAGCTTCACGGTAGGACAAGACAAGCACCATTGAGAATAATTAAAGCAGGGACATGCTTTCCAGTTGTTCCCTGACTATTTCAACTCCACGCTGGCAATCCTCTGGTGATTTTCCTCCTGTTACCACCAGTTTGCCTGAACTGAAGATGAGAACCACGATCTTGGGAGATTTTATGCGATAGACAAGTCCCGGGAACTGCTCTGGTTCATATTCAATATTTTCAAAACCCAGACCCACGGCGATCGCATTGAGATTCAGGTTAGTGCCCAGGTCTGCTGATGCAACAATGTTCTGAATGGTTATCTGGGGGTCATTTACAACTTCCATACCAAGGGATTCTATCTTCCTGGCAACATTGTGTATGACAGTTACAACGTCGTCTACATTCTTCGCCCCTGTGCAGACCACCTTGCCTGAAGTAAATATTAAAAAGGCTGCTTTAGGATTGGTTACCCGATAGACCATGCCCGGAAATTTGGCTTTATTGTATTCTGCACCTTCAAGCTTTGATTCAATGCTCACTAAATCAAAACTTTCAGCCAATTTAGTTGAAGCAACCACATTCTGGATATTAATTTCCGATTCTGCCATTTTTTCACCGATATGTTATCTCATTATATTCTATCATGGGTTAGAATAATACATATAGACCGTGGCATTAACGATAAAACCTACGGAATGTAAATTAATATTATTATCATATCAATATTACACTCAAGACAATATTTCGCTAATGCTTTATACTTCTCCCAACAACTGATTGCATATGACAGATTGTATGGATGCTATTTACCAGCGCCGCAGTGTGCGTAAATTTACATCTGACCCTGTGGACCGCCAGATAATCGAAAAACTTATCAAGGACGCACAGATGGCACCCTCGGCCGGTAATCTCCAGGCACGTGATTTCATAGTGGTGACCAATACGGCGGTCAAAAAGAAACTAATGGAAGCTGCATTGAACCAGAAATTCCTTGTTCAGGCACCTGTCGTAATAGTCTTTTGCGCTAACACGCCCCGCTCCTGTCGCATCTACAGCGCTCGGGGCGAACTCTATTCAATACAGGATGCCAGTATAAGTGCTATGGTAATGATGCTGGCAGCTCATGATATGGGTCTGGCCACCTGCTGGGTGGGAGCTTATAGTGATGTAGATGTGGCAGAGATACTCATGATCCCCCCCAACATCAGGCCCGTATGCATGCTTGCCCTGGGCTATCCGGCAGATATTCCCAAAACTCCCGAACGGATCGACTCCTCAAAACTGATACACTGGGAATCCTGGTGAATACCAATTATTTTTTGCCCTCTATCTCACTCCAGGTATGCAGGAAACGCTGTACTGCCGTTAAGTGGGACGTCACTGCGATCACCACGATGACCCAGCCCAGCAGTTGCATGGAGTAGATCTGTGCAGGGTAGATGATGTTCGCAGCGCTGACCATGATTATCAGGGCCAGGCGGTCTGCCCGCCCCATGATGCCGCCGTAGTGCCGAGTCCCCCCAACTGCCTGAGCCTGGGTGCCCATATAACTGGTGATAAGCACGCCGGTAATGGCTGCCACCCCAACCATCCAGTGGACGTACCCTGCAAAGAATATGCCGCAAATAATAAAGGTATCTGCATACCGGTCTATGACATGGTCAAGGAAATCACCCCTATCAGACTGCATGTTGTACAGCCGTGCCATAATCCCATCCACAGCATCCGTGAACGAGTTCAATATTACAAATACCAAAGCTACTGCCAGATACAATCTGTTGTCAGAGGAAAAATAATATGATACCCCGGCCAGCACTGCAAAGATGAGAGACAGCACTGATACCCTGTTGGGTGTAAGCCCCATGCGTACAAGAGCAGTTGCGCAGGGTTCCAGGATGAAGCTCACATAAGGCCGGTAGGTATTCAATGTCACCCGAACACCTCCTCGCTCCAGTCAAAACGACCGGGCAAGTACCCCTTCAATTGTGCAAGGTCCCCGAACTCGATGGATTGTATCATTTGCCATATCTCCCGGGCAACATCATCAGGTGTGGTCAAGGTAGTCTCCACCTCATAAACCCTTTCATGCCGTTCCACTGCTTCTACAAGTATCACATCCAGTGCTTCTGCTTCCATATTTTCCTGCACCTTTTCTTGGGGATATCCCCTATTTGCAAGTCGCTGTGCCAGCACATCAGGTCGGGTGCGCAGCACAATGAGTGCATCAATGCCTGTTAGCAGGTGGGATAGGTGCCCCTCGATAATCACTGTTGCGGTCTCATCCTTCACCAGTTCATCTACCCGGGCCTGGAGAGCATCAATATCCACCACCAAAGAACCACGCAGTTCATCTTCACCGGTATGCAGGCCGTCCTTTTTGATCAATGCATTGAGGTCGATTATCCCGTAATGCATCTCCAGTAAAGCGCAAATGGAAGTCTTCCCTGTGCCCGGTGTACCGGTCAGTGCAATTATCATGAGTCTAATATGCCCTGCAAAGCATTCACCAGCAGTCTGTTCTGATGGGGAGTACCTACAGTTATCCTGATCAGCCCATCACCGGCATCCCGAAACGAGGTGCAGTCCCGTACTATGATCCCTGCCTTTAGCAGCGCTTCTGCTACACCCTTGCTTTTCTTTGGTGATACATCTATGAGTATAAAGTTAGCCTGGGACGGATATGCCCTGCATTGGTTAGAAAGCTGCTCAGTGAGGAACGTGCGGCCCATATCAACGTTATCGATGGTCTTCTTCCTGTAATCGATATCTTCAAGGGCAGCCAGTCCGGCTGCCACTGCGATCCTGCTAATTGCAAAGGGAGTGGTAGCTTTCATGTATTCACGGAATATCCATGTGGGTACAGCTGCATATCCTATCCTTAATCCTGCCAGGCCCATAGCTTTGGACATGGTCCGGCCCACCACAAGATTGTCGTATTCTGTTACAAGATGGACCAAGCTCTTCGATGCGAATTCCACATAGGCTTCATCCAGGAACACGATAGCATCTGTGGACTCCACCACGGACCTCACATCCTCCTCGGACATGATATTGCCTGATGGATTATTCGGTGAGCATAAATATATGAGGCGGGTGGTGTTGTCGATCGAAGACATCACTGATTCGATCGGTACACCGTAATCACTCTGCCGTTTAATAAAAACGGGGATTCCTCCCGCTGCTCTCAATGCAATTTCAAAGTAGGAAAAAGTAGGTGTCGGGATGATGGCACTGGTACCGGGCTGGATGAACAGCCTCATCAGGGTATCGACTACACCATCCATGCCAGCTCCCATTACCACCATGTCCTCTGGATAGCCAATGTATGCTGCCAATGCCCCGCGCAGTTCCCCGGCATCAACTGAAGGGTAAACGCTGATTCTATCTGCCATTTTGCGCACCGCTTCAACCGCCCTGGGGGACGGACCCAACGGATTCTCATTTGAACCCAGTTTGATAATATCCCCAGGTCGTATACCGTAAGTAGCGACAATATCTTCAGTGGATTTACCGGGTATATACTCGGCTATACCTCTGATGGATCCCTTGAGCATATCTTTCGAGTCTGTCATTCTATTTCCTTTATCCCCTGTGCTACCACTTCAATTACGCTGTCTATTTGCTCTTCGGTGATGATAAGTGGCGGTACGAACCTGAGCACGGAATCGGAGGTGCAGTTCAGCAGTACTCCATGATTCCTTGCATAATCTACAATGGAGCCGCATTTTACCTCCAGTTCAATACCCACCATAAGCCCTTTGCCCCGTATGTCGGTGACCCTGTCAAGTTCAAGATCTTTCAATCCTTGCATCAGGTAATCACCCATCCGGGCCGAGCGTTCCACCAGTTTCTCATCTTCTATAACCTTCAATGAGGCCAGTGCCGCTGTACATACCAGCGGACTACCGCCGAATGTGGCAGCATGGTCGCCTTTTTGCATCCTGCTGGCTATCTCATCCTTTGCAAGCATGGCACCCATAGGCAGACCGCCAGCCAATGCCTTGGCCAGAGTCATGATATCAGGTTCGGCCCCTGAATGTTCTTTAGCAAACCATCGTCCTGTCCTGCCAAATCCGGTCTGCACCTCATCAAATATCAATAATGCGCCCGCATCATCACAGATATCCCTGGCAGAGCGTAAGTATTCATCATGGGGAACCCGTACTCCACCCTCACCCTGGATGGGCTCGAGTATGACCGCTGCCGTATCTTGGTCCACACTGCCCTTTAATGCTTCCACATCATCATAGGCCACGAATTCTACCTTCGACAAGAGAGGTTGGAAAGGTTCACGATACTGGGATTTGTGGGTTACACTGAGCGCACCCATGGTCCGGCCGTGGAAACTATGTTCTGCCGCCACAAAATCGGTACGCTCGGTTGCCCTGCGTGCCAGTTTCATTGCACCTTCCACTGCTTCGGTCCCGGAATTACAAAAGAACACCCTGTCCATGCCCGTCCTGAGTACCAGCCCTTTGGCCAGTTCAGCCTGCTGGCGGGTATAATACAGGTTGGAGACATGGATAAGTTCCCCGACCTGTCGACGTACAGCCTCGACCACAGCAGGATGGCAGTGTCCTATATTATTGACCGCTATCCCTGCCACACAATCTATGTATTCTTTACCATCTACATCCCACACAACAGCACCTGCACCGCGGGTGAGAGCAATAGGCTGGCGTGTATAATTCTGGAAAACGTACTGCAAATCCTTTTCAAAGATATTCTGATATTGGTCTGTCATATCTACTTCCTATCTTTGATAGGAGTTTACAGTGATAAAATCTTTCATAGCGACGGCGGAGTGATAGCGACGGCGGAGTGATAGCGACGGCGGAGTGATAG
>JAMJFQ010000059.1 GCA_023544605.1 ANME-2 cluster archaeon | reverse complement strand
CAATAGCACAATAGCACAATAGCACAATAATCAATAAAAAACCAACCCTAATGCGGGGGTTGCCCAGCCAGGTCAAAGGCGCAAGGTTGAGGGCCTTGTCTCGTAGGAGTTCGCGTGTTCGAATCACGTCCCCCGCATTCCTTTATTTTTTAAAGCCTACGCCACTTAATTAATACTATCCAACAATATTTTCTATCTGAAAAATACTATATAGTTATAAGATTTTATATGTATCCTATGTCTTCGATTGGTATGAATTACTGTATAACTAATAAGCCAGTGGAAGGGAGGGAGTACAACCAACTTTCAATTGACGGGGATAATGTCTTTAGAACACTGGACATTTTCAATGAGATATCGTTAATTTTCAGTGAGGGTAACGACTTAGAGGAGACCCTCACTTCAGTGCTTGAAAAAGCGCTGGTTATCACCGGTATGGAAAGGGGGGGAATTTATCTCAAGGAAAGGACAAGTGGTGATTATCTCCTTACCGTTCACAGCAATATCAATGAAGAATTCAAACAAATACATGGTAGGATTACTCCAGAATGGGAATTGTTACTTCCTGTCATTATTGAGGGCAGGGTTGTAGCAGTATCAGATACCTGTGCTGCCGATATTGCCCCTGAACGAAAAAGGTCGACCATTAGAGAAGGCTTCCGTTCCTATGTGAGCATACCATTAAAAAGCAATAACTTAGTGGACGGTATTCTTATGGTAAGCAGCTCAATGGTCAGGCAATATTCCAAATTCCAGAAAAAGTTATTCTCGATCATCGGGCAGCAGATAGGCCTGGCATTAAAAAACATCGAATTGATGGAAAAGTTAAGAAGTTCTCATGAAATGTATTCTGAACTCTTCGAGAATGCGGTAGACGGAATGTACACCCATGACATTGATGGCAATTTTCTTTCTATGAACCAGGCTGCAGCAGATTTACTGGGGATGAGTATAGAGGAAGCCGTGGGCACAAACATAAGGGATTACCTCAATGAGGAAGGTCTCGAGATCGCAAGTGCTATACATGCACAGCTGCTGAATGGCAAAAGTTTCATAGTGCCGCCTATACTTGAGATCATCAGGAAGGATGGAAAACGGGTTTTTTTTGAGATTAATATGAGGCCCTTGATGGAAGACGGCAAGATCGTGGGACTACACGGGGTTGCCAGGGATATTGACAAGCGGTTTAATGCAGAAAAGAATATGCTTATATTTTCCAGAGCTCTCAGTAGTTCAATAGATGGTATTAATATTTCAGATGAAAACCATAATATCACATTCATTAACGAGGCTGGTGCCAAAATATTCGGATATAGCAGGTCAGAATTGGTAGGACAGTCAGCTGACATCTTTTATGCAGAAGAGGACCTACCCAATTTTAATGAAAATATTATTCCTGCCATCGAGAAATACGGTTATTATAACGGATTGATACTTGCCAGGAAAAAAAGTGGTAAAGCATTTCCCTTAGAAGTAACGCTGACTTCGGTCTTCGGTGATAATGGAAAAACCATTACACATTTCGCTGTTTTTCGTGAGAGGAATACGAATAACCACATTTATTAGCCTGCCAAAAATGCACGTTTCAGGGAATGATCAAATTGCCTTTTTCTGAAGCAGTTAGGGAATCGCCTGATGGGGTGTTCATTGACCTGGAAGTAAGCCCGGGTACAAAGACCATCAGGGTCCCCAGTGGTTATAATCCATGGCGAAGGCGCATTGAAGTCAGACTCTCTGAAGCTGCACAAAAAGGAAAGGCGAATCAGCAGCTCATTGAGCAATTGGCAATAGTGCTGGATGTGAAAGCATCTGCTATCACCCTCATTGCAGGACCCACCTCCCATCGAAAGACCCTGCATATCAGGGGAGTGCAGGTTGACCAGGTGCTTGAGATGCTGAACCTACATTTTGAAAAGGATTAAATGTGGTTGTTGCGTCTAATTGTGTCATGTCGGTACAGGAGGATATGGAACGGCTTGAGAAACTGGAAGAGCTGATACAGGACCTCCGTCAACGGTCCGACGAGGGTGCTGCGATCATTGTCGAAGGTATGCGAGACCGCAGAGCATTACGGGAATTGGGTATTACCGGACCCATCAGGCTGGGTACACAGAAGGCAATACTTGAACTCTGCGAAGAGGTTGCCAGGGAGTACAACAATGTGATAGTGTTGACAGACTGGGACTACAAAGGTGAAAAAATTGCAAGACTTATGGCGGATTTTTTAAACAATGCCGGTGCGGTAGTGAATACGGACATCAGGGAAAGGATAAAGGCACTGGTCAAGAAAAGAATAAAGGACATTGAAAGCCTGAACAACCACATGCATAACCTGCGAGCTGAACTGAACACATCAGATAGTATATGAATGAACGTTACAATTATGTTATTGATACCATAACTTTAATATGTCCTTCAAACAATGTGATTAATGTAAATTTCATGATAATCATGATTTAAATTACTACTGATATAAAATATATAAATAATTAAGCAAATCACATATCCAATATTCCCGCTTGCCCTGAACCAGATATGCATAAGGAATGCAATGGTGCCCGGCACAGACAGGGGAGGTTATTTAAATGGATGGACTGAAAAAAGATTGAAAAACCAGAGTTAAATGGTTTAAATCCATTCATTGAAATAACATTACCGGATAATTACCAGATTGAGGTTGGTGTAACGAAACAGGTTATATTGAAATTCCGAGCGAGTAATCCACATAATATATAGGCATATCTGTCATAGTAATGGCATTATTCGGATAACAATATAAGTGATAACGTTACTAACCGTTTCAATCCGATCCGTGCGGTAGCTGATTTTTTAATTATTTTAAATACGTGAGGTATATTCATATGCAAAATACAGACACTACCAAGTATATAGTACATGCAAAAATAAGAGCCGATGGCGTCGTGGAAAGACCCGATGTGGTGGGTGCCATATTCGGTCAGACCGAAGGATTACTGGGTAACGACCTGGACCTTCGGGACCTGCAAAAGACCGGACGTATCGGCAGGATAGAGGTAAATATCAAATCCACAGCAGGCAAGTCCAGTGGTATGATAGATATTCCTTCAAGTCTGGACAAGGCCGAAACTGCCATACTGGCTGCTTCCCTGGAGACCATTGACAGGATAGGACCATGTATGGCAGGTATCGATATTATCAAGATCGAGGACATCCGTGCATCAAAACGCCAGCATATTGTGAACAGGGCCAAGCTCATACTCACTGATATGTTCGACGAGAACGTACCTGAAAGCCAGGAGATAACCGATGAGGTCAAGCAGGCAATAAGGGTGGAGGAGATGACCTATTATGGAAAAGACAATATCCCTTGCGGCCCCAATGTAATGGATTCGGATGCCATCATTGTTGTAGAAGGACGGGCAGATGTGCTCAACCTGTTACGCTATGGAATAAAGAATGCCATTGCAGTGGGCGGCACTAATGTCCCCCCGGCAGTGGCAGAACTGTGTAAGAAAAAGAAGGTCACAGCATTCACAGATGGTGATCGCGGTGGCGAGTTGATCATTAAGGAACTGCTCCAGGTGGCTGACCTGGATTTCATAGCCCGGGCCCCGGATGGTAAAGGTGTAGAGGAACTGGTACAAAAGGAGATCATCAAATCCCTTCGCCAGAAGATACCTGTGGAACAGGCACTGGAACGGTACCAGGTGGGCGGTAGCAGACAGAGGACCTCTCCCCAGTCAAGAAATAGACAGGAGCGAAGGGAAGTCATGCCCAGGGTTGTGAAGGCCCCTATTGCAAAACCCCGTGTTATGGAGAGGCCACGCCAGAGAAGGGAACAGCCGGTACAGACGGTTGCCACCGAGTTCAAAGAACATATGAACGAGCTGAGCGGTACTTTGAGCGGCAGGTTACTGGATGATAACAAGAAAGTCATAAAAGAAGTAACCGTGAAGGACCTGGCAAATTCAATAAAAGATGTGGATAACAAGGTCAAGAGCGTGGTGTTTGACGGAGTAGTGACCCAGAGACTGGTGGACATTGCATCAGAAAAGGATATCAAGGATATTATCGGTGCCAAGATAGGGAATGTGACCAAAACACCGGCAAACCTGCGTATAGCTTCCACAGGCGAATTATAATCATATTATGCATCGGTTGGATAAAAGGGCAAGGCACTGTGCAGATACGATATTGAAGGCAGGGGATATCCATGTGGTATCCCATATCGATGCAGATGGCCTCACGTCTGCCGCTATTATCTGTACAGCCCTGGAGAGGGCAGGCAGGGACTATTCTGTGGAGTTTGTACGCCAGCTTGATGTATCTATTCTTGAAGGCATTGCAGATAACAATTCGACTCTGACGGTATTCACTGACCTTGGCAGTGGGATGCTTGACCAGATAACAAAACTGGGCATCAATGCGGTCATATCAGATCACCATATCCCAGCCGGGGATTGTCCCACGCACTTGAATCCCCACGTGTTCAATATCAACGGTGCCTACGAGATAAGCGGTGCAGGTATCACCTTTTTGTTGGCACGTGCATTAGGGGATAACAATGACCTGGCCGGTCTGGCTGTAGTTGGTGCGGTGGGCGACCTGCAGCATGTTAAGCATGGTAAGCTTACAGGTATTAACCGGCAGATCGTAGGTGTGGGCAGGGAGAGCAGTGTACTGCACTGCCAGCGTGACCTGACCCTGTTCGGAAAACAGACCAGACCGGTCTATAAGATGCTGCAATACTCGTCAGACCCCTACCTACCTGGTCTAACGGGAAATGAAGATGCATGCATCGCTTTTTTGAAAGATATAGGGGTGCGATACCACGGCGAAGGATGGCTCAGGTGGATTGACCTGAACGACGAGGAAAAAAAGAAAGTTGTCACAGGCCTTATGCGACAATGCATATCTGCGGGTATTCCTGCCTATAAGATTGAGCGGCTGGTGGGTGAGGTCTATACCCTGCCGCGAGAGCGGGAAGGTACTGAGACCAGGGACGCTTCCGAATTTTCCACCCTGCTTAATGCAACGGCCAGGTATGACAGGGCAAAAACCGGTCTTGCCGTGTGTATGGGAGATAGGGACAAGGAATACGAGAATGCTATACATCTGCTGGCAGAGCACAGGCGCAACCTTGTTGAGGGTATCAACCTGGTAAAATCACAGGGTGTGGTCACTCTTGACAATCTCCAGTATTTTGATGCCGGCTCAAAGATAAAGGATACGATCGTGGGTATAGTGGCAGGCATGAGCGCCAGTTCGGTGGGCAACAGGAACCTGCCTATAATAGCCTTTGCCAATACCGATGACGGTGTAAAAGTATCAGGGAGGGGAAATTATGATCTGGTACGAAAGGGTCTGAACCTTGGAGTATCCTTAAATTCCGCTGCACAGGCTGTTGGAGGTGTTGGTGGAGGACATGACGTTGCCGCCGGTGCCACCATCCCACAAGGAGCAAAATCCGAATTCATACGCAAACTTGACCAGATGATCGGAAGCCAGTTAAGAAGCTCTTGAAACGTGATCTGACTAAACCAATTGGGTTATAGGTGTCATTTCCTCTATATCCATGAGAGTGAACATAGCATGGGCCTCTATCTTGAATCCCTGTTCCTGTGCCACTGCTTCTGCATTTGTACCTCCGACGACAACAACCCCAAAATGGTCACGCTCCACGCTTACACCAAGAATGTCTGAGTTGGGTTCGCCCACTTCCAGTATGCCGCCAAACCCCGCTACTACCAGTTCATCCAGCACTTCTTCCACCTTTTCCCTGGCGTTCATTGTGATCTCACGCATGTTAGCAAGTATCTTGCCTGAACCACTGGTAAGCATATCACTTACCGAGGTGAGGGACTGGGACATGAGTATTTCTAGGGGGTCGAGGGTGGTGCTGTCGTACCTGACCAGGTCAGTGAAACGCAGTGGTACACTGTTCCTGATCTCGACCAGACCCCCGAATATAGGTTTAATGGGGATACCATGTTTTAAAAGCACACCATCCACTGTGATGCTGCAGACCGTGGCGATGCCCTGCATGTTAGGGGGAATGGTAAAAGAACCTACTTTTTCGCCCGGAGATAACAATTTAACCAGAGGACTAACAGTTAGACCACTTGACATCACGTCTCGAAATATGGAAAGTACATCATCGATGTGTTCACCATCAATCATCGAGATGTTGGTGACTATTTTTCCAGCATATGTGGAGGGGTCGAAACTCACCCCGTACATCAGGTCTTCGATTTTCGAGACCGTGAAGGTGATTGGTTCTTCTGCTATTTGTGAAATTTTTTTCAACGGCATTTTTCCTCCGTAAATATGTTCACTGCTGGTAAAGATTTCAAAATATTGGATGTTACGTATAAAAAGCTGTCTATTATCGGACAACTAATTAAGCACTTTTTACTAAACACTCGCAATTACTTCAGCTAAAAGAATGATGTAATATATAGTATTTGTGCTATTTTAAAAAAAGGCTTATAAATCATAAATTCCAGTTTAAGTGCATGCTTCCCACAAAGGTAAAAGACTGGATGGTGGCACCTCAGTGGAATACTATGGACGAGGCAATATATTCGGTCAATAGGTTGAAACTTCTCAATGGTGCGTACTGGTTCTGGCTTATGACAGACTATGAAAAGGAAAATCCCAGTATGCTCCAGGTACTTATCAGTCGGGGAGCGATTGATTATAACCTGAATGACAAGCGTTTTACCAACAGGCACATCGCAGATGAAACATTTTCATGTTATTGCGGTATATGGCAGTACAGGGATGGGGAAGTATCTGACCTGGTACACGACAATTGCACCTGTACAGTAAAACCGGATCAGTTAACGTGCGAGACCGAATCAGGATATACTATTTCCCTATCGAAATCTTTCCCTTATTATGATATGCTGGTGCACAGGGGTGATGATGTGGTCACCAGGTTTTGTTCCACATCTTCAGAGTTCAAAGAAGGATATGTACAAAACCCGGCTGTTAAATACCCATCACTTATCGCTTACAGTGATGATTTCGATGCTTATGCCCGCAATAGTCGGGGATTCCAGTATTTTATTGCCAGCAAGATGAGCGATCTGTTCGGCACAGCCAAGGGTGCACTGTTCGACCGGGATTTCTATGGAAGTTTCTGGTTGGAGAGGGCATTGGGTTTTGGTTCCACTCTGCCATGGAAGATCGTGATGGTAAATTTCAATGACCGATCAAGGATGTGGTACCGTTATTTCCCTTCAAAGATACTCAATTACGGTACACCGCTGGAATTCATCTTCGATGACATGGTGACCAAGAAGCGATATCATTTCCATGACATGACATTCCATTACACTGGCAGTGGTACGTCACCTACAAAGAAATTCAGCACTCAAGTGGACACAATCCATGTGACGGGTAAGGGGAATGAAGGCGAAAGCATCAGCCTTACTGCAAAGATACTGGGCCGGCACCTGTACCAGTACGATGTAGCAAAGGCGAAGTTCAATTATCATCAGCTTGTACTGGATATTGAGAAAATTGCTGTGGAAGTGGATGGTAAGGACCTGATGCAGGGTAAAGAACCGACTCTTAGTTATGGCGAGGATGCTCATTTCAGTTTGTAGGTAATAGTTATTTACCGAACCGGCGTTGTCGTTTCTGGAAATCCCGTATCGCCCGGAGAAGATCAAGTTTTCTGAAATTCATCCAGCTGACATCAGTGAAATATATCTCAGAATAGACTGACTGCCAGATCAAAAAATCGGCCAGGCGTTTTCCACCTGAACGTATCACCAGGTCGGGCTCGTACCTTATGAGCAAATTTTCTTCTATCACGGATTCATCTATTTCCTCGGGGGTCAACTCACCCGTATCTATCTGTGTCATGATGTCTTTGAAGGCCCTGGTCAGTTCTTTTTTACCACCATATCCAAGGGATAAGTTGATCTGCATAGATGTGCTGTCGCTGGTCTTGAGGAGCTGTTCCCCGCCTCCGATCGTGATGAGGTTAATTTCAGCATCCACCCCTTTTAGGATATCGGTTATTTTTAGTTGCAGTTCATTATAGATCCTGCCAGAGATGTCGGGGTCCACATCTATGAGACTGACGTATATGGTCAGGATATTGATGCGGTATTCCTTGCACCACCCGACAAACTCAATGAGCCGTCTGGAAGAATCTCTATCCAACAGATCACTTTCTGTGAGGATTAGTACAATACTGGTCAAAAGCGACCCCTCATCGTCTTTGAGTATACTACGCTCAAGCTTTTGCTGGTACATCCTGGAGAAGATTTCCATTGCACATAGGTTATATCGTTAGGATAAATTATTTGCCGTCTCATGCCATCTTAGCCAGAGGTATCAATATCTATGGAAATAATAAATAAAATAACAGATGGGTTTTTTTTATTCGTAATGCTATTAGCTATGTTGCTACCATTCATATCCCCACAATTTTTTACGTTGTTATTCCTTGCCCTCACTATTATCCTTGCATTATGGACTTATAAGAAAAGCGCCTCTGGATCTTCATTTATGGGTTTGTCATTTGCGATATTCATAATAAGTGCACTGAGTATTATGCTGGGATACATTGGTTATGAGTTTCCCCTATACATTCTGGGTGCATCCGTCTATATTACATGTGCCGGTGGCTGGGCAGCTGCGTATGTAAGGAGAAGAGGGGTGAAAAAACCCCAATTGGATGCCAAATTCATTTCAGCCACTTCAAGTATTGCCTTAATCATGTTTGGTGCCCTGTCTGCCTGTGTTATAGCTTATTGGACCACTGCCTGGATGAATGTCCCCATTACATTGAGCCAGCTTTTGTTCCTCACATTGATAGGTGGGGTGACAGGCGCATTACTGGAATCCATACCCACCAGGACAGATAAGCACTTCATACTGGTGCTGGGTACTGGTATGATCATGTGGTTGTTTGCAGGTTTCGGCTATTATGTGAACTTTTCCCATCTTTCGGCTGCTTTCATCTTTTCGCTCTTTTTGGCCTATTTGGCATACCGCCTGGATGTTGCTGATGTGTCTGCTATGCTGGCTGCAACCCTCCTTGGCGTGCTTATCATAGTGTTTACTAATATGAACTGGTATCTGATACTAATCACCTTCTTTTTACTGGGAGGGGCGTTCACGAAGTACCGGTATGACTACAAAGTTATGAGGGGAATAGCCCAGGGCAAGGGTGGGGTAAGGAGTTACGAAAATGTTCTGAGTAATTCCATCACCGCACTGGTACTGGCTGTGGCATACGGGGTATATCATGGCTTATATCCTACGTTTGGTCCGGTGTTACTGTTCGCCTATCTGGGGGCAGTGGCCACAGCAACGGGCGATACCCTGGCCAGTGAGGTAGGAGAGACGAACAGGGGCAGACCTATTCTCATCACGACATTCAAACCGGTTAAACCCGGGACAGACGGAGGTGTGACCAGATTGGGTGAAGTTGTGTGCATTGGAGGTTCCGCTGTCATAGCTATACTGGCACTGGTTCTGGGTGTGATAGATATGAATGCTGATAGTGTCTTTACCTATATTTTGTGGCTTGTAATAGTCGTATTGGGAGGGTTTGCAGGTACTAATTTTGACAGCTTGCTTGGCGCCACTTTGCAGCAAAGGGGCTGGCTCTCCAATAGCGGTGTGAATCTCGTGGCTACCATGGGAGGCGCATTTATATCCGGAGCAGCCTATTATGTGTTGTTTGGGCATGTAGTGTAGAGGATATCACTCAGGCCTCCGGAGCCTGGAACCTGGGTTCGATTCCCAGCATGCCCGTTTCAATGGTAACAGGGTAGGAAACAAATACGTTATCCACTCAATCCAGTGGAAAAAAAAAGAAAAAATGTGAGGCCCCGTAGGGCCAGGTATAATTAAACCTTATCTACCTTTTCTATCTTGACCTTTTTCACATTCGGTTTTTTAATTTTGTCAGGCATCCAGCTTGGTTTGTTCTTGGGAGCAGCTACTTCTTCTCTCCATCCTTCATACACGTGGAGCTTCTTGGTGCCTCTCTCCCTCAGAATAATGGTGTCTGGCTTTTTCTTAGTTCCTTTGCCCCTATTGGCTGCCTTCAGGGCTGCCTGTCTGGGCTGTTTGCCAGTAAATACTCCATGCTCGTTACCTTTTTTATCCCTTAATACAAAATTTCTTGTTCCAGTCATAAAAATACCCCATTAGAGTATACTGTTACCGATACCATTTTTACGTAATGTTATATAAACCTTTTTCTAAATTCAAGTCTAAGCATCTTGATTTTTCGGTATAGATTATTTTTAGACTGTGTGTAAAAAACAAGGCCGTCTAAAAAATAAACAGCACCTTGATATTGGTTATTATGTTGGGAGATGAATTTTGTGTGCATAACACCTCATTTAAAAATTACATCCAGAAGTGTCTAAATATATAGTTTAAGTGTATCTTATTATCTCCCAGGGCAACATGGCAGGGGGTGATGGGAAAGACCTAACAGCAAAAAGGTTAAATGTATAAACAAATATTAAAGCAACTCTACGAATCGCTCCGATAGTGTAGCACGGCCAATCATGCAGGACTCTCACTCCTGCGACTGGGGTTCAAATCCCCATCGGAGCATGACACGGGCCTTAAATCCATTTATTTAAGGTCCTTCTATTGCATTTACTCCTTCTCCATCCTTATCAACCTGTTACGTGAGACAGCATTGACCT
>JAMJFQ010000058.1 GCA_023544605.1 ANME-2 cluster archaeon | reverse complement strand
GTTTTCCTGGGTGCACCCGAGGCAGATACATCACTGGCAGTACTTCCCGGACACAAGTTGCTGCTGGACGGTTTCGGTGCCGAGGCAGTGAGGTTGTCCGCATTGGGCAGTGCAGGTGCAGTACTGGTCTCACTGGTACTGTTGCTGCCCCTTTCAGCGTGTTTTGCCATCATGTATCCACTGGTGGATAGGTATGTAGGCTGGATACTGCTGGTTGTGGTACTGGTATTGATCTATACCGAAAAGGGGGAGATAATAGAAGGACAGGGCTCATTGGTGCGACTGAAATACAGGGCCTTTGCAGCTCTGTTGTTCATTATATCAGGAATTCTGGGTATGATGGCGTTTGAGTCGCAGGCATTGATGCAGCCTGTTATTTTTGCAGGGGAGCCTTCCATATTGATGCCATTGTTCAGCGGTCTGTTCGGAGCTTCCATGTTAGTTATCAGCATGATGACCGATACTGTGATCCCCATGCAGGTGAGTTCCAGATTGATACTTACTCCGAGGCGCATTTTGAGAGGTACACTTTTAGGTAGTGCTGCCGGGGCATTTGTGGCGTGGCTGCCGGGTATAACCGGGGCTGTGGCCACGGTACTGGCTCGGCTCGGAGTAAGGGAGAATTATGCGGATGAGGATTCGGGCCGGGAATTCATAGTATCTATTTCGGGTGTCAACACGGCCAATGCAATTTTTGGTCTGGTAGCGCTCTATGTGATAGGCAGGACCCGTAGCGGGGCCATGGTGGCCGTGGCAGATATTATGGATGGCATTCCCTTCGACCTGGATATTTTGACCATCCTCTTAATGGTAATGGTCGGTGTATCCATAGCAGCGTATTTTATGACCATCTTCCTGGGGGATAGAATATTGACCATTTTGACCAGGATACATTACCGGATGCTTTGTATGGTGGTACTGACAGGGTTGATAATCGTGGTATTTCTTTTATCTGGCTGGTTCGGACTTGTGGTGTTCGGGATGGCTGTGCCAATCGGGATGCTGGCGCCTTACCTGAAGGTGCGAAGGACGCATGCTATGGGTGCACTGCTTTTGCCACTGCTGATGTTTTATTTTTAATTGAATATGCGATTTGGTTGATTTTTAACAGAGTCAAGAGAGATATCTCCAGATGTCTCATAACGTTATTATTACAGCTGGATAACGCACTAATGCTACTCCCAACCCGCTGGCAGCCCTATGATTGACCGAAAACCTACCCCGGTTCATTGGAAACTACCTGACAGATTACTTTTCAAAAATAGGATGAGCATGAGTCAACCTGGACCAGTGATATGCTGTTAAAACAAGCATGAAAATTACCATACACCCAATTTTTTTTCTTACTTGACGTAGTTTCAATCTACTCAGATTCTTTATCCTGAAGTAAGTAGTAACAAAAAAGATAAGGTATACAGGCGCAATATAAAGGAGCATACATGATTTACTTTACCTCAAAGGACGAGGATTTATCTAAAGTTACTTCTTAGAAAAATGTAATCTTACCTGACGACAATACTATAAATGGAGTGATAAAAAGAATGAATAAATCATTGAATACCACATTTATTGGAAGTTACGTCCCAAGAAAATGTGGAATCGCTACATTTACGAATGATTTATATAATACCATTGTCACGGAGTCCAAATCTGATGGTCATCGTGTTATTGCAATGAACAATATCCCTGAGGGTTATAATTATCCAGAAGAGGTAGCCTTTGAGATACAGCGAAACCACCTTCCTGATTATCAACGTGCTGCTGATTTCATAAACCTTTCCAATACTGACATTGTCAGTCTGCAGCATGAATTCGGACTTTATGGTGGACTAGCTGGAGATTATCTCTTTTCTCTTTTGAGTCGCGTAAAAAAACCCATCATCACTACCCTGCATACGATCATAAGGGAACCAAACCCTGATTATCGAAGATCTATGGAAGAACTGATTCGTTATTCCCATAAGCTGGTAGTAATGACTGAGATGAGCAGAAAAATTTTGAAAGATGTCTATGGAGTTCCTGAGGAAAAGATAGAGTTGATCTATCATGGTGTTCCGGATGTTTCTTTTATTTATGATAATCGATATAAGAAAATACGCAACCTGGATGGGAGAATAGTCATCTTAACTTTTGGTTTATTAAATTCGGGTAAAGGTATTGAAGTTCTACTTGATGCCCTTGTACCAGTTGTAGAAAAATATCCGAATATTACCTATATCATATTAGGTGCAACCCATCCTGAAGTGAAAAAATCGCAGGGGGAGAAATACCGGCTTTCCCTTGAACGCAAAGTACAGGATATGGGATTAGTAAATAACGTCATTTTTCACAATAGATATGTGACCCTTGATGAACTTTGTGACTATATTATATCCAGTGATATTTATGTTTCCCCCTATCTTAATAGAGAACAGATTGTCAGTGGGGCCTTAACGTATGCCCTTGGTATGGGCAAGGCGATTATTTCAACCCCATATTGGCATGCCCAGGAAGTATTGTCAGATGGGCGAGGTTTATTGGTTGATTTTGGGGATGTAGAGGCCTTAAGTCAGGCATTACTCTCTTTTATGAACGATCCTGCTACATGTCAACTGATGCGTAAAAAGGCATATAAATTTGGCAGACAGATGATCTGGAAAGAAGTCGGACGACATTATGTTAAACTTTTTAACGATGTATTTGAGCTGTGGGAAATGGATGTGGCTGAAACGGGACTTGAAAGTCCTACCTTTTTCCATGCCACTTTACCTGAAATCAAACTAAACCACTTATATTTACTTTCTGATGATGTAGGGATTTTTCAACATACAAAATTCGGGATTCCAGATCGCAATCATGGTTATTCTACAGATGATGTGGGTCGAGGGCTGGCTGTATTGACCAATGACCAAATACCAAATCAAGATATCCTTCCGTTAATGACCACTTACCTCAGTTTTTTACATCATGCCCAGACCGAGAATGGTCATTTTCATAATTTTATGAATTATGATCGGAGCTTTATGGATGAACAGGGAAGTGAAGATACATTAGGTCGTGCAATATTTGGACTGGGCCATGTAGTTCGTTGGGCGCCTACAGAGGGAATGCGAGCCCTGGCTCATAGCATGATTGAAAAATCTGAACCCATGTTAGAAAACCTCAATGCCCCCAGGGCAAAAGCCTATACCATTTGCGGATTGTGTGTGGCCCTGAAACGATATGAAGAGAGGCAATATAATGATACTGACCAAATTAAAAGCATATTGATCAAGTTATCTGATGAGTTGATAGCATTATATAATGAAAATCAGACTGAAGACTGGAATTGGTTTGAACCAATAGTGGCGTATGGAAATGCAATAATATGTGAAGCCTTGTTATGTGCATTTCAAGCCATCCATGATCCGATATATAAAAAAGTTGGACTCACCACTCTGGAATTTCTCACTGATATCCAGCGGGAGGGCACATTTTTTGACATGGTGGGGAATGAAGGATGGCATACCAGTAACAAGGAGAAGGCAGTGTTTGGTCAGCAACCCATCGAAGCAGGCTATCTTACCATGGCTTATGTCACCGCATATGAGATAACTGGTGATAAACGATACTTGCATAATGCTTACCATGCATTTGAATGGTTCCTGGGCCGAAATCTTTTAGGACTCCCTTTATATGATTTTCATACAGGTGCTGTGGCAGACGGTTTTGACTCCCACGGAATTAATGAGAATCAGGGTGCAGAATCTTTAGTATGTTTCCTCATGGCTTTGCTTTCTTTGAACAGATATTAAAATATGAGTATGGCATGAGACTGTCGGAAAAGTACAAAAATCGAAATATTGTATGAAAATTGACACAGTAAATCACTATGCATTGCCATATTGAAATGTTAGGTCTGGTTGAAATACCTCGAAATATCGACTTTCCCGACACTCTCGGCATAACTACCGAAAATTTTCAAAAAACATTCCAAATGTTAGGAAAGAAAAGAAAAGGTGGATACTTTTAAGTAGTTAGAATCACGAATTGATTCAATTCTAGGTAATAAAATATATATGGGCATATATATCTCCTCATATTTATTTACGTTCGAAGGTTTTGAAATGAGTAAAAAAAATCCTATTGTCATGATATCCAGTTATCCTCCCAGATTGTGTGGTATCGCAACATTCTGTGAAGAGGCCAGGGAATTCATCCAGGAAGCAAATCCTGACAGGGATGTCCTAGTCATCAGCCACACCGATGGTGAGGGAGAAGGGGTATTTCCCATTATTGACATGTCAAAACATGACTGGTGGAAGCCTGTTTATAAAAAAGTGAAGGAACTTGACCCCTATGTAGTGCATCTGGAACATGAATACGGGTTATATGAATATTGTGATTCCAGAGGAAAAGGAGACGAAAACCAAGGGTTTTTAGATCTGCTGGGCGCTATTGGTAAATATCCTACCGTGGTTGAGCCCCATACGGTCCATGGTAGGCTGCGGGATTTTGAAGCAAATTTTATTTACAGGATGTGCGAACGCTCAGATGTTGTGCTGTTTAAATGCAACTATCAAAAATGGAGATTGGACTGGACTTTTTCAGGATACGGCTGGAAAACTCCCACCAACATAATGGTAGTTCCCCATGGCGCCAGGCCGGATAAGCAATGGATGAATGAGACGATACCAGAGTTGCGTGAAGAGATCGGTCTCAACAAATACCCTTCCATAGGTCAACATATTGTGGGTTTGGTAGGCTGGATACAATCAAACAAACGTTGGGACATTTTGACCAACATGTGGGAAGAGATAGTTCAGGAGATATATGACCGCACGGACCAGGAATGGGACTTGTTGGCTGCCGGGACCATGAGGGATGAAAACCATAAACACGATTATGAGAGATATAAGCAACAGATTGAAATACTTGAAAAAAAGGGACTTGCCCATTATTATGAATTCATTCCCAGAGGAGAACTATATTATAAAATAATGGCCATTTGCGATTTTATTGTACTGCCATCCCTCGATGAGACACAATCCGGTACACTGGCCAGGGTCATATCATTGAACAAACCTTATATTACTACAGCTCCCTTGGAGGGATTGACATCCCAGACGCTGATAAGTGAAGGGGGACTTTTGTTCACAAACCGGGAAATGCTCAAGAAAAATGTTATCCGCCTGGCCTGTGATGAGGATCTTCGACATAATATGAGCAGCAACCTGGATCGCTATCTGAACAATGTAGTTTCCTGGCACGTAATAGCCAGGCAGTACAATGAGGCATATGAGCTTGCGAATAAGGTAAAAGCCACCGGAGAAAAGGTAAATCTTCCCCCCGAGTTTTGAGTATATAAGGAGATATGTATTTGAAATGCTGAATAAGAATGAAATATTTCATCGCTCTAAAAAAAATCCCATTCTTACTGCTGCTGATTGGCCCTATTCCTGCAATTCCGTTTTCAATCCCGGAGCAATAAAATTCGAAGATCATACTTTACTGCTGGTGCGAGTGGAGGACCATCGTGGTTTTTCTCATTTAACTGTTGCTAGAAGCCGCAATGGGGTAGATGGCTGGGAGATCGATACAAGTCCTACATTAATGCCTGACCCTGCCAACTATCCGGAAGAGATCTGGGGTATCGAAGATTCGCGCATCACCTATATTGAAGAAATGAATCACTGGGCTGTGACCTATACGGCATATTCTGAGGGTGGTCCTTTAGTCTCAATAGCTACTACCAGGGACTTTCATACTTTTGAGCGGATAGGAGCTGTAATGCCGCCGGAAGATAAGGATGCGGCATTGTTTCCCGTGAAATTCAATGGACGATGGGCTATGATTCATCGACCGGTCTCTACATTTGGTGGGGTTGGTGCACATACCTGGATATCATTTTCTTATGACTTTAAACACTGGGGTGACCACAGGATCTTGATCCATGCCCGCAAAGGCGGATGGTGGGATGCTAACAAGATTGGCATTTCTCCACCCCCCTTGCGCACACCTGAAGGGTGGCTGATATTATATCATGGGGTTCGCACTACTGTTGCAGGAGGTATCTATCGCCTGGGTTTGGCACTGTTGGATCTTGAAGATCCATCAAAGGTATTGCACCGTTCTGATAACTGGATTTTCGGTCCCAAAGAGTGGTATGAACGACAGGGCGATGTGAGTGATGTTGTCTTCCCATGTGGATGGATTGAAGATAATGGTGAGATACGTATGTATTACGGCTGTGCAGATACATCTTTAGCGCTTGCAACGGCAAAATTATCAGATATCCTTGAATATTTAATGCAATGTTCGACAGGGGAGTAATGTAATCAGGGGCAGGTTATCATTGTCCAGCTTCCTGTAAGTATGGCGCAGGAATAATGGTCATGTCTTTTAATAGTTACCCGGGAAAGTCGTGTGGCCCTGATAACTAACTAAACAAACTTTATATACCTCAAACCCAATTGAAGAGAGACATCCCATACACCAACCGGGAGACGTTTTATGTTCATATCTGGCAATATATTTGGCTGTCTGGTTAATATCAGAAATCTACATCGAGCAGGAGGTATGTCGGTAAATGGCTGATCATAAAGAATTATTTCAGCGTTATGAAAAGAATCCAATCTTTTCAGCCAGGGACTGGCCTTATCTTGTTAATTCGGTTTTTAATCCCGGTGCAGTAAAAATTGGAGATTACACAATATTACTGGTTCGAGTGGAGGACCATAGAGGGATATCCCATTTGACAGTTGCCCGTAGCCTCAATGGAGTGGATAATTGGGAGATCGACGAGAAACCCACTTTTGAACCTGATCCGGATAATTATCCGGAAGAGTTCTGGGGGATTGAAGATCCCCGGATCACCTATATTGAACAACAACAACAATGGTTTGTGGTCTATACTGCGTATTCACAAAATGGCCCTCAGGTCAATATAGCCACCACAAAAGATTTTCGTTCATTTAAAAGATTGGGGGCCGGGATGCCTCCAAATGATAAAGATGCTGCCCTCTTTCCCAAGAGATTCAATGGACAATGGGTCATGCTCCATCGTGGCATTTCGAAATATGCTCGCGATGAAATAATCGGAAAGCTCATATTAGAAGCTATGGAACAGACAAGTACTGATAAAATTAAAAAGATTAAGGCCGCCAAATCTTATGAAGCATCTTATAGAATAATAGACGGAATTGAAGACGGTGAACATATTTGGATGTCTTTTTCTCCTGATATGATACACTGGAGTGATCATCAGATATTACTTCATGCCCGCAAAGGTGGGTGGTGGGACGCACATAAGGTCGGGCTTTCAACTCCACCCCTTTTTACGCCGGCAGGCTGGTTGATACTATATCATGGGGTCAAAGAAACCTCATCTGGAAATATATACCGACTGGGTTTGGCGCTGTTAGATACTGAAGACCCCATGAAGGTACTGCGCAGGTCAAATGAATGGATTTTCGGACCTGAAGAATGGTATGAACTGGAAGGAGATATAAAAAACGTGGTTTTTCCCTGCGGATGGGTAGTAGAAAACGACGAAATTCGCCTTTACTACGGAAGTGCAGACACCCATGTCGCATTGGCAACCGCAAAATTGTCAGAGGTAATCGATTATATCCTCCAGTGCCCGGAATATAAGCCGGAAATGATTTGAGGGATTTCTTATGAAAATTGCCATGCTCTCTCCTATTGCCTGGAGTACACCGCCAAAGCAATACGGCCCATGGGAACTGGTCGTATCCCTGCTTACTGAAGGTCTGGTGAAGCGGGGTTTTGATGTCACTTTGTTTGCAACAGCAGACTCTAAAACAACCGGGAAACTTCATTCCGTTAGTTTAAGGCCGTATGAGGAGGATAAGGAACTGGACCCCAAGGTCTGGGAATGTCTTCATATATCAGAATTATTTGAGCATGCTGATGAATTCGATATTATCCACAATCATTATGATTTCCTGCCACTCAGCTACAGCGGACTGGTTCAGACCCCTGTGGTAACCACCATTCACGGATTTTCATCCAAAAAGATTGTCCCTGTTTACCAAAAATATAACGGGACAGTTTTTTATGTCTCCATCAGTGATGCGGATCGATCTCCCCACCTTGATTATTTGGCTACAGTGCATCACGGCATTGATATTGACCAATTTCCTTTCAATGAAAAACCTGATGATTATCTTCTGTTTCTGGGACGCATCCATCCTGATAAGGGAGCTCGGGAAGCCATTGAAATCGCAAGAGCGGCAGGTATGAGACTTCGTATGGCCGGGTACATTCAGGACCAACATTATTTTGAAACAGAGGTAAAACCCTTTATTGACAATGATCAGATAACATATGAAGGCCATGTGAGCAATGATGTAAAAAACTCGTTATTGTCAAATGCTGTCGCCTTGCTCCATCCCATACATTTTGAGGAACCTTTCGGGCTTACTGTGGTTGAATCAATGGCTTGTGGCACACCAATCATTGCAAATAAAAAAGGTTCAATGCCCGAGCTGATCCAGGAAGGAGAGAATGGATTTCTTGTTACTGATATCGAAGAAACCATAATTGCATTGAAAAAAATACCTAACATCTCCCGTAGGAGATGCAGGGAAATTGCCAAAGAACGTTTCTCTGTTGAGAGAATGGTGGACGATTATATCAAGACCTACGATCTCATCTTATCGAAATGTAAAAGGGAAGACCATCGGCCGTGGGGATACTATGAGACTATTTCTGAATCGTCCGATAGTAAAGTAAAACGTATTAATGTCTATTCTGGTAAACGATTATCCCTCCAGCGTCACAAGCAAAGGAATGAACACTGGTACGTAATCAAAGGAATCGGGCTGGTACGCCTGAATGATAGAGAGTTCCAGCTTCAATCTGGAGATTCAATTGAGATCCCAAAAGGTGCCTCGCACCGGATAACTAACCTCGATCAGGATAACCTGGTCTTTATAGAAGTCCAAACAGGAGAGTATTTCGGTGAAGACGATATCGAACGTATAGAAGACGATTTTGGACGTGAATAATAAAAAACTGAGGGGGCCAGAGGTATGAAAAAGCGCTCAATTCCAATCACAAAGGCCAATTATTTGATAAATCACGGCCCGACCGTACTGATCACATCAGGGACAGAGGAACGGGATAATATAATGACTTTGGCCTGGCAGATGCCAGCAAGTGGCAACCCTGTGAGATTGGCTATTTCAGTAGCTCCAGAACGTTTTTCCCACGAATTGATCACGCAGGGCAAAGCTTTTGGCGTTAACCTTCCCACCATCCAGTTATACAAGACAGTTCTGCTGTGTGGAAGTCAATCGGGCCGGGAAATAGATAAATTCAAAAGATCAGGGTTGACAAGGATGGCGGCCAAAAAAATTCCATGCCCCCTTATCAGAGAATGTGTGGCCCATATAGAATGCCGCCTGGTAAATGCCTGGAATGCCGGGGACCACACCATATTTCTTGGAGAAGTGGTGGCGGCTTGCGCAGACGAAGATGCTTTCAACAGTCATCTTCAGTTGAATAATAACATTCAAACCCTGCATCATATGGGTGGGCCTTATTTCGCCCATCCCCTGGGTGTTAAGGAGTTGACAATATGAATCTGCCAGATAATCCATCACACAACCAATATATTAAACGCTATGAAGGAAACCCAATTCTCACAAAGGAACATGTTCCCTACCCTGTGGAAACGGTTCATAATGCAGGAATGGTCAAGCATAATGATCGATACATCATGCTTTTCAGATCCCACAGGCGGAATGGTCGTTCCATTATAGGAATCGCGGAATCAATTGATGGATTCCGGTTTACAGTTCATGACAAACCGTTTGTAACTCCCGCAAAGGAAGGAGTCTTTGCTCAATACGAAGAATATGGTGTGGAAGATCCCAGGATATGTGCAATTGATGGTGAATATCTGATTACATATAGCGCCTATTCCAGATATGGTGTACGAATTGTCCTGGCCAAGACCTATGATTTTCGGCAACTGGAGCGAGTGGCCTTAATATCTCAGACCGATATGCGTAATGTGGTGATTTTTCCCCAGAAATTTAATGGACAATATGTGCGGCTTGACAGACCTCATTCACATATTGCTCCATGGTCTATCTGGATCTCCTATTCCCCTGACCTCATTCATTGGGGACACTCAAAAATAGTGATGAGGCCGCTGCAATATCATTGGGATGAGATGAAGATCGGTCCGGGCGCAACGCCTATTAAGACCAAATACGGATGGCTTCATATCTATCATGGTGTGTTCTCTACAATGAGCGGTGGGATCTATCGCCTCGGCGTGGCTCTCCATGACCTGAATAATCCTTCAAAGATCTTAGGAGTTGCAGATGACTGGATCTTACAGCCTGAGGACCCGTGGGAAGTAGCAGGATATGTTTCCAATGTGGTCTTTACCTGTGGAGCCATCGCAGAGGATGACGGGTCGGTAAAAATTTACTGGGGTGGAGCAGATCAGGTTATGTGCATGGGAATGGCACAAATCGATGTAATGGTGAATCTGTGCCTTAATAATCCCAGATTACCGATATGATGGATGAGATAAAAAAAAGCATAGGATACTCTTATTAATTTTAAAAACGTCTTTAATAATATTTAGTGAGCGTGCCCCCGATGTATGACCTATCAGAAATTATCGCTTTTACTATCCACCAGTGGCTGTCCTATATAGACCCGGTAACCTATGATTTTTTGGAAAAATTCGGTCTTGCC
>JAMJFQ010000057.1 GCA_023544605.1 ANME-2 cluster archaeon | reverse complement strand
ATTATATATATCCCGCCTCCTTTGGTGGATACATGCATATCGGTCCATTGAAACTCAAAGGTAACCTCCTGCTGGCACCCATGGCAGATGTGACCGACCTGGGCTTCAGGCTGCTGTGTAAAAAGTATGGTGCTGCGCTTGTATATTCCGAAATGGTGGATGCCGATGGTGTGATATTTCGCAGCAATAAGACCATTTCAAGGATTGTATCAGCAGAGGAAGAACGACCAAAGGGCATCCAGTTATCAGGATCATCCGCAAAAAGTCTGGAGCAGGCAGCCCGGCTGGTTGAAGAGCAGTACAGTCCTGACCTGATAGATATTAATTTTGGCTGCCCGGTCCGACATATAGTTAAAAAAGGGTGCGGTTCGGCTCTGATGAAAAGTCCGCAGTTGATGGCTGATATTATGAGGCAGGTGTCTGGTGCTGTCAGTGCCCCGGTCACTGCAAAGATAAGGGTATATGATACTATTGACAGGACGCTGGAGACGGTGCAAATGCTGGAAGATGCGGGCGCCAGTGCGCTCACAGTGCATGCTCGGACACGGCACCAGAACTATGCGCACAGGGCCGACTGGGATGTTATCCGGATGGTAAAGGAGGATTTGTGTATACCGGTAATCGCTAATGGCGATATTGATTGTGAAACAGCGGCGCAGACCGTGCTTGAGAAAACCCGCTGCGACGGATTGATGATAGGGCGGGCTGCCCTGGGAAATCCATATATATTCAGGAGGATTGGATATTTTCTTGAAACTGGAAAGTTACTCGAACCGCTAGGGGTGTCCGAACAGGTAGAGGATTTTTTTGAGTATGTTGAAACATCAGATAAATACGGTTTGCTTGATTATGCCAGTGTAAAGCTCCATGCCAAATGGTTCACACGGGGAATTGAGGGGGGAAGGTTGCTGCGCATTAAGATAAATGCGGAAAAAGATATTAACAGTATACTTGAGGTCATGTTGAGTATTTGCCGGGAATGACCACATCTCCTTAAGCGATTTCCTCAAGCTTCATCCTGACCCATTCGTAGAACTCACACCACTCATCAAACTCACAACCCGAATTCCACGGCATACCAGCCCTGAACTCAAGCACCAGGTCATAATACTCCTGAGGCATCCATGGTGCTTTAAAGTCGAACTGGTCAAAGTCGCCATAATCCTCAAGGCTTGCAAGCGACCGCATTCCGTGCTCAATATCCTTTACAGCACCGAATTCAACCCTGGCGACATGCAGTAATCACATTTGGCAGGCAGGAACCTGCTTGTGGCGCAGTTCTTACACATCTGAACAGGCGCCATCGGCACCTCGGGATTCAGCACCGTTGCATTCACCATCGCGACAATACTTGGTGGCTCTGGTGCAAGCAGGCAGGGCTGGTCCACAAACCGCAAAAGAGCGGTTGAGCGCACCGTGATACCCGTATATGGATATGTGTACCACTGGGGGTTGTTCAGTTTGGAATTGAACCTGACAGCTGAAAGGTCGATGGGTACACCCGATACCTTTCCACCCAGACCCCTGGGTTTAGGTGCATTTATCCTCTCACCCCTTGTCACAAAGTCCAGCCAGTCGTTAATATGCAACTCCCCCACCATGGGCCTGTCAAAAGGATGGGTCATTACATAGTTCTTGAACCTCTTCTGGAACAGGTCCTGGAACATATCAGCAGTGAAACCGTCCCATTCAAGTATCTCAGACATGGCAGATGCACTGGCACCGGTTGCAAGCGAAGCCACATCAAAGGGACTTTTTATCTTACCCATTGCCAGCGCCCGACCCAGCGTATCATATACTGTTTGTGACACTGATTCCATTATAGCCATGCACATATCGTCCTTGCAGATATGGTAATATGAAGGCCCTATATGGTGCCCGATATCACCAACATGTGTGGGCAGCATTACGATATTTGCAGGATGAACCTCCGCATCATGGGCAGCTTCAATGTAAGGAGTGAACTTCTTCTCGTACAGTTCGAAATACTTGAACCTATCATAAGAACTGTGTCCCAGCGTACCCATGAGTTTCAGCATTACCTTTGAGGGTTCAGTCCATATCCATTTCAGGTAACGTTTCTCCTCCTCTATGGCGGTCTGGACATTGCGGCACCGCTGCAACACCCGGGTATAGCGGTCCCCGAACACATAGATACCGTTCAATCCCCAGGACTTGGCTGCCAGGATTGCCTGCTTGTATTTCTTATCAATGGGTGTCCGGGCAATGATCTGCGCCAGCACATTGAAGGTACTGCCAGGCAGGGCCGCAAAATCCTTGGAAGAGATGATACCGTAAAAACCGTTGTGTACCCTGGTGGCCTCGATACCTATGATATCATCGGATTCATCAATGGTCCTGACAAACTCCTCTATAGCATCCCTGAAATCAGGGTCCAGCCTGTACATCACATCAAGGGTGATGGGGGTTTGCTGCCATTCCAGGAATGCACAGTCCAGCGCATTTACGGTCTTGGTCAGGGACGTTAGTATATCATAGTGTATCAGCAGTGACTGCTGGTACAGGTCCATGGCCTCTTTAGACTGGTCAGGATGCCGTTTAAAATCCCTTACTGTATCCACAAAAGGACGGGAATGCTCAAGCAGGAAATCCTCATACCTGTGTTGTTTTATGCATGAAACTGCAGCCTTTTGGGCAGATATGGCATCTGATACCACCTTCTCATCAAGGTTCAACTGGCTTAATTCTTCGGCCATATCATTCACCTCCCGCCAGATTATATTCTTTCATTTTCCACTCTTCAGGCACCCCATCCTTCGACCATCCCCGCAGGTTATAGTATTCCTTAAGCATGCCTTTAAGCCTGACAGTCTGGCCCCTGGCCGGACCGTCCGGCACCATTTGGTTGAGCAGCCTGTCTGGCAGGGTATCATCTTCCTTTGTGATGCCTGCATGCAGGTTATACATACGCTCAAGATTGTAAATCCGGGCTCCCGTTCTCATTACATCAGCGCTGTCAAATTCAATCCCTGTTGCTGCTGAATACATCTCTGCATAATTATCTATACCCAGTGAGAACTGGCTGAACCTGCACAGTACCAGTGAATCCACGAACGTGCTCAGGTCCTGCAGGTCCATGGTCCACCGCGCCTTATCTGTTGTCGAGAACCTGTCAAGCAGTTCTTTAGGCACACCAAGCACCTCGGGAGAAACCATATAGGCTCGAAGGTGGCATCCACCCCTGTTGGATGTAGCATAGGCAAGCCCCATCCCCTTGGCCCCCCTGGGGTCATACGCAGGGATCTCCAGTCCTTTTACGTTCATCGACACTTCAGGAGCATCGTGTTGTTCACAGAATTTTTTTGAACCCTGTGCCATTTCCGCGCCGATACCTTCCCCTTTGCCCATCATGTGAATGGCATTTAACATGGATTGACTGTCACCCCACTTTAACCCTGTATTAATCTTACCCATCTCTTCAAGTTCCATGGCTGCCGAGATGGTAGAGCCCGTGGATATAGTATCAAGACCATATTCATCGCACAGCATTCCTCCTTCGGCAATGGAGTTAAAATCAGTATTATCAAGGTCTGCTCCCAGTGACCAGACCGTCTCGAACTCAGGGGATTTCATCTCTCTTCCATCGTCCAGTTTTACCTTGTGCCCGCACATGATGGGGCATCCGTAGCAGCCCTGACGGCCCACTATAAATTCGTCCCTGATGCGTTCGCCACTGGTCAGTTCAGCCTTGTCAAATGGCCACTGGGATTCCTGGAAGTTCTTGACCGGGTACATGCCATGCATATTAATGGCATGGACAAGTACAGTAGTGCCCCGGCTCGGCAGACTTTCACCTGTCACTGGTTTTTCTTTTAAAAGTGAAGTAGCCTCAAAGACTGAGCGCTCAAATCCATCCCCCTGGACTGATATCTCCTGTGAACCAGATACCACCACAGCTTTCAGGTTCTTTGAACCCAGTACCGCTCCGATACCACCCCTTCCCAGCGCCCGCCTGGCATTTACCATTATACTGGATATAAGGGATTGATCCTCACCGGCTGGCCCGATGCACATTACCTTGCCCCCATGCTTCTTCTCAAGGGTCTCATTGGTCTCACTGGTGGTCTTGCCCCACAGGGACGCTGCACTACAGAGTTCGATACTCTCATCAGACACGGCAAGGTAAGTGGGTTCGGCCGCTTTGCCCTGGATTATAATAGCATCGTATCCTGCCTTTTTTATCCATGGTCCGAAATGACCACCTGCATGGCAGTCTGTGAGTAAATTGGTAAGCGGAGATTTGAATGATGCACTGAACCTGCCTGAAGTGGGTGCTTTTGTACCTGTCAGGGGCCCTGTAGTGATCACGAGCTTGTTAGATTCGCCCAGCGGGTCAGCTTTAGGGTCAACTTCATCAGAGATTATTTTTGCGCCCAGTCCCCTGCCACCGATAAACATCTTCTTTGTATGTTCGTCAAGCACCTCATCTGTAATTTTCCCATTCGTGAGGTCAACCCTCAGTATCCTATCCATATATGCCATATTAGTTCCTCATCACCCCATTGCAGGGATTATTTCTTTTCCGACCAGTTTGATCGCTTCTGTCCTGTCAGGTCCTATGGGCGAACCCACCACTATCTGGGTTACTCCCGCACCTACCAGTTCATGGATCTGCTCTATGCAGTCATCAGGGGTCCCGCAGATGGAGAACGCCGACATCATATCATCCGTAACAGTCTCAATAGCCTGTTTGAACCCTTCTTTAAAAGCCGATGTGAGCCTGGTGTGATCTTCCTCTGGTATGCCGTGTCGTTTGATCACATCAGGCGGGGAGCCGGCTGTGATAAATGCCACAACAGGCTTTGCAGCTGCTATAGCCTTTTCGCGACTACTGGCTACCGAAAAACTGGTATATGCACCTACATCGAACTGCGAGAAGTCCCTGCCGAGTGCACCTTCTTTTAGCATCTTGAGGGCAAACTCAAAGTCCCTGGGATGTGAGGCATTAACCAGTGCCCCGTCCCCCATCTCACCGGCCAGTTTCAGCATACCCGGACCCTGTGCACCAATGTATACAGGCACCGTATTGTTACCGAAATTGAGTTTTGCCTTCTTTATTGAGATCACTTCGCCATTGTAGGAGATTGACTCACCGGATGTGAGGCGCCTCACTACTTCCACTGTCTCCCTAACGGTCCGCAGTGGTTTTGTCCACTTAACACCCAGGTTCTCAAATGTCATCTTATCCCCAGGACCGATACCGAACACAGCCCTGCCGCCTGATACCTCGTCAACGGTAGCGATAGCAGATGCCAGTTGCGGGGCGGCCCTTGTGTACGGATTCGTGACACCTGTCCCCAGTTTAATAGTGGATGTCCTGGCAGCTATATAAGTCAGTAATGAAAAGGAATCGCGGTTGTTATAGTGGTCTGTTATCCAGGCATATTCAATGCCGTTCTCCTCAGAGAACCGTATCATTTCTGCCAGTGTATCTGCGGTTTCATTTGCTAAGAACTCAATACCAAAGCGTACCATATCCAGACCTCACGCAAGTTCGTAGGGGTGGTCTTCTGCATGCTCAATGCCGAAATCCTGCAATGAATCCGCCATCAGGATGTCTGTCATGGCAACGGCAGGCGCCGCATACTTGGCATTCTCCACCGGCCCTATGAACAGCGAATTGGCACCGGCTGTAATGCCTATGGTATTGGCTGATATATCGGCTATCCTGCGATATTCCTTTTCAGCATTCTTGTGAAGCCAGGCCCATGAACTGGGTATATTGTGGGCGCCCACACCTGTAGGCAAACCGTACAATGCCTTGACCACAGACAGCAACCTGAATGAAGAACCTGCGCCCTGGCCAAATGGCTGCACTCCGGGGTCGTAGAGTATCTTTTCAAACCCGCATTCTTTTGCAATGGTCAAAAGCCCCTTATCCACAAAACCGCCACCATCTTCCAGCAGAGCTGTCCGTGCTTTCACCGAAGGGTCCTGCATATTGAATCCCAGGATGACAGTGGCCTCTATCTTTGAGCGGGTAAGTGCTGCAATTTCTTCTTCGTCTATCATCATATTGATAGCATTGTACAGGGTACGTCTGGCATAGCCGTTCCCTGATACATGGTCCAGACCGACTATTCTTGACTCAAGGTCGGCAGAATCTATGATAAGGGGCGCATCGGTATGGTCAGCCACAAAGTCCAGCCCCTTGACCATGAGTTCAGGGGTAAGACCTACCACCTGGAAAATGTAAGGTATATGGTGCTTATCTCCCGCTTCCTCTACTTCGCGTATCTTCTCTTCGGCCTTCTTCTCGTCAAAGATGTTCTGCTTGTCATCCACGATGTTATGGCCGTCATAAAAGATGGTGGGTATCAATACCGTGGGATTCTCGCCCACATTGCCTCCTATTTTCACATTCCCTATCTCTATTACCTTCTGATGCCGTGCATACTTGAACATACTATCACCTAAATCCCCAGCAGGTTGACCAATAACAGTGCCGCCACCATACCGTAAAGTATGCCAATCCATCTGCCAATCATGGTCCCTCTTTGCTGTAATATCTCGCCGGATGAGAATTCAACAGTGGTCTCTATCTTATCCAGCCGTTCCATCAATGTATCATAATCCATGTCCAATCACTCCCAGAAGCAGCAGTAACAATCCTATCACGAGCCCCACAACAAGGTACAACCTGGCAACGGGATGGGCAATTCCGGCAAAAGTACGCTGGTCCCGTCCTATGATCATGACCCTGCGCCCCAAATCCTTCACCATCCTGTCAATCTCCCTGGTATTCGGAGTACCGATCGCAGGTATGGTCTGTTTCTCCTTCATATCAACCGCCTCAACAACAACAGGATGAACGTTATCACAAAACCGATGACAAAACCCTGGAACATCCCTGAGTACAGGCCGGATATGATCTTCTGTACCTTGCCCAGGTCCTTTACCTCGGATTCTATGGCTCTTATCCTGGATTCCAGTGAGACCAGTTCAGGAGAAATGACTGTTATGCCTTCTTCAACAATCTCACCACCACCACCAAAGGATATCTGCAACGGCTCGCCTTCAAACTCTTCTTTGGGGGCCAGGCCGTCTAATGCCTGCACTATCTTATTCATGTCCTCCACGTTCATCAGGTCGATTATCTCCACCTGGCTGCGCCAGATATTGATGGTATCGGAATCAATATTGGTAATATATGGAATAGCACCATTTGCCCCGACGATACGGCCATCATTATCGATACCGCTGCGGTGCATAGCCATAAGTGCATCTCCTGCCAGGTGTCCGTGCACTTCGGCCCCGCATATCACAAGATACCGTATATTGGTATTGGACACAATATTGGCAACCACTTTTTCAATACCGATGTTCTCGGTCTTCATAGAACCTGCAATAGCACTGTACTGTATCAGGTGTTCCTTGTCCAGTTCACTGGCAAGGGTGACAACGGCTGCATGTAAGCCGGGATCGCCTGTCAGATATTCACCTGACACCGGGGGCCAGTTGGGTATAGTGGAACCCATCACAGGTCACCCCCATAAAGAATATAGAGAGCGATGGCACTTATGAAGAGTCCCAGGATGATGCCGTATACAAGGTTGGTGATCCTGCCCAGGTTCAGGTATATCCCTTCCCGGTTGGGGTAAGAGAGGAGTGGGGTGGTTCCAGGGTCAAGGGAGTGCATAAGGTCACTGGCAACTGCCTCGAGTGTATCTATCTGGTCAGATACCACGGCAAGGTTTGCCTGCACACGTTCTTCGTCCATTTTGGCAATGATGCCGTTGTATGGGTCAAGGGCAACCTTTTCATCAGGGTCTATTATAGCATACATTTTGGCACCTCAATGTTCGGCAGCCGGAAAACCGGTCCATGACATTCCATATATCTCTTTTTTCACCATTCGGTACCAGCCCCTGATAAAAATTGCAAATCCCAGGGCACTTACCAGTATTATCCCGGCGCCTGTCATTGACGGAAAGATAAACAGTAGTACCAGTCCGAATACAGCTGTGGTCATGGATGCTTCCACCCTCGACAGCCACAGGGTTCTGCGCTGGTTCTCGCCGGCACCCATACTACCGTTGTACGGATGCAGGACAGCCAGGGTCACGGCAATATACATCAACGGGAACAGCAAGCTCACCTGCTCCGGGAACAGTCCTGCAAGGAACCTGATTATCACGGCTGTGGATGCTGCAAGTATAGCGCTTTCCCGTACCATCACCGGAATTCTCATCTTGATGATCTTCTGGGCACAAATACCTGTAATAGCCCCGCCCGCTAAGGCTGCTGAAATCTCAACTATGGGGCTTAGACCCATCTGCATGCCGGCATACACGGTTGTTGCACCTACTGCCGTCCCCCAGTACCCTATGGATGACGTGCCTGTGCCCAGACCATAACTTGCCAGGCTGCGTACACCATTGGCACTGCTTACGAAAGCGGGCCAGATAAGTGGAATTAAAATAAAGACATAGGCAGCAGTATATCCTTGAAGGTAAATGGCTGCCAGTCCAGTGATTATTGAAATTAGGAATAATTTAAGGGATGGAATGTCAGCACCACCCGATGTTGCAGAGGTTCCTGTACTCATTCAGGTCGCCCCCATTGAAGCATACGTTGACGTCGAATATATTATTAGTGCCAGAAATGTGCTGACGATGAGGCATGACAGGAATGTCTTTGGAACTCTCAACATCTTCCGATCAAACATGCCTTCGGTCTTCCCCACAAGGGTATATGCGGGCAGTACACAGTTAATAAGGAATATGCCTGCTGCTATCATCCCGGATAAGCCCGCTGCTTCCTGGCTGACCGGTACAAACATGAACTGTACTCCGAAGAACACCATGGCACCTCCCAGTCCCCCTATTATTCCGCCAATTACACCACTTATTGCGGTCTGTACAGGCATGCCATGACCATCGGTGCCTGGAGTAACAAAGGGCTTTTGTTCCCATCCTGTGATCGCATCCTTAGTGCTGCTGCCCAGTACGGACTGCCCGCTGGCGGTTTGCCCTGAAACCGGTGGTACACCTGTCCCAAAGGCATTCACCAGGTTACCGCCCAGTATGGTCAGCACCACCATCAGTGTGGAACCGGCAGCCCCGGAGGCAAGCATTGCTGCCAGACCCGAATCCAGGGCAAATGAAGCAGACAGGATGCCGGAAAGCCCGGCACCGAATGAGAGCATGGAAGGGCCTGTGGCAATACCGGTCGATGCGGACATGGCACCAACTGCACTGGCAGGGATGAAATGCACGCAAACACCCACCAGCACGCCCCCCGCGATAATCAAGAACATTGCCGTTACCGGGTCCATTTATTTTCCCTCCTCAAATGGACCATAGCGGTCCCGAGTATATTTTTCAAGATAGATTATGAAGATAAGTATGAGTGCGATTATTGAAAATTCAAGAATGACGGATGTCCATACACTACCAGATGTCCTGGAAAGTGTATCAATCAATATCAAAAGGCCAAAAGTCAGTCCGGTCACCGGTCCGCCGAAACGCAAGGTAAAGTATGGTGTGTCTACAGAATTACGGTAACCGTATTCGCCTTTCACATCAATGTCCCCCTGCTTGGATATGGCAATGCCGGACCCGAACGTATAGTGCTGGTACAGCCGCTCGGCCCCGTAATGTACATCCCCGGTGGATGATGCAATGGCACCAAGGGTGAACCCGAGGAACATGGCTATGAGTGGAACGGGGAAGGGGCTGCCAAGCAGGCCGTGTATCACAAAGGACAACAGGGTGAGACACAGGGCGCTAAAGAATGTATAGGTCATGGAAAGGGGCAGGGGGGAGAGCAAGCTGTCCCAGTAGAGCATTTGCTTGAAGTTCTTCATGCTGGCGATGCGGGAAATGTGGGCAAGTGAGCCGTACATTCCCTGTAATAATGATGCAATGAGCGCACCGAGGACGGAACCAAGAATAACACCTGGGATTGGGTCCATTCCCAACCGGGAGTATAATATGTAGGCAATAGTGGCAGCCAGGGCCGCCCAGAGGGCATTCTGGGGAGGCTCGCCTGCTATGGCCTTGTTATAATATCTATGCAGGTGTTCTATCTGGGGTGCCAGCTGTACCTGTGAATTGGGGTTGCTGGCAGAACCGGCATCTGAGTCTTCATTCTCAAATATGGCTGCCAGAAATGCAAGGAGCCCTGCAAGGGCACTGCCCAGAAGTAATAACTGGAGCATGAGGGGTTTAATGACCTAACGTCCCGATATACATTTCTAATTCAATCGTTATTTATGATGTTTCGTAATGTATTGAAAGCCTTTTCTGCATCGCCCGGTTTTTTTGTACCTAAAATATTGACCTTGCCGGTCCTGAATATCATAAGTGTGGCATTATATTCGGGTACACGGTACACAAGCCCTACGAAACTTTCCGGGTGATATTCCACATTTTCAAGTCCAAGCTGGACTGTCAAATGTGTGAGATCAAGGATCGTTCCCAGTTCTGCGGTTGTGACGATATTCTGTATTTCAACTTCTATTCTATCATGCTCAATGTCAACCATCTTTAAGATATTCTCGAATACAGGTTCCCACTTATTTATATCTTCGAATTTTTTCAGGTTGCATACGATATTACCGTTCTTTAAAAAAATCGTTGTTGCTTTTGGTCCATCGGTCCTGTATACTACACCATCGAATTTTTTTGGATTATACGGTACACCAAGTTTGTTGGCGATATCTGCCAGGTTCAG
>JAMJFQ010000056.1 GCA_023544605.1 ANME-2 cluster archaeon | reverse complement strand
TGTTGTAAGAGGGGATACCTCTTATTGTACTAAATGGAGGAAATATAAATGGATAATTATGTAGAGACATTAAAAAAGGTTCTTACCAACCCTGAAGGATTTTATTCGGAAATGCCGAAAAGTGGGGGTTATCAGGAACCACTAACATTTGCAGCTATCAATTTTGCAATCCTTGGACTGTTATCAGGGATTGTTGCTGTTATTCTAAGCGGTGCCAGCGCCACTTCGATAGCGACCACATTAATTGGTGGAGTGATAGGCGGTATTATCGGACTGTTCATTGGTGGGGTCATATTGTTCATATTCTTTAAGATCTTCGGCGGCTCAGGCAGCTATGAAGGTACTGTAAGGATAATGTCATATTCAAGTGCTGTCAATGTTTTCGCATGGGTACCTGTTGTCGGGGGGATAATTGGTTTGTATGGTATCTGGCTAAATATCGTGGGCGGCAAACACGTCCACAATTTGACCACAGTAAAATCTGCTATTGCGGTGTTATTGCCATTAATAATTCTGGGTGTAATTGTAGCGCTCATGATGGCTGTAATAATCGCAGCTATTGCAGCATTGGGACTGACTGAACTTGGTGGGATGTAATTACCCACCATTTTCTTTTTTTTACAAAAAATATACCTTTCTATTCTCAAATAACAGTAAGCTCTACTGAGGAGTATCTTGTCGTCTATTAATGTATGACTTCATATACTCAAGTAACTGCGACTAAAAAGAAGCCGTTTTTTGTACTTGTTCCTACCCCCAGATGTACCTGTTATTCCCTAATTGTAGTATCCTAATAACAACTATTTTATCCTTCCACTTCCATTTAAGGTCTCGATGAAAGTATACAAAGACTATGATGACCTTCCTAAGATCAAACTCCCCCTGGGGCAGGAAGTATTTATCAGCGACAGTACCATCCGGGACGGCTCACAGATGCCGGGTATTGTGATGTCCAAGAACCAGAAACTGCAGATATTCGAATACCTCCACCAGATGGGAATAGAAAAACTGGAGACTTTTGTTTTTAACCAGCGCGACAAAGAAGCGGTCAGGGCAATGCTCAACAAGGGGTATGAATTCCCCGAAGTTACCGGGTGGGCCCGGGCAAACCCCGCCGATATTGATATTGTACTGGAGATGGATGGGATCGGAGAGACCGGAATACTCATGTCAGTATCTGATTCCCATATTCTTGATAAAATGGGACTCCCAACAAGGGAGGCTGCCGAAGAGAAGTATCTGGATGCTCTGCAATATGCTGTAGACCACGGACTACGCACCCGTGCACATATCGAGGATATGACCCGTGCCGATAACTATGGCTTTGTCTTCCCGCTTATTCAAAAGCTCATCGAGATCGATCCAGATTGTACCATAAGACTATGCGATACACTGGGAATGGGAGTGCCTTTTGATGGTGTGGATGAACCCTACGGCATTCCGGCAATGGTCAAATACTTGAAGGACAATATTGGGGTAAAGAACATCGAGACCCATGTACATGACGATTTCGGTCTGGGTATGGCTAATTCATTGGCGGGTTACTGGTACGGTGCTAACTGGTCAAGCCTTACATTTCTGGGTATAGGCGAGCGTGCAGGCAATTCTGAAATAGAGAAAATGATGCTTTTCCTGAACCAGAGAGTAGAAGGATTTGAAAAATATAATCTGGAAAAAGTCACTGAGTTTGCCAAGTTCATGGATAGAGAGATGGGTATCAGGGTACCCCGCAACAAAGCTGTGGTAGGCAAGAACATTTTCGCTCATGAAAGCGGCATCCATACTGCCGGGGTCATCAAGAATCCCTTCACCTATGAAGCATATCTGCCAGAGCTTGTAGGCGGGAAACGGCAACTGCTGATTGGTGATTCTTCTGGGCTGGAAGTGCTAAGGCATAAAGTAGAGGAAACCCTGAATGAACTGATAGGGGTAAGAGCGAAAGTACTGAAACGGGACCCGCGACTCAAAGCCATACAAACAGACATCCAGCGGCTCTATGATAAAGAACTTAGGATATCATGTATCTCAGATGAAGAATTGAAAGGATATGTTGAGAAATACTTCGTGTTCGAGCCTATAGTAGAATCCGACACCCATGAAAAAGTAGCTAAAGATTGAGACAAGAAATATCTGGTAGAAAAAGGGGAACTTTCAGGGATCTATCTGTCCAGTTTGGACACCTATAGATTTGAGAAAATAATAAACACTGTAATCGGTCTTAATAATGGTACAGTATTTTTTAAAAATAATGTAAGTTCAAACAATACATCCATTAAACTCGATACTGAGGACCTGAATACCGGTGATTACTATCTGCTTTTGGGAGCCTTTGAATCAAATGAAAGACTGGTAGCCTTCAGCCAGAGCGTAGTCAACATCTATACCCCTGCCACACCACCTCCCAGCGGTGGCGGCATCGGCACTTCAGGTGAAGCCTTCGAGAACATAGTCTGCAGCGAGACTGACCGCCAGTTCATAGGTAAAGACGAGGAGGTTAGCTTTTCCTTTGAACTGGAATGTAACTATGTGAAATATGTTAACTTCACAGGTCTGATGAGTTTTGGAAAAGAAGCTTCAAAAGTAGAGATTCTTAACCATACCTCTACACTGGTAAGTAAAGACACCCCGGATGTAGTACTTAAAAACTTGAATGTCTGGGTTGGTGGCCTCGGGATGTTTTCAGAAAACAACATACGTGATCCGAGTATCACGTCCATGGTTGACAGATCATGGGTTGTGGATAATGGTATCATACTGAACACGATTAGCTTTTATAGCTATAATGATAATACCAAGGACTGAGAAAATATGTCTAACCAGAAGATTGCCGAGGACACGAGTAGGTATTATTTCAAATCCAGTCTTCCCTTGAGAGGAAGTCTTGGACCCATGGCCATCTCCGGAAGAACCTCATCAATGGCCTTTCCAACCCCTACACCATCGATAACCCCCACCCAAACTATTACACCAACAGCCACACCTGAAATAACTCCCATCGATACATCGGTCACATGGACCGGGGTTTGGAAAGAAAAAGTACCCGGATTCCAGGCATTGACCGCATTAATTGCACTGTTTGCATTATTTATCATGCGCAGGAAGCGTGATTAGATGACCAAGATCAATGTGAAAGTAAATGAGATACTGACCAATCCCTTAGTCAGAAACGTGTTACATCTCATAAGCACCATTCTTTTAGGTTATATCGTGTTAAGACTCCTGCTGTACATACTTGGTACTACACATATAGGACTGGGATGGCTTGAAGCTAATCAGGGCAGTGATTTTTTTGTCATAATCCTGATACTCATATTTTCACTTTTGATAATAGATGCTGGTATTAGCCTTGGACGCCGAAGAATGGGTGATATGAAGTATTCTGTTGCAGAGAGCGGGATATCACTGGCCAGGGTAGGCATCCAGAGATTGCGCGTATTACCTGGAATAATGAAAGAAAAAGCAGCAATGATAGCATCCTCTGGCCCGAAGAGAAGTAGTCCCTCAGGTAAATCCCGGCAAAAAGAGCCTACCATAAAAGAATTACCGACACCTGACCGCATAGAACCGGCTCCAATGAATAAAGCCAAAAAAGCATCTAAACCAATTCTTGAAAAAGAACCAGTAACAACAAAGGTACCTGAACCTACCAGGCCCATAATTAAGAAACCTACATCCCTTGAAGAGGCTATCAAAAAACCGGCTCCCTATAAAGAACCCAAATCCAATATAAAATTCTCCGATTCAGTGCCCATACTGGTCAAAGAAGGTAAGAGAGTCATCAAGGCGTTTGATTCTGAACACAGTATTAATGTCATCGATTTCAGATCAGGAATTACCAAAAAAGATGTGAAAATTACGATTGAATTATTGAAAGAACATTCCTATAAGGCTGAATCCATTAAAGACGGTCTGGTATATGAATTTGATACTATTAGTGTCGATATTCCTGATGAATATATAGAGAATGCTGTGATCAGGTTCAAAATAAATCGAGACTGGATAACGAATCACAAGATCCGTACGGTACAGGTTGAACAATTCATCTATAATAACTGGGCTATTATGCCCACCAAAAGGATAGGTCAGGATGCCAAGTATCTGTTCTATGAGGTTTATGTCCCCTCTTTCTCAGTCCCCTTCGCCATTGTAGGAGTTTGAAAAAAGTTCATCCTAAAATAGTACTAAACACTTCTTTTAAGACAAGTGTGGGGTCGATCTGTGCCACACTCAGCACCACATACGCCCCAATAAATGTTCCCAGTACACTTCCCAGATTTGCAAGGGCTGCCACCAGTAGCACCCGGAATAGCCGGTTATTTAGCATTTCATCAACGGTTTCAGCTTCCAGAATAGTCCTGAAATCATCCGTTGTAGGGGTGCGCTGTTTAGCTTCCATCAGTCCGGCAAACCAGCCCGCTGCCATCATGGGGTTCAGGGATGTGAGCCAGGCTACTGAAAATGCAGTAAGTATAGACTTGGGATGACCCCTGGCCAGGGCTGCACCGGCAGCACTCAGTACACCATTTATGATAAACCAGTAGCCCATAGCTATCAGGAACATATAGGGTGAGATCGCACCCTGGATGATCCCAATAATGACCAGCAAGAACGTGGCGATGGCAATGGCCACAAAACTTACTCCGATTATCTTCATGACACTGAATCGTTTCTTTGGCACACTTACCAGTTGTTCCATGGGGGGAAGGGTTTCAGGATGCTGCAGGTAATTGTTAATGCCCTGCCTGTGTCCAGCACCCACCACTGCCACTACCCGGTCGGTCTTAGCAGCTTGCAGCAGGTTTGAGGCAATATATGCATCCCGTTCATCTATGAATACCCTGGCAGCTGACGGTGCAAAGTTTCGCAGTTCTTCGACCAGCTGGGTAACAACATCCTGGTCAGTAATAGAATCAATATCTATTTCTTTGCCATTTAATCCCAAAGCTCCCATTAATATGGCTCCGGTCATTTTGATTTTTTCCCATAATGACATACTGTTCCAGAAACGCTGCAGAGTAACCTGGATGTCCCGGTCAACAAGCGCAATTCGGGCACCGGTAGATTCAGCCTTTTTAATGGCCTGCAACATCTCAGCCCCTGGATCGACACCCATATCATCCCCTATCTTCTTCTGTACATAAGCAAGCAGCCAGTGTACAAGAAAATAATAGGGTTTGCTGCCGCCGAGAATATCTTTTGGAGATATCTTCTTTGTCTCGACCTGTTCAGTCAGTGCCTGGTACCGTGCAGGACATAATTCCACAGCAACAACATCAGGTCGCTCACGCTCTATGGTCTGGTCAACTTCTGTCACACTTTTATCTGAAACATGGGCCGTACCAACAATGATGATATTGTCGACCGGGTTTTCAGAGATCGGGACGTTTCCGCTTTCCGATTGGGAAATATTGAGGGAATAAGTGATAGTATAGTGTTTGTCTTCTGAATTCATTCATTCACCGTAGATGTCAGGTAATTGATGGTAAGAGAATACTGTTCATATAACGGGATACTACATATACTTTCATCAGCAAGAAAATCCTCTCTACAGTCGGATTAACTTGACTGCATAAATTTATACTTTATGTACTATTAAAAAACTATATAACTACTCAGGTTAAACAAGTAGCCACAGAGGGAATATCATGCGTGCTGAAGTATCAACATTATTTGGATTGAATGTGTATACAGACAAAGGCGTCTATGTGGGAAAGGTCAATGATGTGATACTTGACCCGAACGAATCCAGGATATCAGGATTAGCTGTTGGAAAGATCAATCCTGAATTATTCGATCTCACACAAAAAGGTGTAATACTGCCTTATCGCTGGGTAATTGCATCAGGGGATATCATTATTATAAAACAAATGATCCGCAAGCTCCGAAGTGAGGATAGGGAAGCTGAAAAAGAATATAATTGATGCTTCACAATGACAGGATGAAGAAACGGGAATTATTCTCGCAGCTAAGGGTTGCCGGCACTACCATAGTAAGGGTAGACGGAAGGGGATTTGCCAAAGCCCTGCGTAAACTGGAATTTGATAAACCCTATGATATGCGTTTTGCTCAGGGTATGGTCAATTCCACGGCTGATTTTTTCAATAAGAGCGGCATACATCCCACGTTAGCATACCTGTTCTCTGACGAGATAAACTTCGTATTTAATAAGGATCTGCCGTTCAACGGCAGGCTTGAGAAGATAAATTCTGTAATTCCCAGTTTTCTTGCCTCGGCACTGGTTATACATTTAGGCAGTACACAACCTATGTCCTTTGATTCAAGAGTGGCCATAATTGACAGAAATGATATTACTGAATACCTCAATTGGCGGCAGGAAGAGTGCTGGCGTAATCTGGTCAGCTCATATGGTTATTATCTGTTGAGGGGCGATGGGATGGGTGCTAAACAGGCTGCTGACAAACTTAAAGGCATGAAATCAGAGAGCCTTCATCAACTTGCCTGGGAACACGGTATTAATCTTGCACAAACTCCTGCATGGCAGCGCCGCGGTATATTGGTATATAAAAATACGTTCGAAAAACAGGGTACTATTCCCCTCACCGGTGAAGAATCAAATGTCATAAGGTCAGAGGTGGTACAGGAGTGGGAACTCCCCCTTTTCAAGTCAGAGGAAGGGGAAGAGTTGATCAATTCAATTATCCGAAACCCGGAAACTTAGAACATTTCTTCACTAAAGTCCTCGCAATTGGAGCCAGTCTCAAACACATTCTTTTTGTTCTTCACACAAAACCCATCATACATTGCATTGTTCCTTCCTTTTACTTTCGTAGAAAAATACTTGCAGTCAACACAATAATACATTGAAGCATCCTCCAATAGTGTAAAAAATCTCACTTTATGTCATGATATCCAAACTCACCGTCTTCGAATAGACTGCATGATTTGAGTTACTTGAAAACTGCTATTTTGTCCCCATACACCACTGCTATAATGCTCGCAATAGATGTATTCTTCCATTTTTTGACATCTGCTTGAGTACCTATCAGGGAGTTCTTTATTCCCTGGTTTTACAACACAACAACCGGTTTGTATGCGGGGGCATCTGATCGGTAGTATCAAACGAATTCCTCATCTGTTTGAGTTGAATCACTATAAATGAAGTAACTAAATTGATAATAACCTTTCAAGATATAAAACTAACGCTCAATTACCTACAGAAAAACCCGCGGTAAATTTCAACATCATATCTATTGTAGTGGAGGAGTCAAATGTTTCGCAGCTGTTCTAGGGGACATATCCTGTTCTCCTGTAGAAACCAGGCCGCTGCCCAGGGATGCCAGCAGTATCACAGACAACACGGCTATTGTTACTGCAGCAATATTGAGTGTAGTTCGAACTCTGTTCTTTATCAGGTTTTTGAGTGCCAGCATGATACCATACGATATTACTTGTTGGAGATATAATAATGTTGATACAAACATATTTTGTTAAGGAACAAGGAGAAACTGTCACTGAGGATCACAATATGGAAGCACATTTTGAATCAATAACCCAAGCAACAGGTAATCAGGACGAAACTGAAGTATGTGCATTACTCGTTGAAAGCATATCCAAAGGTGTGAGCAAGAACTTAAAACCACATTCTTCCGTGCTGTTCTCAGGAGGGGTAGACAGTTCACTTGTTGCGATACTGGCGGCCAGACAGGTACCTGATATAATGCTTTTCACTGTTGGGTTTGATGGGTCAAATGATATCGAATGGGCGCCTGTAGCTGCAAAATTGCTGGGACTTGAGGACAATCTTTTTCTCAAGGTCATTACCCTTGATGATGTTAATTCGACGATTCCTCACGTAGTGGATGCCTTGCGGACGACCGACCCCATGACGATCTCATTGGCCGTACCCCTGTTTATTGCTTGCAGTGAGGCAAAAAGCTGTAATGTCGACCTGCTGCTGGCTGGTCAGGGAGCCGATGAACTTTTTGGCGGGTATCATAGGTATAAGGAGATTTCAAAGAAAGGCACGTCTGCACTGCACGAAGCTATTGCCGCAGATGTGTCAAGACTGCCGAAGCGGGATATTTTGCGGGACAATACCGTGGCGAAAGCTGCGGGAATGAAACTGGCTGCGCCATTCCTTGAGCCAGAGATGATCAAACTGGGCCTGTCCATTCCGGCTGCGTTGAAGGTAAAAGAGGTCGATGAGGAACTGGTAGGCAAGTACATACTGCGAAAAGCAGCAGGAACATTGATCCCAGGCGAGATAGCATGGCGGGACAAGAAAGCCATGCAGTATGGCAGCGGTGTATGGGCGGCCATGGGTAAGCTTGCCAGGCAGGCAGGGTATAAAAAACAAGATAAAGACTATATAAGAAAATATCTTTATTCGGTGGCAAAGGAAAACAGGATAACGATGGATGTAACATCATGATCACAACAAAGGACGTTGAACATATTGGCTGGCTTGCCAGGCTGAAAATCGAAGAGGAACAGCTTGAAGGATATGCCGAACAGTTGAATTCGGTACTGGGCTACTTCGGACAGCTGGACGAGGTGAACACGAAAGACGTGGAACCAACCTATCATGTGCTTGAAATGAATAACGTGTTCAGGGATGATGAGGTCACCGATTGCCTCTCCCAGGATGAAGCCATCGGCAATGCTCCCAGGACGCAGGATGGTTATTTCAAGGCCCCACGGATAATCTGAGGTTGATGGGATGATAACAATATCACAAACCCTGGAAGCTATACGGAATTCATCTGCCGAGGAGGTTGTTAACCAGTCCATTGATAGGATTGAGGGCGGTAAATTCAAAACATTCATTACCGTGGCAAAAGAGCAAGCCCTTGAGGCTGCCAAAGGGGCGGACAGCCATTCAGGACCATTGGCAGGCGTGCCTGTTGCCATTAAGGATAACATGTCTACCAGAGGTATTCAGACAACATGTGCCTCGAAGATCCTGGAAGGATATGTGCCCCCCTATGACGCCCATGTGGTCGAGCGCCTGAAGGCGGCAGGTGCTATTATCGTGGGCAAGGTGAACATGGATGAATTTGCCATGGGGACATCTACTGAGAGCAGCTATTACGGCCCTACGCTTAACCCATGGGACCCAGAGCGGGTACCAGGGGGTTCATCAGGCGGTAGTGCGGCCACTGTGGCCGCAGGAGAAGTGCCCCTCTCGCTTGGCTCGGATACGGGCGGGTCGGTCAGGTGTCCTGCATCTTTTTGTGGTGTAGTGGGCCTGAAACCTACCTATGGCGTGATATCCAGGTACGGGCTGATCTCTTATGCTAACAGTCTGGAGCAGATCGGACCTATTGCTTCTAATGTGGAGGATATGACGTTGCTGTTCAATGTGATAGCGGGGCACGACCCCCGGGATTCCACATCAGTGGTCGGGGAGAAGGATTATACAAAGGCACTGGTGGATGATGTGAAGGGCCTGACTATCGGCGTGCCAAAGGAATATTTCAGTGAAGGGATTGACCCGGCTGTGGAAAAGTCGGTATGGGACGGTGTACGCAAGCTGGAAGACCTGGGAGCGTCGTGGCAGGAAGTGGAGATGCCCCATACAAAGTACGCACTGGCCGCGTATTACGTCATAGCCATGAGCGAAGCGTCATCCAACCTGGCCAGGTTCGACGGTATGCGATACGGGTTACGTTTGGAGAAAGACCACGACTGGCACACCACGTACAGCGAGATAAGGGCCCGGGGGTTCGGTGAGGAAGTGAAACGGCGTATCCTGCTGGGCACGTATGCGTTGTCGGCCGGATACATGGATAAGTATTATCTCAAAGCCCTGAAGGTCAGGACACTTATCAAGCAGGACTTTGAAAAAGCATTGAAGGATACAGATGTACTCCTGGCGCCCACCATGCCAACGCCGGCATTCAAATTGGGAGAGAAGATCAGCGACCCGTTGACCCTCTATATGGCAGATGTGAACACCGTACCTATTAACCTTGCGGGCGTGCCTTCAGTCTCATTGCCATGTGGTTTCTCTGAAGGGCTGCCTATTGGGCTACAGATAATGGGCAGGCATTTCGATGAGGAGACAGTTATACGCACGGCATATACCTTTGAGCAGAATACTGATTTCCATACCCGAAGCCCGGAGGTGGTATAGATGCGAGAGGGGAGTTTGAAATTGCGTCCATACCTGGATGAGGTAGGTGTGATGATAGGTCTTGAGATACATGTGCAGTTGAACAAGCTCAATTCCAAGATATTTTGCGGCTGTCCACTAGACTACCACGATGACGGGCCCAACACCCATACCTGTCCCGTGTGCCTGGGACTGCCCGGGTCCCTTCCCGTAATAAACCGCAAGGCTGTGGAATACTCTATCAAAGTGGGGCTGGCTCTGAACTGTTCGATAGAGGAGCATACCCAGTTCTACAGGAAGAATTACTATTATCCTGACCTGCCCAAAGGATTCCAGATAACACAGTACGATTATCCCATTGCCTCAAATGGTTACATTAACATTGAGGGTGAGGAGGGCGAGGTGCGTATCCGTATCAACCGGGCCCATATGGAAGAGGACCCTGGTCGTTTAGTGCACGAAGGTGGCAGTATCGAGCGTTCCAAGTATACGTTCATCGACTACAATCGAAGCGGTGTGGCCCTGCTTGAGATAGTGACCGAGCCTGACCTTAGAAGCCCTAAGGAAGCGCGCAGGTTTTTAGATAAGTTGCGCAACATTCTTGGATACCTGGACGTGGTGGATACGACGCTTGAGGGGTCCATGCGTGTGGATGCCAATATCTCGCTGGCGGGCGGGAGCCGGTCCGAGGTGA
>JAMJFQ010000055.1 GCA_023544605.1 ANME-2 cluster archaeon | reverse complement strand
GATTATGTACTCAAGTTAATCCGACCGAAGGGAGGATTTTCTTGTTGTATATAATTTATAAGATTATGTACTCAAGTTAATCCGACCGAAGGGAGGATTTTCTTGTTTGGTGCTCATAAAATCTAATGGATTATAAGATTACTTGTGTGAAGTAAGTTTTTCCTCTTTTATATATAACATTAAAGGGTAAATGGTTTATACTTTACACTGATATTTGGCATGATGATGGTCATAACTGACAGGGATAATGCATTATTTGAAGCCGGCATTAAATTGGGGGCACTATACCACCAATTTGTAGGTTCACCACTGAACCCGGGAACTGTGGATAGCCTTGAAGCTGCTATCACTCAGAGCATCTCTGTTCAGCCCTATGTCCAGCATATCACAGTAAACATCGATAAAGATATGGTGGTTGAGAAAGCGGGGGGAGAATTCGGGTATTGTGAGCTGGAAGGGCGCATGCTGGATGTGGAAGCTACTATTGTATTTAACAATGTCACTGTACGTGTAGCATTGAAATTCGATAGGGGACTTGATTACCCTCTGATGCGCATAATTGATGTAATGGAAGAATAAAACGGAAAACTTACCATGGAAATCGTTGAACTATTGAAGGTACTATATTGCACACCATTTCTTTTATACTCGTGTTATACTGACATCCTGACCCGCAGGGTTACCAACCAGGTATGGAAACTCATGCTTATGGGCATTGCCCTGTTTGTCGCTAATGACATTATGACCGGAGGTATACCGGCACTGGTCAAACTGTTGGTATCGGTCGTCATCATTTATGTATTCGTGTACATAATTTTCCAGTTAGGGGGCTTTGGCGGCGCAGATGCCAAAAGCCTGATCATGCTATCCATCCTGTTCCCGGTCTACCCCCAGATACAGCTGTTGGGCACCTACTTCCCGCTAAAGGGGGTGCCATTGATCGGACTTTTCGCATTCAGTGTGTTCGGGAACGCGGTACTGCTTACCATAGTGGTGCCCCTTGGCCTGCTGGTCTTTAACCTGGTCACCCTAAAGCCAGGAGAGATACTGGAGCGGCCTGCCTACCTCTTTGTGGGTTTCAAGACCGATATTTCAAAACTGCTGGGGCGGCACATCAAGTTGATAGAAGAATATTCCCTGCTTGAAGGTAAAATTCATACCAGGTTCAGGCGCGGTGGTGTTGAAATCGATGAGGAGACCGTGAAGACACTTGAGGAATATGCTGCCAAAGGGTTGATTACGCGGCGGGTATGGGTCACACCGGGCCTGCCTTTCATGATACCCATAACCCTGGGATTCATTGTAGCAGTATTGTATGGGGACTTAATATTTGATCTCACAAAACTTATATTAATGAACGGGTAATTTAGAGGTTTACATTAACTGAAAAAGAGTGATTATATTGGCAAAAAAGAAACGAATCGCAAGTAATAGCAATGGTACACCAGCCAGACAGAGTGAACGCACCACACCGGCAAATCCAAAAAAGGCTCCTCCAAACAATATGCCCTACATTATCATCATCGGTTTGTTGCTAGTAATCATTGCCTACCTGCTCTCAGGCGGCGGCTCGGGTCCTGCCGCGTCTCCATCTAACCAGCCGGATACCAGCACCTTCAACCAGGCTACGTTTTATTCTGGTGAAATACCTGAACCTTACCTTGATCCTGAATTAGCCGGATTATTCCCAGATAACATCAGCGGTATGAGGCGTGTGAAGCTAATGATGGACCCATTGAATGACGAGTCAGGAGGTCGTTTTTCATCAAGGGTGGAAAATAGTGCCCATGTATTGTATATCAGTGATTCCGTGCAGACTGATTTTGAAGTAGAATATTCGGTCTATAAAATGGAAAGTGCTGAGGCTGCCAGTGATGTTCTCAAATACTATACTACAGAAACAGGCTGGAATACCGTACCAAAACAGTTCGGTGATGTAACGTTTTGGATATGGCAGGGCTTTTTGGAAGGTGCAGGAAGACAATATGGAACGTACTTTTACTGGGACAGCATCAACAATGGAGCTTTTCTCCCTATTGAAAGGCAGGGTACGAGTTACATAGCACAGGCAAGTGCCGACCTGCTCTGTCTGCATGGAGAGACCGTGCAGGATGAATATTTCATAATGGTGGATGTGCATGCACCTTTTGAGAAGGTGAACGGACTATCTGTTCAGATGTTTGCAGAGGCTGTAAAGCAGATAACCTCACAGGAAAGTCAAGTATAATATGGACTTAACCCCGGCCCTGACCACGTTTGGTCTTATCGCCCTTGCAGAGATGGGCGATAAGACCCAGTTGATAGCTATTGCGCTGTCAACCAGGTATTCCAGGATACATGTTTTTGCTGGCCTTATAGCTGCTTTTGTGGTGCTTACCGCGCTGGCTGTGGGTGTGGGTGAAGTGGTATTTGCCTTTATCGGCCCCCATATTATTGGAATTGTCGCGGGGCTGCTGTTCATATTGTTCGGGCTTATAACCATCCTGATGGATGACGATGATGATGGCGATATAAAGAACTCTGGAGGTCGCAGTGCCTTCATGACCGCTTTTAGCCTGATAGCGCTTGCAGAGCTGGGTGACAAGACCGAAATTGCGGTCATTGCCCTTTCGGCCCAGTACCATGCACCAATACTGGTATTTTTAGGTGCAGTGCTGGGACTCGGGCTGGTAAGTGCACTGGGTGTTGCCATAGGGGGCAAGCTTCAGACAATTGTGCCGATGGAGAAGTTGAGGATTGGGTCCGGGATACTGTTTTTGGTGTTTGGGGTGCTGTTTTTGTTGGGAGTATAATCTGGCCACAATTTCTTCAAGTCCTGCGTCCTCCAGCAACCTTTCCCAGCCTGCGGCGGTCTCGGGTTTGACCCCGCCGATGGCACGTAGCCCGTACTCTACCATTTCCTTTGTCGGCTCTTGCATCCATGTGACTTCGTTAAGTCCGATGTACCCGCCTTTTTTCACAACCCTCACATATTCACTGAGAGCCTTTGCTTTATCTTCAGGAAAAGCGGTCACTGATTCACTTATGGCAGCATCGAATGTATTATCCTCAAAGGGCAGGTCCTGTGCATCTGCCACCCTGAACTCGATCCTGTCTGCTAGCTCTTGTTTTTGTGCCCTCCTGTTTGATTGTTCCACCATTCCTTTTGAAATGTCTATCCCAACTATCCTGCAGCCATATATTTTCACTATCTTGCAGGCAGATATCCCGCTGCCGCATCCTACTACCAGCAAGATCTTGTCCTCATCTATACGGCACAGTTCGACCAGTTCTTTTGTGGCGTCCAGGCCCCCTGCATGTTTTGTTATACCCATCTCAGCCTGCACATCAAAGTAAGGATTTTCCAGTTCAGTGATTTCTTCTTTATTCATTTCAATCCCGGCCCCTGGTCTTTGAGCTATTGTTCTACCCTTAGATATAGCCCAATTGCATAAACATTATGTCACTGTAGATATAATATGAATCACCGTTACGGAACAGTTATAGAGTAGATAATGGTGAGAATACATGAGTCTTGAAGATATTTTAAAAGCAACATTCAAAGGGGAGACCACAGAAGTGGGCTGGTATCTGGCAATGTCCAAGATCGCAGAGGAAGAAGGATTGGCAGATGTGGCAACCTACCTGCGCCAGATCGCAATGGACGAGGCATGGCATGCGGCAGAAGTGGCCAAGATACTGGGCATGGTCAAGGACACCAAATCGAACCTTACCATGATGCTGGAAGGCGAAACCATGGCAGAAGTGGAAAAGGCAGAAGCTGCTGACCTTGCTCGTAAGGAAGGGAATGACGAGGCACGACTGTTCTTTGAACGCGCTTCACAGGACGAGGCCAGGCACAAGGCGGGTCTCAAAGGTATTGTGGATAGACTCTAACGTCTATCCCACAGTTTTATTTTGTTTGTTTTTTTAATTTCATTGTATGTTATTTTACAGCAGTGCCAGCCCCAGGTAGCTGGCAACTCCACCTACCACGATGGATAGTACGATAGTGAACCCGGAGATAAGCACCATATCGCGCCATCCCAGTTCCTTACCTATCACCGCGATGGTCGCAGCGCACGGGATATAGATGGTGGCCACCAGCGCAAAGATGTATATCTGCAGGGGTGTCATCACATCAATGAACACCGCCGTACCTGCCAGCACAGCCAGTATCTCCAGTGCCATCTCCTTGCGCAGGATGCCGAAAATGAACGCTGTGGCAGCGTAAGCCGGCAATCCTAAAAAGACCACAAATATTGGTTTTGATATCTCCTCGAATGCATCCAGCAGGCCCAGGGTATCCACAATACCTAAAAAACTACTGCCCACTATCAGTATAGGGAAAGCCACATAGACAAACCCTTTCATCCTTAACCAGGTCTTTTTTGCTATCACCTGTACATCAGGGTACCGCATGGGCGGCATCTCCATGATGAAGCCCATCTGCTCCCCTGGCAGCCCCTTTCCAAGCATCCACCCGGTCAGCAGTATGATCACCAGTTCGATGAGATATATGGACATGGCTGCCCAGAATCCAACAAAAACTCCTACAAGCCCCATGATTATCACTGTCCGGGCAGAACAGGGTGTCAGGGCGGTCATGGCTATTGTGATCACGCGCTCCCTGCGGGTATTAAGGGTGCGGGCCGCCATGATAGCCGGGACATTGCACCCGTATCCAAGCAGCAAGGGGATGATAGCGCGGCCGTGCAGTCCTAACCTGTGCATGTACCTATCCAGCAAAAATGCTGCCCTGGGCAGGTAACCTGAATCTTCCATCAGAGCCAGGAAGATGTAGAACGTTCCAATAAAGGGTATTACAATAGCAAACCCAGCCTCCACGCCGAGCAGCCCGAAGATTATTGCACTGGCAGCCAGCGGGTGCACCCCGCTCAATGCAGATGATACAGGTATTATCAGGTATGTTTCAAAAATGTCAATAATAAGTGTCTCTAAATACCCGCCTACATTGAACACGATATAGAACATTGCAAGCATCATCACAGCGAATATGGACAGCCCCCAGCGGCTGGATGTCAGTACCCCATCAATCCTGTCAATAAATTTCCGGGGCACATGGTGCTTTTTCTGTGCGCTCTGCTCAATAGCACCCGCTTCACCATAGCGATCTTTTGTGATGCTATCTTTGATAGGCTGACCATGGGCTTCTTCTAGCAGGGGCGGTATACTGGCAGCTTCCATAACTGTGTCGGGATAATCGCAGGTCCCCTCGATGAAGTCTCGGTCCCCCTCAAGGGCCCTGATACACATGCCACGGCTGATGTCAGGTAAATGTTCCTGCATATTTTCAATAGCCAGCTCCACGTGGTCGTCATATCTCACACCACGCCGCTGGCGCCGTCTATACCTGCCGAAATGCAAGTCCACCGGCTGAGGCCGTACCACCTCGATTGCCTTGTGAAGTGTTGTATCGATTCCCTTGCCGCGAATCGCAATGGTGGGAATAACCGGCACTCCCAGTTCTTCTTCCAGCGCCTTCACATCGATTCTGATACCCATCTGTTCGGCCGCATCCACCTGGTTCAGTGCCACCACCATGGGTATGTCTATCTCAAGCAACTGCAGTGTCAGGTTGAGGTTCCTCGCAAGCCTGGTGGCATCGATAATGTTAATGATCACATCTGGGTGCTCACGGATGAGGAAACGCATGGCTGCACGTTCATCTTCAGTAGCTGTGGATAATGAGTATATACCGGGCAGGTCCACTATGTTAATGGATTCCCCTTCATGTTTCAGGACGCCCTTTATTATTTCCACAGTGGTGCCCGGATAGTTGGATACTTCCACACCCACACCGGTGAGCCTGGAGAAGAAAGCGCTCTTGCCCACATTGGGATTGCCTACCAGGGCGATAGTCATGGAGCCAGAAGTGGAATTATTACTTACATCGCAGCAGGATCTCAATTATTGCTCACGCCCCAAGGCTCTGGACCATTATCTTGCTGGCAATATCTTTCCCCACCGCCACTTCGGTGCCCATGGTCGTAATGGACAGGGTACCTTTCCCCAGTTTTCGTTTTACCTGTATCTCCTCATCAGGTATCAGGCCAATGGCCGAAAGCCTATCCTTTACCTCCCTGGTCAGGGACATGACCTTTATGGTACCGCGCTCACCTTCCATTAATTCTGACAGCGGGACATAATCACGGTATGATGCGCTGGACCCCTCGGTGGGGCAACACTCGCCCTGGCCGATAGGATTGCCGTCGGGACATACATCCGGGTGTCCCATATAGGCACACATCTTTTCAAGAGTTGAGTCAGAGATGGAATGTTCCATTTCACAGGCTTCCCTGTGGGCAATATCGGGGTCTGCATCCAGTACATCCACTAAAAAGGTCTCGAGCAGTTGATGGCGACGTTTGATCCGGAGAGCTTCAGTGCAGCCCTTTGAGGTTAAGGTCACGCCATAGTATGGAGTGTATTCGATGTAGCCTGACTCAGATAGTTTTTGGACCATTTCGGTGACGCTGGGTGCCGAGAGGTTCAGTTCTTCGGCTATCTGGCTGGTTCGTGCCGGACCGCTGTTCTTTTTTGTGATGTAGAGTATCGTTTCCAGGTATTCTTCAAAACGTTCGTTTGGCATTATATTTTCACTTCGTGGGTTCTTATTTAGGGTTGCCTAAATATATATTTTTTGGATAACAACTTTTAATAGTGATGCTCACACTTTTTAACCAGAATTATATTTAGCAGTAGCCGCCATTTTTTGACACGAAATAACACATTTACTATCAGGTGTCGAAATTGAAATACTGGTTCAAAATAAAAGGAAACGGACATGAAGGAACTGATAACGGCAACGAAAGATGAAGTCGTTAAAGTATTGTGGGAGTCTAACCCACAAATTTACCGTATACTCAGGCGAAGTGAAGACCTGCATATCACGAGAAATAAATTGTCCCGTTATTTAAGTAATGTTGATGCAGCCCTCTTTAGTGTGTATTCCAATCGGTATTTTAAAAATATGAACATTCTGGAAAAAAAGAATGCAAGGGACTGCATCAAGGTTTTAAAAACCATTATTAGGACTGAAAATGAAAAACAGGTACGGTTCTCTGCCCTTAAAATGTTGTCCAGAATGGCGAAAGAGGGCAGAGTAAGCAGGAATATAAGTAAAGGTTTTATCTGTGAGTTTATCTTCTTGTTAAGGGGTATCAACGGGAGATCAGGACTTTATACAGCCAATGAAGTGCCCTCGTTCATAAAGTTGAAAGGAAAGGATGCGGCACTTGAGCGTATGAAGTTCCTTGATGACTATGCAAGCAGGATGGAGCAGTTCTTTGAGAAATACCGCACCGGTCTGGATACTGACCTGATACATCACAGGTCCATGTTACATAAACGCATCATGGAGCATTTTGGAGCTGATGAAGGAGACTGGAGCGATTATCACTGGCACCTGAAACAGGTCATCTCAGATATCAGGACACTGCAGAGTATAGTAAAACTTGACCAGGATGAACAAAAAGGTCTCAAACTGGCCGATAAGTATCACATCCCGTATCAGATCACACCTTATTACCTGTCCCTTTTTGATAGTCAGAACCTCTCGCAATTCGACCGGTCCATCAGGGCACAGGTACTTCCCAGTGTGAATTATTGCAGGAACTTCTATGAAAGCAAACAAAAAGGAATCAGCATGGATTTCATGGAAGAGGAATCGACCAGTCCCATTGAAGGTATTACGCGAAGATATCCCAGGGTACTTATCCTCAAACCTTACAAATCATGTCCCCAGATTTGTGTTTACTGCCAACGCAACTGGGAACTCGAGACCATTGAGGAAAGTGAGATCACCAGGGATATGATCACAAAATCCATTGATTGGATTGCAGATAACCCGCATATCAGCGAGGTACTGGTTACGGGAGGGGACCCGTTAACACTGAACGATTCTTATCTTGACTGGCTGCTGGGGAAGATCTCAAATATCGAGCATGTGGACCGTATCAGGATAGGAACCCGGACGCTTGTCACGCTACCGTATCGGTTCACTGAAAATCTTCTGGACGTGTTTAGTAAATACCACCGCCTTGGTGAGCAGGAATTATGCCTGGTCACTCATTTCCAGCATCCCACGGAAATTACTCCAGATACAATTGAGGTGCTCTCCAGGATAAAAAGACGCGGTATCAACATCTATAACCAGCAGGTCTTCACCTATTATAACAGCAAGAAGTTCGAGACCTGCCTGCTGCGCAAGACCATGAAAAAATCAGGGATAGACCCGTATTATACCTTCAACACCAAAGGGAAGGATGAGACTATAGATTACCGGGTCCCTATCTCGAGGATAGAGCAGGAACGCAAAGAGGAGGCCAGGCTTCTGCCGGGGCTGGAAAGGACCGATGAACCCGTGTTCAATGTACCGGGGCTGGGTAAGTCACACCTGAGGGCATGGCAGGACCATGAAGTTATAATGATATTACCAAATGGCAGGCGTGTCTATCGTTTTTATCCATGGGAATCCAATCTTGAACTGGTCGACCCTTATAACTATGTGGATGTATCCATCTATGATTACCTGGAACGGTTGTATCAGGACGACGAGGATGTAGATGAATATAAGACAATTTGGTATTATTTTTAATTTTTTCCCGGCAGTCTATAGAGCAATCAATGCCCCTCCCTGATAATTTCGTCTTCACCAAATGCCCTGGAAAATATCTTGTAAAAATCAAATATCCCAAAATCCATGGCTTCACCAGCCTCTTCTTTCAGGCCCAGTCCCCTTTCAAACGAGAGGATACAGAAAGGACAATTGGTCAATAGACCATCCACCCCCTCATCCTGTGCAATTTCCATCCTGCGAATAGCCAGTTTATCAGATATCTCGGGATATGCGGCACGGACACCTCCCCCTCCCCCACAGCACAGTCCTGAGGAGGGGACCTGCACCAGTTCTATGCCCGGTATCTTCCTGATAAGGTCCACATAGATGGATTCGTCCAGGCCGCTGGCCCTGATATGGCAGGGATAATGATACATGGTTTTCATTGCACTATTTTTCATATCCTCAAGGTTCAATGTCCCATCCTCATCCATCATGGTCATATATTCTCCAACATCATAGATCTTGAAATCAAAATTAAGCCCGTATTCCAGAGCCAGTGTGGGGTAATCATGCCTGAACGTGGAGTTACAGCCTGAACAGCTTGTAAGAATGTGGGTGACCCCATTGTTGGCGTACGTATTGAAAATCTCGAAATTCTGGGTCACAAAAGGCTTCATGGTGTCCCTCATCCCTACCCTCATGAAAGGACTGCCGCAGCAGACCTGTTTTTTCGGGATGTGTACCGCCACTTTATTGTGCTGGAAAATATTGTTGATAGCAGCAGCCGTATCCTGCTGTCTGCGATTAATGATGCAGCCAAAGAACAGTACCACTTCTGCTACAGGTTCACCCTCGAATTCCTTGATATATAGTTCTTGTATTCCGTGGAAATCACGTTCGTGATCCTTATACATATCCACAGCAGGGGTGGTGGTCACAGGGACGCTGGCACCCGTATCCAGTACCGACATGATGAGGCGTTTGTGGGCCGGCAAGGGGCCAAAATCCCCTGTTACTGCCCTGCACCTTAACTGTTCTATCACATCCCTTCGCAGGGACAGGTCTTTTGGACAGGCGATCTCACATTCCTGGTCCACCGGACACTTATAGAGCCCGCTCTCGACCAGTTGTTTTATTCGTTCACTGCCCAGCAGGTCCCTGGGATCGCAGGCGAACCGGTAGGTCTTTGCAATGGCAGAGGGGCCTGCAAAGGAGCGGTCTACATCTATCACATTGCAATCAGAATAACACGCACCACAGAAAATGCAGTCACTGACATTGTTCAGCTTTTCAGCATCCTGGGACGTGATGGCTGGTATTTCCTCAGTGGTGTGATCAGTGACCAGCCATGGCTGGACCTTTTCTATGGTCTGGTAAAAAGGCTCCATATCAACAGCCAGGTCTTTTATTGGCCGCAAGTGGACAAGTGGTTCCACCAGCACCCCCCCATCTGTAACAACATCCAGTGCCTGGGTCTTGCATGCCAGCATAGCCCTGTGATTGACCCGTACAGCACATGAGCCGCATATACCGCTTCTACAGGAGCGCCTGAAGGTCAGGCTGCCATCCTGTTCATTCTTGATCTCATGCAGGCAGTCCAGTATGGTCATACCGTTGACCACATCCAGTTCAAAATCCTGGTGATAAGGTCTCGGGTCCTGATCAGGATTGAACCGGGATATCCTGAATTTGACCAGCATCTAATACGCCCTCCTTTGTGGGGTGTACCTGGTTATGGCAACCGGCTTATAGTCCAGCACAGGTCCCTGCCCGCCCGTGTATGCCAGTGTATGTTTCATCCAGTGCTCATCATCCCTGTTCAAAAAATCGGTCCGGGAATGTGCTCCCCTGCTTTCTTCCCTTGCCAGGGCCCCGGCCACAATGATCTGGGAAAAATCCAGTATGTTCTTCAGTTCCAGGGCCTCAATCAGTTCGGTATTGAAGGTCATTCCCCTGTCCCTGAACCCAATATTATTGAACCGTTCCTTTAGTGTTATTATTAATTGCAGCATTTGGGTCAGTCCATCCATATCCCTGAATATCCCGCACTTCAGGGTCATGTTTGACTGGAGTTGCGCCCTGATGTCAGCTGCATTCTCTTCACCTTTGCTGTTTATCATGAGGTTGATCTCTTGCTCAATGAGGGGCAGCGCATCAGCAGGCATAGGTTGCAGTGCAGTCTTTTTTACATACTCTGCTGCCTTTATCCCGGCACGCCTGCCAAACACTATGGTCTCAAGCATTGAATTTCCGCCCAGGCGGTTGGCCCCGTGCACACTCACGCAGGCACATTCCCCTGCCGCGAACAGACCGCTGATACCTGGTACCCTGCCGTTTACATCTGTAGGTATCCCGCCCATGGAATAGTGAGCTGTAGGCTGAATAGGAATGGGGTCTACGGTACAGTCGATCCCTGAGAAACTAAGGACAATGTCATGTATCTGGGAGAGCCGGGTCATGATGAGTTCTTTTCCCAGATGCCTCAGGTCCAGGTGGACATATCCGTCTATTCCCCTCCCTT
>JAMJFQ010000054.1:8620-11264 GCA_023544605.1 ANME-2 cluster archaeon | reverse complement strand
GGTCTGCTGCCTGGATACAATTGCGGGGAATGCGGTTACAGGAAGTGCAGGGATTTTGCCGGGGCGCTGGTTGGAGGAGATGCGCAAATTGGAGGGTGTCCCCACCTAGATTTGGAAAAGTATGCTGGAAATGTTCCTGAAATAGGGCGATTACTTGGTCAAAGCTGTGCCGTCCCTTCCCTTGATATAAGTGGTGTTATTGACGGGCTGCAAGCTGATTTTACCATTGCTCCCCTGCCCGGAGAACCTTCGTGCCGGGAGGATCTGTACCCTTTTGACCCGCAGGTGGGACCGATTGCGGGTGAATATGTACGGTACAGGCCGCTGGGATGTCCTGTTACCCATTTTGCCAGGGTGCTGGATTTTAAGCGGGGTATCCTGACCGTACATCTGGTAGGCCCTTTGCACAAGCTTGGTGGGGATGAAGTGGAGTTTGATAATATAGGTATCTGCATGGTGGCAGGGTTCGATGGTATTGTCAGTAAGGGCAGGGTGCCTGACGTGGGCCAGACTGTAAGGTTTTTACCTGAGAACTGCATGATGCAGAAGGTGCATTCAGGTGTTGTTGTGCATTCGGAAGGTAGCCGGGTGAGGATTGAGGGAATTGACCTGAAGGTTTGGTAATTTCCGGGTAGTCATGGCAGATATATGATACAATAAAAATTGTTAGATCATGATTTTGGGATTTCGATCATAAATACGGCTCCCCTTTTTGGATTATCTTCCACCCATACACGGCCATTATGGAGCTCCATGATCTTCCTGGTAATTGCAAGACCCAGACCTGAACCTTTAACACCTTTCTTTTCCCTTCTTAAGAACCTTTCAAATATTGCGGTTTTATCAGCGTCCTTGATACCTTCTCCGAAATCTATTATCTTAATGATCCAGAAATCGATACCATCCTTTCCTTCCACAATGATAGTTTTGTCTTTGGGGGCATATTTTATTGCATTTGATAAAATGTTGGCAAAGACCTCTTCAATAATTTTGTTTGCCCTGATGGGCATACTTTTGGTCAGGTTGTTGTCAATTTGTATCCCCGAACTAATTGCTAAAGGCCTGAAGTTTTTGATAACCTTCCGGGCCACACTTTTAATGTCCAGATCCTCTAATTCAATACGTTCCAGACTTTCAAGTTTAGACAGCGTTGTGGCATTATCTATGAGTTCAATGCCTTTTGATAGATTTCTGTCAATAATATCGAGATAATCCATTTTTTTCGGGTCGTTCTCATCCTCTTTAAGGATTTGAGCATAATTAGATACAATATTCAGCGGATTTAGAAGATCATGGTGCATTATATCTGTGAACAGGTCTTTTACTCGGTTTGATTCTTCAAGTGCTTTTGTTTTTATTTTGATTTCTTCTTCTGCTCGCTTGCGTTGAGTGACTTCAATGATGGACGTCAATCTTTTTGAATACGATTTCTCATAACCCGGGGCTATAGACCATTTGATATGAATGTGAATTTCTTCACCGGTTAATTTTCTTGTAATATCTTCCGTTTCAAAATGGGTCTTATCTTCTGAAATAGCCACAAGTTCTTCTTTAAAAACATTTAACGATCTTTCAGTGAACACGCTTTTTAGGCCAGTCATTAGTTCTTCTTTTGTTTGGGCTCCAAATAACGATAGAGTTGTCTTATTTACATCCAAGACCTTGATCATATCTATACATTTGGTAACTTCATCCGGGTTATTTCTAAAATGTGTCCTGAAGTCTTTAATCCCTTTTTTCCGCAAACCGTCAATATACTTCTTTACTTCAGAAGCATCTTCTTCCCATAGAGAAATAGGAGAATCCTCAAAAATACTGCGATATCGTGCTTCACTTTCCTGAATCAATTTCTCTGCCTGCTTACTTCTGGTGATATCCCGGGCAATAGCCAGCGTTACTCGTTTGCCATCTACATTAATGATACTGCCTGTTATCTCCACAGGCAAGATAGTCCCATTCTTTTTACGCTGGTCCACCTCGAAAGTGATCTCTTTGACAAGTCCTTTTATTACCTTTTGAAATGCTTCAAATCCCCTGGGGTCAGCATCAATGTCCTTGAAATTCAGTTCCAATAATTCCTCTCTGGTATATCCAAGGGATGTACAGGCAGCAGGATTGAAATCTATGAAGTTCCCATCTTCATCATTAATAAAAATAGCATTTCTTGCCATTTGAAATAGTATTTGATATTTATCAATACCATCCTTGATATCTTCCTCTTCCTGTTTGCTGTAGGAAGTCTCCTCCATATCCATTTTTCATATACCGACCCATTTTTTGGTAAATTGACAATTAATTCTACCCTTTTTACCGTGAATAATTTATATACTCCCCCAATATTTATTTATTTCTATGCTTATTTCAGTACAATGTCAATCTATACAGAAGTTTAAGTAAATAGCTGACAGTATACACAATCCTACTCCAATACGCCGGGGTGGCAGAGCGGACTAATCCAACGGAGCCGTGTGACTCTTTGGAGTCTATATGCGGCAGTCGAAAATCGCACGCGCGATTTTCTTATCTTCGGCCTTCTCGCTTTGCTCGAACGCCTCAGGCTCGAAACCTGTTGCATCTTCTCACCCAATCCAGAAGTTTAAGTAAATAGCTGACAGTATACACAATCCTACTCCAATACGCCGGG
>JAMJFQ010000054.1:0-8520 GCA_023544605.1 ANME-2 cluster archaeon | reverse complement strand
CAGAGCGGACTAATCCAACGGAGCCGTGTGACTCTTTGGAGTCTATATGCGGCAGGCTCGAGACCTGTTGTATCTTCTGGTACACTTGGGTTCGAATCCCAACCCCGGCGCCTACTTATTTTTCAGATGGGATATGCATATATTAATATTCAATACGCAGCCATATAATCTTAGAAATGCGGATTGATGGGAAATGGATAGTAACACGGTAGTGCGAAATCTCGGAACTACCATAAATGTTAACATTTCGATTTTACCATATCCGTCTTTTCTTAGAGTTTATTTTATAAATTAATGGATTAATTGGACCCATTATACAATATTATCGGTAAATCAACTGTATATTTTATATATACTCTAATAATGTGACATTTATCCATAAATATACCTATTTAAGTATTTTACATTTTCACATTTATTTCACAAATGGTCCTGAATTAAAAGGAATTAGGTCAAAAATATCCCCAATGTCCAGTTCAAGCAATTCGACAGCATTACCCAAATTTACCGATATCTCCAGGTAGCCATGGCTGCCAACCAACGCAAGTGGTGCACCTTCCTTCACACTGATGTAGGTATGCACAAAAGGCATGGTGGTGCCGCAAATATCCAGCATATCGCCGAATTTGAATCGTTTAATCACAAACTCGCCCGGTATATTGGTGATCACATTACCAAAACTGTCCACATAGACAACTTGCCCCCGCACCTTCCCATCAATGACCTGCAGAGTCCCTAAATCCAGTTCCACAAAATCCGCAATCTCATTCCCCACATCTGACGCTGCCATTCCCAAGGAAAGCCGGGCCGCAACAGGAGCAAATATATCCCGGCCGTGGAATGTGGAGGATAGGATTAAGAATAGTTCTGGGTTAGTGATCTCCCATACCTTGAAATCCTGTGACAACTTGAAAGCAGCCGGTATCAACAGGCCGTTGTCCGGCCCCACAAACAAATGTGCCCCTGATTCTACTACAATGGGACGGCGGGATGTGCCCACACCCGGGTCGACCACAGCCAGGTGCACCGTACCTTCAGGGAAATATGGTGCCGAGACCATCAGGGCAAAGGCCCCGGCTTTAATGCCCTGGGCCGGTATATGGTGGGAGATATCCACCAGTACGGCTGAAGGATTGATACGTAAAATAACGGCTTTCATCTGGGCAGGATAAAGGTGGCCGAAGTCAGAGAGCATTGAGATTACAGCCATGTGAGATCACCCATTATGGATTGTTATTCCATTCAATAATCAGATATCCGTGTGGCATGGTACTTAGATTTCAATCCTGTCAGGTCCAGCCTTTCTTTCATTATGCCAAATATGATCTCAGACCCCTGTGACGCAATATTCACATCAGTATCTTTCATCTCATAGGCCTTATCTCCGGCAGGAATAGTGAACCGGCTAATACCGTCTCGGTATTCCTTGAGACGTTCATCATTGGATTCCCTGACATAGGTACTGGACTTAGGAGTTATCTCCATCAGGTTCAATTCATACCTGAAACAGGGACGGTTGAACAGGCTGGTTAAGATATACACAGCCACAGGGAACCTGTATTCCGAATCCACATCCTTCAGGTGGTTCTCCAGCATCAGGTAGATATCCTTCTCCTGCCTCCTGTGATTGTAGGTATACACCTTTGATGGGGGGATTTCCACCTCTTCAAGAAAGCCTGTGTCATATAGTGCCCTCAGGTATCCTGTAATAATGAGCCTGTGCTGGTCGTATCCACTGGTCTTAAGTTCACGAGCGATGCTGCTGATGGACAGCTGGCGTTCCTTGAGCAGGTTCAGTACAGTGGTGAAAAATTTCTCTGACATGATGACACAACGGTTATTGGTAACAAACTTGATAAATACTTTGGTAAATGATGATACCAAAAAGAAAGTGGACCCGGCGGGATTCGAACCCGCGGCCTTCACGTTGCGAACGTGACGATCTACCCCTGATCTACGAGCCCAAAAAAATAACTGTGGGGTGTAGTCACCCCGGTACTATATGTTGATAATTTTTTGTGAACCAGTGATGGGATTTTACAGTCGCCCCAGTTCTACAACTGAAACGCTCTCCACCTCATCCACTGCTGCAAAAGCCTCTTCCACTTGCTCGGTGCCACCTTCAATATCTCCCACAAGCACTAATGCAATAATGGCTTTAAGCCCAAAAGCTATGGGCTCTTCTGAAAATGCACGGAGCTTAGCACCTTCAGGCACAACTGCTTCCAGTCTCCCCTTCAATGCTTCCAGGTCGGTCTCCACGCCTGCTGGCATGATCTTGATCTTGGCTGCTACATTCCCCATGTCTTCACCTCAGGGCCCCTGGAATTTGCATTTGGGACAGGTATATGGGTTGGTCTGATGCCGGCACATCACACATCTTCCAATTTCTCTTCCGCATGATGGGCAAGGAAATCGCACATAGCCTTTCTCTATGAGTTTGACTCCGCATGATATACAGTACTCTGCTTTCTGTGTCATCCTAATATTCTCCTTTTTCCGAGGTTCGGTATAAGTATGATTATTTGGACTTAAAGCTTGTTCTTTCCGAGTATCTGTGTACCAGAGTCAATGTCACCCTCCAAAGCAGCCAGTACACGCTCAGGATACCTGCCGTTGACCACCATGCAGTCCATCCCATTTCGCACCAGAAAGGCTGGAAGACCTCTGTCCACACATGTCTCCTCCCTTTCCAACAGGTCGCTGGTATGGACTTGCGGCACCAGTTTCCCATCAAGGTAGATGCCGTCCACATCAGTTGCCTTTATCAACCTGGCACCTGTTTTCCTGGCCACCCAGGCAGATATAGTATCTGAGGTCACATCCCATGAATGTGCCAGACCGCTGTCGTCTTGTAGCAGCAACCTGTAAGCCAACAAGATGTTCACCCCGGACTCCAGCGACTCCAGTTTAGAGGTCAGAGGGAAGCCCGACCTTTCTGACAAATAGTAAGCATACTGTTCCATCGCCAGAACCGCCATCCAGTGAGCGGTATCTTCACTAATGCCGGACGCTGTCTGGAAGGTCCTTACAGTATCAGCGAATATGCTGCCTCCCGGTACGATGATGACAGATATGTCCTTTTGCTTGGCATGATCATCAATTTGACGGATGAGGATGGAAACGCAGTCTTTCAGGCTGCCGCCCAGTTTTACTATTACCTTGGAGTTAACAGTCATTATACTGGTTATTTGTGCCTCAATATATAAATCCTATTAGATTTATTCATCGCTTTGGTGCAGATATTGCGCAACTATATTTCTCATGAAAGCCCTATTCCATTCAACAATGTTCGACCCTGTAGACATCCGGAAGGACTTCCCTGTGCTTGGGAAATATGTGTATCTTGACAGCGCGGCCACCACCCAGACCCCACGCCAGGTCGTGGAGGCAATGTGCGATTATTTCTACAAATATGCAGCAAACCACGGCCGCGGTGCACACCGGCTTGCCAGGGAGACCACTAACCATTACGAAGATGCCCGGGAGGCTGTAGCTGAATTCCTGGGTGGGGACTACGAACATACTATTTTCACCCGTAACACTACCGAAAGCATCAACATGGTGGCGCTGGGACTGGACTGGGAAGCCGGGGACCATGTAGTCACTACCCATGTGGAGCACCATTCCAATTTACTGCCCTGGCTCAGGTTAAAAGAAAAAGGAGTCGAAGTAACAGTCGTGACATCCGACCCCAGGGGAACGGTCGACCCCTGTGACATTGACCGTGCCATAACTGACAGGACAAAACTGGTAGCAGTCACCCATGTATCCAACGTGTTCGGCTCCCACATGGATGTAAAAGAAATAACACGTATCGCTCACCGCCACGGCTGCATGTCGCTGGTGGATGCCGCCCAGAGCGTGGGGCACATGCCCTTTGATGTAGCGGACATTGATTCTGATTTTGTGGCAGTTCCCGGCCACAAGGGCATGATGGGACCCCAGGGAACAGGTGTGCTGTACCTGAAGGACACCGATTCCATCAGGCCCACGTACCTGGGCGGCGGCACAGTATATGCCGTAACTGAGGACGGGTACAAACTGGAGAATGCACCGGGTCGGTTCGAGGCCGGAACGCCTAACATCCCCGGTGTCATCGGACTGGGCAAGGGCGTGGAGTATGTAAAAGCACTGGGGATTGGGGATATCCAGCAGCATGAGGAACACCTGGCCAGGGATGCAGCCAGGCGGCTGTCTGAGATCGACAGGGTAGAAGTATATGGCCCGTCTGATAGGGCTGCTGTGGTGCCATTTAATGTTATCGGCCTGAATCCCCACGATGTTGCCATGATACTGGATGAGACAAGGAAGATATGCGTGCGCAGCGGGCATCATTGTGCCATACCTAGCATCAACCTGCTCAAGGTGGAAGGTACAGTCAGGGCATCCTTTGGCGCATACAACCTGCCCCGAGAAGTGGACCTGCTGGTGGATACCGTTGAACAGATAGCGACCACCCTGACCTGAGAGGTGAGTGCATAAAGATCACATTGCTCGGAACCGGTGTAGCAATACCCCAAAAGGACAGGGTCCAGTCCGGGCTGGTCGTGGAAGCCGGGGGGCACCGGGAGAACATTCCCGTGTTATTTGATTGCGGCTGCGGGGTACTGCAGCGAATTATTGAGAGTGGGTACAGACATACCGATATCACCAATGTGTTCCTGTCCCACCTGCACCTGGACCACTGCGGTGATGTGCTGGCACTGCTCAAGGCCAACTGGCTCTGTGATGTTGTTGCGATGGACCTGTGGGGTCCTGTCGGAACCGTTGAGTGGATGAACGGCCTGCTGGCGGTCTATCCGTACATGCAGGATAAGGTGGATATCACGATAACTGAACTCAATCCTGGCATGGTCGTTACGGCACAGGGACTGGAAGTGGAGTGTGTACGCACGGTCCATGCCCTGCCTTCGCTGGGTTTCAAAGTGACTTCAAAGAGCAAAACCATACTGTATTCAGGTGACACCGAACCGGTAGATGAAATCGTAAAAGCATCCGACGGCATTGACCTGCTCATCCATGAGTGCTCATTTCCGGATACCTTTGATATTACCAACCACACCACCCCGGGCAGGCTGGCAGACATGCTCAGGGGAACTTCACCGGGGCGGATAGTTCTGACCCATCTGTATCCACAAACCATTGGGTTTGAAACCATCATGGTGAGGGTGTTGGCAGAAGCCTGCGGGTGTTCTGTTGAGATAGGATACGACTTTCAGGCTATAGAAATATGAAATAAATGTATAGTACCATCTGTTGTTATGGTTCTCAACTCCCGGAGAAATAGATAACTTTAGAGGAAATTCATTTTTCATCCCAATGCATGTAAAATCGTTATATTTATATTTAACAAGATTAGTTTTGCTGATATGTAATTTCAAGGGAGATTCAAGCAGCTCACTGAAAGTAAAGTAAATCGGATTTATGACTTGGTTTTCAAGTATCAGAAACTCAAGAAGAAAATAGGGAAAAATGCAGTTCTGGACAAATTAAAAATGCATATCCGGCGCATACCTTCCGAAAAAGAGCAGGTTTTTCGGGCGGAAGAAGTTGTTTTTGAGATTAATGCCGGGGTGGATGTCCCGTATCTGGAAGTACTCAGAAAGGTCATCTGTCTGACCGGCCTTTCTGAAGCAAAAGTCGAAGCACTGTTACAGGGTGCCCTTGAAAAACTTGATCTTGACACTGAAATAATGAGCGATGATGAGATGAAAACAGCAGTGTGCATCAAAAAAGACGATGTTTTGGATGTATATTGTGATGTATTATTAAAAAGGCGCTTTAATAAACGTATGACCGAGAAATAAAAAGTAAAGAAGGACGACTATTATGGGAAAATCAATGATTACCGAAAAGATACGAATATCACCCTATTTGCACAGGGAAATAACCAATCTTGTTGAGGATGGCGATTTTGCTTCCATTTCAGATTTCGTTAATATAGCAGTTTCCAGTTTCTTATCCAGAAACTTTGATTTGAATGAAACAGAGGTTAAAACGTCTTTCGAGACACCTTTACTGTTATTATATCTGGCATTGATCGATAAAGGCGTAATCACAAGAAAATCCTCCCTGCGGTCGGATTAACTTGAGTACATAATCTTATAGATTATATACAACAAAAAAAGATATGAGTGACCTTGTAGAAAAAGTAAGAAATGACGACCTGGATAATTCGATTCTTGATGAATTTTTCAGTGGTATAGCAGAAGATTTTGTTGAATTCAATTTCTATGATATGCTGGATAATGCAAAACAGATGGAAAAAGAAAAATCCTATGATATTGCTGAGAAAATATATCTGGATGTTATAGAAATGTTCCCTGAAGATTTCGAACCTGATTTCAGTCTGGGATGTCTTTATGTAAAAACAGGTGAAAAGAACGAAGGCCGCAACCATCTTGAAATTGCGCTCCAAAAGGCAAGAGATATGGAAGAAGAAGAGGATATAATTGAAATGATATCTTCAGAAATAAAGAAGATAAAATAGGATTAGACTGGTTCTGGATTCTTCCATCATTTGAGGATATTAAAATTCTACACTTATGTTCACCGGCACTGTTCCAAAAATCAGTTATTTTGTTGACACCGACTTTAGGTAAAATCTGTGTGAATCGGTGTTAATCAGTGTCTGGAAATATAAAAAGACACGGATTTCACTGATTAACACAGATTTGTAGTCGTATCTATTTAAGATATATTCACTGTATAACTGGATTTTGGTATTGTGCCATGTTCACCTAACCCCTTATCGGCAATTACGGCGTTGGCGGCCTGACCTTCCAGTCAGACGGCATGAAACCAGAAGCAATGGTGGTCAGGGAGGCGTGCGACCATCCGTCGCACCACTTATCTAAACACTCCATCTTTGATTTTGCACAGGAAGAAGGACGGCCCGGTATCGCAGGTGTGGATACCAGGATGCTTACCATCAAGACACGGGATACCGGCGCCATGCAGGCATGCCTGTTCACCGACAGCGACGATGGCGAGGAAGCGGTGCACCTGGCGAGACAGCATCCGAAGATATCTGACCAGCTTGACCTGGTCGATAAGGTGACCTGCCCCGAACCCTATCACATTGAAGCAACCAAAAAGGACATGCCCCATTTCGTAGTCATCGACCTGGGGATTAAGGCCAACATGATCAAGAGCCTGGCCAGGCGCGGTGTGGACATCACTGTGGTACCTGCGAACACCAAACCTGATTATATTACTGAACTTAAACCCGATGCCCTGTTCGTATCGAACGGTCCCGGAGATCCCGAGAAGGCTGTCAATGCTATTGACGTGGTGAAACACATGATGGGGCAGGTATTCTTTCATATTTATCCAGTTTGAGTTTATTATTTATTAGATTGTAGGTTTAATCTGACAATTTTAGATTAAATTGTCGTTTTTGTATAACAATATGCCAATTATCGCCCCCTGATTGCATTTGAACATTGTGATTAAGCAGAAATAATCCATGCCTCAGACCAGAAAATCCTCCCTTCGGTCGGATTAACTTGAGTACATAATCTTGTAGATCATATACAATGAAAAATCCCTAAATACGTACAGACGAACTAAATGATGGAGATTATTATGTCATTTACCAGATTCATACCAAAACAAAAACGCATGTCTACCACTGTAGGTGGAATGCTCATACTGGTCAGCGAGACCATGTTCATGTTCTCAATGCTGAATTTCGTACTTGTGACCAGGATACAATACTACAATCCAGGCGATGCATACATGCGCCAGTTATTCCCCAATTACCTGCTGTTCCTGGGGGCTCTGGCTGCCGGCGCGCTGCTGGCAATGATATTCGTTTATGTGTTCATTTTGCCCAGCAAGATGGTATTCTCGCAACAGCAGGCGGTAAAGGATGAGCGCAGCCCTACCCATAACCTGCTCATGGAAGTACATAAAGAACTGGGTGAACTGAGAGACGAAATGGTCGGTCTTCGACAGTTGATAGATAAGGTTTAAGATAATTGGATTGAATTAGAAGGTCGCTCACTTTATGCTTTTAGGGCGAGCAGTGTCCCGATAGGGTAGTGGATATCCTTGAAGCTTGCGGAGCTTTAGACCCGGGTTCGAGTCCCGGTCGGGACGTTTTATCATTCTTACTATTTCATCGAGAATTTCTCGAACCGCTCTTTCTTTGCCTTGCAGATAGGACATTGCTGGGGTGGCTCGGCCCTTGCAGCCAGGTACCCGCATACCGTACAACGCCAGACAGAGATATCCTCACTGCCTTCTTTTACCACCATATCCACATCCTCCCCCCTGCCCAGTATCTTTTCAACAGGCCGCCGCTCGGGAATGGGTAGATGAGGTCTTTTCCCGCTTATCCAATCTTCGTCTACGTATAACGTGCAGTAGCAGCACCCGAACTCCTCAAGGTCAGGGTCCCGGTAGTCACAGGGGCAGATGATATCCCTATCATCGGCCAGGGTGCCGGAAGCCAGCCTGCAGGGACACGCCCGGTATCCATAACGCTTTTCGTTCTCCAATAGGCCAATGAGC
>JAMJFQ010000053.1 GCA_023544605.1 ANME-2 cluster archaeon | reverse complement strand
CCCCCGGCCAGCTCCAGCACATTATCCAGCACCCCCTCAAATCCCGCATTCCCTATCTCCATCCTCCCTTTGCCCCCGAATATCTCCTCACGCACCTGGCGCCCCACTATATCATCGTTCCCGGGCGCCAATTGTATAATCACTGAACCCGGGGGTACATGAATATGATGGGTAATGCCGTCCTCATCCCCGTCAGTGATCCCTATCATGGGTATGCCAAGTCTGGTCAGCAGGTCCCCGGCAACAGCCGTGGTATCATCCCCTACTGTCACGACCATATCAGCATCCTTTGCAATCTCAAAGGTCTGTTCAGCCGAATGGTCGATGATGACCACATATCCTGATATCGTATGCTCCAGCACCCTGGGAGTAATACTGGCAGTCCTCAACGAACCCGACCTCACAATAGCAGATAAGAGGTCAACATGTTCCAGTTTCTCTAAACCGTGGGGTTTCAACCTACCGCCCTGAAGTTCAATAATCTCGCCACCCCTGGCAATGATGCACACCTTATCTGACAAAGCCTTCCCGATCACTATACCATTAATGGTCACAAATTCACCAGGCCTGACACCCATAACCTCCCTCTTGATACTATCTCCTTTAATCTCGAGGTATGTCCGGGATCCTGGCGGCAAAACCCTTCTGGCTTCCAGCACTTTTTCAAGCTCATCCAGCAGGGCATGCGTTAGCAGGGATTTTTTCATTCCATTCCACGGTATCAGTGCACAGCTCCCATTGCGTGATGGTGTGAACTCAACTTGAATCAGCGGTACCGTAAAAGAACCAACTCGTTCAAACACCATGGCTCCGAAGGCAAATCCAGATTCTGCACATTTCCCTTCATTGACCAGCAACACCACATCACAATAAGCACCAAGATCCTGGATAGACTCGCTGGGCTTCTGGCTTTTGCTGATATCAATAACATCTTCCAGTCCTGCATCGATCACAGCGGCCCTGCCCATGGTACCGCCAAGTACAGCCCTGACCTCACCTATGCCGGCAAGTATTTCAATCAACTGCCTGGCTCTTCCCGAATCGATGACCGCTGGTCCATGGATGACAACACCAATACAGGTCATATTGTTGGATATGCCTAACCGCCAGATTCCAGGTTAGCATCATCCAGTTTTGCTTCCTTGGCGTCCTCTGCGGCTTTATCCATTCTCTCCTCAATTTCTTCTTTGGAGAATAGACGCTCCCCCATCTCTTCTTTCTCTTTAAGGTCACTGAGCAAGGTAAGCGATTCAAGTTTGTATAGCAGGCCGTTCGTATCTATAACTGCCCAGGCCCCATCCTGGTCACATAGGATCTCAGTAACATGACCTGTAGTGCCTGTTCCACCATATCTTACCGGACTTCCTACTTCGAGGGGTCGGCCGTGAGCATCCACAACTGGATGCGATCCAGATTCACATTCAATAATCTCGGGCATGATATACCTTCAATTCAGGATAGCCTTTAAAGGCATAAATATTTATGTGTACGGTTATTCATTTTCTTTCAACACAGCATGTGCTGCTGCCAACCTGGCAATGGGCACCCTGAATGGTGAGCAGCTCACATAGTCCAACCCGGCATTATGGCAGAATATCACACTGCTGGGTTCACCGCCGTGTTCACCGCAGATGCCTACCTTCAGTTCAGGCCTGGTCGACCTGCCTTTCTCAACACCTATCTTGATAAGCTGGCCCACACCTTGCTGGTCGATCGCCACGAAGGGGTCGTTCTCAAGTATACCGTGTTCCACATAATAGGGTAAAAACTTGCCTGCGTCGTCACGACTTAAACCGAACGTTGTCTGTGTAAGGTCATTGGTACCAAAACTGAAGAACTCGGCCGAAACTGCGATCTCATCAGCAGTAATGGCAGCTCGCGGCAGTTCTATCATAGTACCTATCATGTAGTTCAGTTCCACTCCCTGCTCATCCATGACCTGCCTGGCCACTGCCTCGGCACTCTCCCTGGTTACCTTGAACTCGTTGACATGCCCCACCAGGGGTATCATCACCTCAGGAACAATATCATACCCGTCCTTTGCCAGTTCGCAGGCTGCCTCGAAGATAGCCCTCACCTGCATCTCATATATCTCGGGATAGGTGATGCCCAACCTGCAGCCCCGGTGTCCAAGCATGGGATTGAATTCATGAAGGGATTCTACCCGTCTCATTAACACCTGCACTTCATTGAGCTTATTTGAATCACCAGAAGCTTTCAACTCAATATACTCTTCCAGCAGTTCATCATGTTTTGGAAGGAACTCATGCAGGGGCGGGTCCAGCAACCTGATGGTTACGGGATATCCTTTCATTACCTTGAATATCTCCTTGAAATCGCCCCGCTGCATGGGCAGCAATTTCTTCAAGGCCTCTTTCCTGCCCTCTATGGTCTCGGTCAGTATCATCTCCTGTACGATAGGGATCCTGTCCTCTCCAAAGAACATGTGTTCAGTACGACACAGGCCTATCCCTTCAGCCCCGAAATCCCGGGCTGTCTGGGAGTCTTCAGGTGTATCTGCATTTGTCCTGACAGCAAGTATCCTCACATCATCTGCCCACTCCAGCAGGGTCTCCATTTTACTGTTGATGTCAGGGGTTATGAGCTTTACTTCTCCCACTATGACCTCGCCGGTTGAGCCGTTAAGGGTGATAAAATCGCCTTCATTGAGGGTATGACCGTTAACTCTGAACAGTTTGTTATCCTCATCGATCTGGATCGCACCGCATCCTGCTACACAACATTTACCCATGCCCCGGGCAACCACTGCTGCATGGGACGTCATCCCGCCCCGTACTGTAAGGATCCCCTGGGAAACATGCATCCCACCGATATCTTCGGGTGATGTCTCGTTGCGCACCAGTATCACTTTATCGCCTGCCTGGAACATCTCCTCGGCATGTTCGGCGGTAAATACCACTTTACCCACAGCCGCACCAGGTGAAGCAGGCAATCCCTTTGCAATGGATCTTACTTTTTCATTTGGGTCTATCATGGGGTGCAGGAGCTGGTCCAACTGCTCAGGTTCTACCTTGAGCAAGGCTTCTTCCCTGGTTATCAGTCCCTCATTGAACATATCCACGGCGATCTTGACAGCTGCTGCCGCAGTACGCTTTCCGGTCCTGGTCTGCAGCATGTAGAGTTTCCCCTGCTGGATAGTGAACTCGACATCCTCCATTTCCTTGAAGTGATGCTCCAGCCGTTCCTTGATGTCATCCAGCTGGTCATATACTTCAGGCATTTCCTGCTTCAGGGTCTCGATCGGATGAGGGGTCCTGATACCTGCCACTACATCCTCACCCTGTGCGTTCATGAGATATTCACCATAGAACGTTCGCTCTCCAGTGGATGGATTACGGGTGAATGCAACGCCAGTACCGGAATTTTCGCCCATGTTACCGTAGACCATGACCTGTACATTCACGGCAGTGCCCCAATCATCAGGGATGTGGTTTATTTTCCGGTAGGTTATGGCGCGTTTTGTGTTCCAGGAATCAAACACAGCATTAATAGACTTCCTCAACTGGTCTATCGGGTCCTCCGGAAAATCCTCCCCGGTCTTTTCTTTTACCAGCGTTTTGTATTTTTCAACCACGTCCTTGAGGGCTTGGGTATCCAGTTCGGTATCATTCGTCACGTTCAGTTCAGCTTTCTTTGCATCAAGGATCGTCTCGAATTCCTTATGTTCGATATTGAGCACCACATCCCCGAACATATTAATAAAACGCCTGTAACAATCATAGGCAAACCGTTCGTCCGCTTCTTCTGCCAGTTCTAAAACGGTCTTATCGTTGAGTCCCAGGTTCAGTACCGTATCCATCATACCGGGCATGGATATGCGTGCACCTGACCTGACCGATAGCAATAAAGGTTTAGAGTTATTGCCAAATTTAAAGCCAGTTTCGTCTTCAAGTTTTTTAAGCTGGTCTGCCAACTGTTCTTCGAACCCATCAGGATAATGTTGCTGGTGATTGTAGTATGCTGTGCATACTTCAGTTGTTATGGTAAATCCTGGTGGGACGGGTATTCCCAGATTTGCCATCTCGGCCAGGTGAGAGCCCTTACCCCCCAGCAGATTTCTCATTCCAGCATTACCTTCGGTCTTGTTTTTGCCGAAAAAATATACGTATTTCTGGTCTGACACGTAGCATCCTCCAAATCCTATCCAATATAGTCCTTATTGATTTTTAACAATTTGACTCGAAATTCGATTAGATACTTAATAATATTACGGTATGATTTAGCAACCGGTCATATATTTTGTTAATGTAGGAGGATTAGATAGAAATAAGTTTAAATAGAATCTATATAGATTTTGATTATTTAATCTTCATAAGAACAATTCGATAACTGTAACAGGAGTGGTTTGATTGGCTATAGGATTTGTACTGATAAATGTTTCACCCGGCAAAGAGCGGGAGGTTTTTGACATTCTTGTAAAGGAAAAAAGCATCCAGGAGTTACATCCATTATTCGGGGAATATGACCTTATTGCTAAGGTCACCATAAATAACCTGGAACAACTGGGGGATATCGTCTTTAACAAGATCCGTAAAATAAAGGGTGTCACCGGTACAAAGACTCTCACAGGCGCCGGGTTTTAATCCCACTTGTCATGTTTGCGGCTTCTCATGGCCGCCCAGATTATCACCAGTAAGGACACGCCTGCAAATACGATTGGAGCAGATATCAGGTTGATATTCAAATTGGCCAGATTAGCAGCATAGTTCTTTCGCACATAGATGCTCGTTTCATTTGAGACAAGTATCCCTTCGCTGGAGAGGGCTGAAACTTCAATAATGTGATTACCAGTGGATAAGGGTTCAAGTATGATAGTATAGGTTCCCGGCTGAATATCTATTGACTCTTCTATGATATTGTCATCCAGTGTCACGTTGACTGATTCAAAGGAGGTATTGCCGCTTATGGAATAGGTTACATTTATGCTGTGGTTCTCGTAAATGGTGCTCCTACCGTCGCTACTGGTCGCCAGGATTGATACAGCGATGGTGCTTCCTGTCCCATTACCGGTTACCGGGATTGATACAAAGGGACTTGAATAGATGGGTTCTTCGAACTGGTAGAGATGTTCGATGAACACCGCACTGCGGGTGGTGCCGTCGATAATGCTCTTCATGTTGAAGGTAATTATAGTATGATCTTTTCCATTCGCAGTGACAGAGTAATTGAAATCATCATATTTCTCCATTTCCTGTTCCTTGACGATGAGACCATTTTTGTACAATGCCAGGGTGACCGAATCCGATGTAAGTTTCTCGATATTAAGACTATAATCCTGTTTAAGCGGCAAGGGAGTACCTGGTTCAAGGGTCTTGTGATCGTCGATGAAGAAAAATCCTGATGTGGAGCGTGAAGGGTCGAGGTATTGTGTCACTTTCAACGTAGCGGTCAGATCATCGGTATCCACGCTAACGAGCGTTATGGCAAGTATGAGGTAATCTTTATCATCATGTATTCTGGTGAAATTATACACTTTCCCTTCTTGAATGAAGATGTCCTCATCAACAGCTTTTCCGTCCAGAGTTATCTCCATAATGATCTTACCTCCTGAAGAGGCGGGCTCTATCATTTTTACACTATATCCCTGATAGAGTTCATACGATTCCCCAATCCCTAACACTCCCTCACCTGCATGTATCTTTGATTCGGTTTCCAGGGCCAGTGCAGGAATGACCAGATGTGACAGCAGGGCAAAGAACAGTAGGGAAAAAAAGATGGTTCTTTTCGGGAAGCCAGGGTGTTTTTTCATAGGATGTATCATCCTTATTTAAGGGTGCAGAAAATGAAGGGGATTAAGATTAAATCCCCCTATTCACAGCCAGTGGTATAGATCGAATCGATACAATATTTACACAGAAACCGGGGCAGGTTCTTTTCAAGGATCTTGACAGGCATTGGATATTTACCTTCCCATATCTGAAGGTCTGCCCGCTGGGCGTGTTCCATGCATAATCCCATGCCGCAGACAATGCATACCACCACTGCTTCTTCTGTCTCATCATTTTCATCATGAATATAACATTTCAACATATTTCTCACCCCTACAGATTCTCTTTTAGAGCCCCATGACACGGTGGGCAAATAATACGTTTTATGTGTTCTGTATCAGGTTTAAGCCTGACAGGATAACTCCCGTCCCACACCGGGGTCTCTTCTCTTATCATGTGTTCGCGGCAGACGCCCATGCCGCACACAATGCAGACTCCCACTGCATCAGAATATTTTCCTTGCTGTGCACATATATAGCATTTCATACGGTTCACCCACTGCCCGAAAGTGTTGTTTACCATTTCAGGCACATTAGTTTCAAGATGGGAGCTGACGTTACAAACTTCCATCCAATTTTATAAAGGTTATATATTCAGATGGTTCTAATAGTTTACGGAACAAAGGTCAATAATACTTTTATATGAATAAAATCAATAAAAACAGAGAATTAATTTATCTTGAAAAAGAGAAAAAAAATGCAGTTTTTCTTTGTAATAAAATGGGTGTTTAGATGGTAGATTCTGCAAATGATGTGGATTTAACTGATGAAAAAGAGCTCGAGAGTTTTATTAAGGAATCCGGGTTAGAGGAATTCCTCGACGCAATGAAAAGGCCACATCCAAAGCCAGATAAGGTAGTTCTAACCGTAAGTGATGTTGATTGGATAAAGGAGATCGTCAGTACATTCCAACCTGTACACTTAGGGCTAAAATCACATTACGTTGTGCTTGTTAAACTACTTGAATATCTCACAAAAGAAGAATTTTCAGGCTGCATGTTCATTTATATTGACGACAGCATCTCGATATTATCTATGTGGAAGGGCGAACTCATCGGGATAATAAACAATAAACTTGATGTCACAGATGAGGAAGCTTTCAGGTATATACTGGGTAATTATCACGATGCTGTTATAGATATTTACCAGTCCCCTCCGGGTAAAGAACCCCTGCCGTTGGTATTAAATTCTATTGCGAAAAAGGACCTTGAACCAAAATATAAGGACCTTGATACTGAATTCACAGACCTGTCCAAACTCATCTCTAAGTTGAAAGAAGAGAAATTCGTGGGATATATCGAGTTAAAACCATCAGAGGGCAGGTACATTGCCTGTTATCATAGAGGTGAGGAGATACTTAGCATCTATATCGATAAGGACAATAAACAAACAAATACCACCTTTGAAGAGATATGTTCACAAAACGGTATCGTTGACATATACCAGAGTAGGTACCGGACACTGGTAAGCAGCATGGATGATGCTATGAGCAAGATAACAGTGCTGGTTTTAATTAAAGATAAAATCCAACCCACACTTCAGACGATAGTGGATAAATATAAGGGACATATTTCCCTGAACTCAGCGGAAACTGCCAGGAACAATGTGGACTTGAATATAAGCCTGCCTGCAGGACTTGCGAACAGGGATGACTGTGAGCCGTTCAGGATGCAGGTGACCAAGACACCTGAGTATGAATTTGTCAGGTACTTTTTAAGTGATTATTTCCTGGATATTGCAGAAAGTGACAGCACTGTGACCCTGAAGGATATATGGGTAAACATTCCAAGGGTCAAAGTGATAAAATTCAAGCAAAAGTACCATGAAGGTCACGTAGAACATGAATTTGACATCATTATGGAGGATGGGTCAGATAATGTCCTTTTCGCTGCAAGAGTTGCTAACAGGATGCCAAAATCCTATGAAGTAGATGTATTTGTGAAACAACTTGAGGATGCCAAAGGGCACAAGAACGAATGGAATAGTCTCAAGGCAGGATTTTTAATATCCATTAAAGGTTATGAAGAGGATGCAGTATCAGCAGCCAAAAGAGCGACAACATCCGGTACAGGTATGAAGCGTGTGCTGGGTAAAGTAGGTGGACTAAAAACACCAGATATGTTGGCTGCCCATAAAGGTTTTGTCAAAACCGAAAATGATAGTGGATTCCACCTGGGATTGATACACCTGGATAATGGTTCATTCAAAAAGATGTTCCCTTAAGGGTAATGTCAATTTTTTTTCAGTATCAGTTTGATGATAGCACCAGTGCTGCAGGTGCTGCAGGGTTTATATTTTGTGATACGGACCACTCTTGCATTCATTCCCCGGGACTTTAAGTTCTCTTCCAGTTCCTCTGCTTTGAAATGCTGGTCATGCCCCAACGCCACAATATCTGGTTGGATTTCCTTTAAAGGCTTGAACATATCATGCTCATCCCCGAGCATGGCATGGTCCACCACTTCTAAAGCCTGTACCACGGCAAGTCGCTGCTCCTCTGGAAGCAGGGGTTTGGGTTTATGTTTTACCAGTGCGCTGCTTGCCACTATAACCCATAGTTCATCACCCAGTTTCTTTGCCTCTTCCAGATAGAGCAAATGTCCTGGATGCAGTATATCAAACGTTCCGGTTGCCAGAACCCGCACCAATCACTATCACCGGCATGTAGATTCTTCTATTCTATCATAAGGATTCCGAAGTTAAAGATACATATTAATAGTTATAATTGTGCAGCCATTCCAAGATTTTCCCCGAACAATTCCAAAAAACATATAAGCACATCACCTAATCTCAATTTTGTGATCCATATGGCTAAAATAGGATTCATTAAATTAGGAAACTTAGGGATGTCCCAGGTTATTGATCTCATTCTTGATGAGATCGCTGCAAGACAGGAAATTGAGATTCGGAGTTTTGGAACGGGAGCCAAGATGGGCAAGGGAGAAGCTGAACATACGAAACACTTTAGGAATTATGAAGCTGATTTCTATGTTATGATAAGCCCCAACTCATCTGCACCAGGTCCAACTGCTGCACGGGAGATATGGAAGGACAAACGCGTCATTGTGATATCTGACGGTCCTACCAAGAAGGATGACCGCCAGGCTCTGGAAGATGCGGGTTTTGGATATATCATAATGAAAGTAGACCCACTCATTGGTGCCAAGACAGAGTTCCTGGACTGCGTGGAGATGGCCAGCTTTAACAGTGATGCAATGAAGGTACTGTCCACCGGCGGCGTGGTAAGGTTAATTCAGGAAGCATTTGACAATGTCATTAACCAGGCAAATGCAGGTAAGTCCGGTAAGGACCTGGAACTGCCCCATATAATGGTCAGTGCACAAAAAGCAATAGAAAGTGCAGGATTCAACAATCCTTATGCCAAGGCAAAAGCATTGGCAGCCCTGCATATGGCTGACAAGGTAGCAGAGATCAACTTCCCTGCCTGCTTCATGATGAAGGAGATCGAGCAGGTTACTTTGACAACGGCGACAGGTCATGAGATGATGAGAGCTGCGGCCCAGCTGGCCATTGATGCCAGGGAGATCGAAAAGGGTAATGATGCAGTGTTCAGGCAGCCCCATATGAAAGATGGCAGTTTGAAGACCAAGACCAAGCTCTACGAAAAACCCCAGTAAGGTTATTGAAGGGGCGTTATTCGCCCCATTTTCTTTTTTTTATTGTTCAACACTTGAGGCTATCTGCCAAAGGTATTACTTTGAAAAGATAGATAGTATTGTCTATGCCTTTATCTGATTCATTTTTAACAGACCGGCAAAAACGAGTGCTTGAGTTGCGCATGCAAGGTTATACCCAGGACCGTATTGCCAGGATGTTGAATACCAGCCGGGTCAATATCAGTGTGATCGAAAAGCGGGCTCACCAGAATATAGCCAGGGCCAGGGGTACCCTGAAGGAATGGGAACAACTTCAGGCACTGGTGTCAATTACCATCGAGCGGGATACTGATGTTATGAGCATTCCCCGCATCCTGTTCAAGGAGGCGGATAGTGCGGGGATAAAGATAAATGAAAATACCCTTGATATCATAACCCTTATACATGAGACCGTCCCTGGTGTGATAGAGCATAGAAGGGTGAAGCGGCCTTTTGTTATCTTTGTTAACAGGAGCGGTGAGATTTCCTTTGAGTGATGCGTCATACGATGTAGTGGTGGTGGGCGGTGGGCCTGCCGGAGCCATGTCTGCCCGGTATGCTGCAATGGGGGGGGCCCAGACCCTGCTTATTGAAGAGCACCGTGCTGCGGGCTCACCTGTACAGTGTACGGGTCTGGTCAGCAGCAAGACCCTGGATGTGTGTGAGATAACACCTGGACCCTGGGTGTACCAGGAGGTTACCGGGGCGCATATATTCGCACCTGATGGCAGCAGTATCTCAATCGGCGGTGAGAAGGTCAGGGCGTATGTGGTGGACCGCAAGATGTTTGACCGGCATTTGATGGGGGAGGCCGCCTCAGCGGGTGTGGAAGTCATGATCGGGACGAAGGCGGTAGGATTGGGTGGTATCAATGATAAGAAGGTACTGGAGGTCATAAGCGACGGCAGGAAGATGCGCATCACAGCAGGCGTGGTCATCGGGGCCGACGGTGTGCAGGGCAGTATCGCACGATGGAGCGGGCTGGGCCAGGTGCAAAAGGTGCTGTCTGGGGTGCAGATAGAGACCGTATATGATGTGGAAGATACCGACCATGTGGAGGTGTTCGTAGGTAGTGAAGTACCCGGGTTCTTTGCATGGGTGGTCCCCGTGAGTGATAATGCGGCACGAATCGGGCTATGCGTTGACCCGGCCAGGACGCAGTCGAGCGCTTATGAACATCTGATGCAGTTCATGACCAGCAATCCAAGGATGAAGGAGCGTTCAGCCAATGGATGTTCGGATATGCTGGTGGGCTGTATCCCACTGGGTCCACAGGTATGCACGGTTGCCGATGGCGTGCTCATTACCGGGGATGCAGCGGGGCAGGTCAAGCCCACCTCGGGCGGCGGGGTGTATATGGGCGCCCTGTGTGCGAAGATTGCCGGTGAGGTTGTGGCAAAGGCGGCGCTGTCGGGTGATACTTCTGCAGGGGCGCTGATGGAGTATGACAGGCAGTGGCGCGAGGCCGTGGGGCGCGAACTGGCTGTGGGTATGCGGATACATAAGGTATTCGGGCGGCTGGGTGATGAGGATTTCAATGAGTTGATACGGTTCTTTGGAGAGCCTGATGTGCTGGAGCTGATCAATGCCCATGGGGATATTGATCACCCATCCATACTGCTGGGTAAGCTGCTGGCCAAGGCGAAAGGAAAGAAATTGCTGGGAATGTTCAGGGTTGCATTGAAGGCGATGGTGGGCAGGGAATAACAGAATCCTTTGCAATCTATGTGGTGAAAGTAAAAGGCATCGAACCTGGGCCCTTAGCGGCTGTACAAGCATGTGGTTGCATTGATAATGTCCCTCCTCCTGAAAAGAGCCGGGAACTGTTTGGGGTGGTTGAAAACCTTGGGTGGGGACGTGAGG
>JAMJFQ010000128.1 GCA_023544605.1 ANME-2 cluster archaeon | reverse complement strand
GAATTTAAGGGGTAATCCGACAATCTCATATTAACACCGTAAACTCATTAAAAAATTATTTATTCTGAAAACATATAAATAATATGTTGTGAATAGTTAATTTTGTTCGCTTACGGGCGAACCAAGAGTCGCAATTATACAAGGGTTTTTTTTCATACTATACTCCCCACTCCCACCCTAAGAATCTTTGTATAGCTACTCTTGCACAAAAAACAGGGGGCATTGGCCCCTACTTTTCAATTTTAATGGGGAAAAAATTCAACGTGGGATGAAAAGCTAACTCCGTGAACTAATCGAAAAATTATTTACTCTGAAAACATTTATATGCAGAGTTGAACAATATATGCATGTTCGTTCTAGAACGAATAAAAAAAAGCAGGCATTTGAAAATATTTTTTCATTCTATACTCCCACCCTTTAGATTTTGCCTGCTTTTTTACCTTTACAAAAGATAAAATCCTGACTATTTTCAGGCTATTTCCGGCTAATAACAGTTCTATCATTGAACAAGTCCAAAGAAGTGTCGATGTATCCTGAAGTCTTCTGTAAGTTCAGGGTGAAATGCAAGGGCGAGAACATTTCCCTGTTTTACTGCAACGATATGTTCTTCAAAAGTGGCCAGTACATCAACACCAGACTTAACTCTGGTGATCACCGGAGCCCGGATGAACACGGCATTATAGGGTGAATCCAGTATAGATACCTCCAGTGGGACCTCAAAGGATTCCCGCTGACCCCCGAAAGCATTGCGGTCTACATTAATGTCCATAAGTCCCAGGAGATGTTGGCCAGTACGCTGGGCCTGCTCGCCACCGTCTTTTGCGAGCAGTACCAGGCCGGCACAGGTCCCCATAATGGGTTTACCGGCGGTGGCAGCCTCCTTTATCTCTCCATCGATCCCCTCGCGGGCCATGAGCCGACCAAGTGTAGTACTCTCACCGCCTGGTAGGATTATTGCATCACACAAAGGTATGGTGCCGCTGTGTCGTACCGGGATGACCTCACCCGGCAGCCCCATCTCCTTCAAGGCTTTTTCTGCGGTTGTTATATGCTCTTCTATATTTCCCTGGATTGCTACAACTGCGATTTTCATGATATCATCATTTTTCAATTAAATATTGCATCATTTAAAGAAGGAATGCCAGAAATCCGTATCATCTAAATAGTTTGACCTATAATATAATTATTGAATATTCACGAGCATTCATTACTCTAAGGGGCGATTAGTAATTGAGCAAACACAAACCCTTAACATTATTATTTTTGATAATCCTGGCATGTATCTTTATTCCACAAACATTGGCAGATGATATAACAATCGTTGATGTTTATTCTGACATAGATTCGGCTGACATTACTCTCCATTCAGGCCGGAAGTATACGGATATTACCATTGATATAGAGCTGATATTTGACACAAAAGTGATTGCCACCAGACAGTTCTCTATAGAAGAAGTGGCAGCTGACACCGATATTACGAAAATTTCTTCATGGGACATTAAAAACCCAAAAGAAGGCTTTTACCGTACCAGGATGACTCTGTCAATGGACGGTTCAGTGCTGGATACAAAATACTATAATTTTTCATACGGCTGGCAGGCCATTCCAGGGGTATCAATTAAGGATATCCTACCTGATTCCAGTGGCATTAGTATTATAGTGGCACCATACACTACTACGACCGGTTCAAAACCTGTGCTCGCTGATGTGGAATACATGCTCGTGGACGGCAATACCGTTATCTACCGCACTATGGACAGCCGGGTAACTGTTGTGCAGGCCACGCCCCTGTCAAAGGACTGGAACGTGTTACTTGAGAACAACCATGATTATTCCACCAGGGTCAAAGTCCGGATATCATCACCAAGGGATGCAGTGATAGCCCAGTCAGAGGATTTCACGGCTAAGGATGATGCCCGAATTACGGAACTGTACAGGGATGAGACCGGAGCCAGCGCAACGGTATTGGGTTATTCGCAGGT
>JAMJFQ010000052.1 GCA_023544605.1 ANME-2 cluster archaeon | reverse complement strand
CATTTTCCAATAATGCGAATAAAATGTTTTTACTAAAACCTACCTATACAAGGCTAAAAGGGGAGAAGCTTTGGTCCTGGGGACACTCCTATCTGAGAGTTTCCATATTAGCCCTTTATCACCCAGGGTACGAATCATATCATTTAATTCATTAGCGCTTGGCTCCCTTGTGTACTCCATCGCAAAAATATCCATTATTGCACTGAAAGTACAGCGAAGCCTATCACTTCTTAATCGTTTTGAAATCCGGGTCATTGTCCCTCATAGTGTAGACAAACACATTATCTATTGAATATTATATTTACTCTTATATTAATTAAATGTTTTGGCAAAATTCGAGACGCCAAATATAATAACTACCGAAGGCTTTATGACTAATAATAGCCAATTAGAGCCTTTGCCCATCCTTATTTTTTATCAAAGCAGCGGGGTGGGGTAGTCAGGAAATCCCGACGGGCTCATAACCCGTAGATCCATGGTTCGAATCCATGCCCCGCTATCTTTTTTATTTATCATTGATTTAGACACAAAGTATTGATATGCAGGTACTTTAGTAGAAAAATTTTTAACCCACTCGAACCTAATAACATCTGGAGTAACCAATAAGTGATTGACCTTACATTATCAATAGAACTAATCGTAGTCATAATCCTGGTAAGTCTTTCGGCCTTTTTTTCATCTTCTGAAACCGCTTTTATCGGAGTCAACCGTATTAAGATGCTCCATCTGGCAGAGAAAGGGGACCAAAGGGCCAGGATCATTCATGAAGAACTGCAGCATCCAGAGAAGTTCATTACCACGATACTTGTGGGTAATAATATCGTAAATGTAGCGGCATCAGTGCTTGTCACAGTAATTGTATTAAGGTATTTCGGCAATGCCGCCATTGCCATTGCTACCGGTGTAATGACTGTGGTCATCCTGGTATTCGGTGAGATCGTCCCTAAGACCTTTGCTACCCGGCACGCTGATACCTATGCTCTCAGGATCGCCGGGTTGTTGGAACTTCTGAGCAAAATGTTATATCCTCTGGTCGTGATCTTTACCGTGATAACCAATATAGTACTGCATGTATTGGGCGCAAAGGAAAAAATAAAGAATCCATTCATCACAGAAGACCAGATCAAACTTCTCCTAAAAGTAGGAGCAGAAGAAGGCGTTATCAAACATCATGATAGGCAGTATATACAGAATGTACTGGATTTCAGTGATGAGAAAGCCAAAACGGCCATGACCTATAAAAGCCACATGGTCACAGTTGAGAATACCGAAACCCTTAGCGAAGCGCTTGTGAAGATAAATGAGTCAGGTCATTCGAGGCTTCCCGTCTGGAGGGGACATTTCGATAATGTAACCGGTATGATATTTGCCAAAGACCTGCTCAAATACCGAGATAAAGAACTTGAAACCAAAACTGTAGAGGAGATACTTCGGCCCATACTATTGATAAAAAAGGAGCGCAAAATAGCCTCAATATTCAGGGAACTGCAGTCAAAAAAGGTCCAGATAGCGGTTGTAGTGGATGAATCTGAAAAAGTGGTGGGACTGCTGTCCATTGAGGATATCCTCGAGGAGATCGTTGGCGAGATACTTGACGAATATGACATCGAGGAAATGAGTAACGGTATCTTGCCCAAGCCTGCAAATAACAAGCAATGACCGTCAACAGTTCCATGTGAAGTGAACAATAAACTATTTAGGCAGCCTCTTCTATGTGGATTCAGGAGCCTGGTATCGTGTGGCGGTTTGTGGATGCAGATTTAATAGACGGGGCATACAGCGCTGCCCTATTTCATTCCATCGGGCGTCATGTGGGTTTTGGGGATAGTGACGAGACCATACTATTCTGGAGGGTCAGGCATCCTACGCTCTATCTGGGTTACCATCAGTATGTGGAAGATGAGGTCAATGAAGCCTATTGTGTGGAGCACAATATTGATATTGTGCGCAGGATACTGGGAGGCGGATGTGGATACTGTGACCGTGACCAGATACTGTTCTCGGTTATAGGCGCGCAGGGCGGTCCAATCCCGGGTAGTGTCCAGACCGCATATAAAAAAGTGCTCTCAGGCTTATTGCTGGCATTGGACTGTCTAGGTCTGGAAGGGGACTTGGACCCGGCCCGCAACGGTGTGTTCGTGCAGGGGCGTAAGATATCAGGTAATGCCCAGGGCCGGTTCGACGGTGCGGCAATGGTCAATGGCAGTTTTTTGCTCAACTTTGATTTCGATACCATGGACCATGTGCTGAAGCATCCTACCAGGAACCTGCGGGCCAATGTGAAAAGTGCCAGGGATGGTATGGTCACTCTGTCCGACCTGATGGAACTGCCGCCCATTGATACAATAAAACAGGTAATGCGTTCTGGTTTTGAGAATGTACTGGACATTAGCTCCTATGAAGGCAATGTATCAGATGAAGAAGAGAAGCTGGCTTTGGAGTTGACCTCTCAGTATGCATCCAGGCAGTGGACATACCGCATGGACCATAAAAGGGCAAAACGAGAAAAAGTATAGTGAACATAAGCCAATCATAACGATAATTGAGAATGGAGAGAAAAGTATGGTACTGGAAGATTACAGAAAAGGCATCCATAAGTCAAAGGGTGGAGTTATCCGTTCTTTTTTGAAAGTGGATGAAGGAACCATTACAGACATCACGTTTTCAGGGGATTTTTTCCTGTTCCCTGAAGATGCCATTGATAGTATCGAAGAAGGATTGAAAGGCACGGCTGCTAACAATGATGCAGTCCAAATGGCAGTGGAACAGGTTTATGACTCGAAACAGATCCAATCCCCCGGCACCACTCCTGAGGATTTCACCATATCGATCATGCAGGCAATAGGAGGCGAGTAGATGGAGCAATGGAGGTACATTGATTTTAGGAAAGTGGATATCAGGGACATGATGGCCATCAACGAGGCCATACATCGCTGTGATGAGGGAAATACCCTGTTCTTCTGGGCGCCTACCAAATCCATTATTCTTGGTTATTTCCAGAAGGCAGCAGTGGAACTTGACCTTGATACGTGTAAGGATTATACCCTTGTCAGGCGTACCAGCGGCGGAGGTATTGCATTTTCAGATGACCTGGACAGGCAGATCAACTACGGTGTAGTAGGGACCATAGATGACGACAAGTTCCCCCTGGACATTGTGGGATCATACAAGCAGATATGTGGTATACTCATAGATACCTTGAAAGAGTACGGATTAAATGCGGGTTTTCGTCCCATCAATGATGTGACCGTGGATAATAAGAAGATATCGGGCAATGCCATGACCCGGCGGGACAATAAAACCCTGCAGCACGGTACCCTGCTGCTGGACTTCGATATCAAGGAGATGCTGCGTATCTCCAACATTCCCAAGGAGAAATATATGGATAAGCAGATACAGTCTATTGAGCAGGGTATGACCTGGATGGACAGGGAACTGGGTTATCAATTGGATTTGGAAGAGGTCAAAGGGAAGATCCGTAAGAACTTCGAGAAACGGTTCGACGTTGAACTTATCGATTCAAACCTATCCGGGAAGGAAGAGGCTATGGTCCAGGAACTGCTGCCCAAATACTATTCTGACGAATGGACGTACAAGCGATAAGGAGGTCTTGGTGGTTAGTGAGTTCGATCTGGACCGGATAGTACCCCTTCATTTACGTGATCGAATGGAGGGTGCAAGAGCCCAAACCACATCCAGGTCTGGAAAAAGATTGAACTTCTTTGTCACATCCACCCTGTTCCCCTCTATTTCCATCACAGGTAGTCAATGCAGTCTTCACTGCAAACACTGCGGCGGTAAACTGCTGGAGCGACTTATACCCTGTATGACGCCGGAAAATTTAGTTACTACAGCCCTGGCGGCAGAGGTACAGGGAGCAAAAGGCATACTCATAACCGGAGGTTGTGATTCAAAGGGAAAGGTACCTGTTCCTGCCATGTCTGCTGCCATTGCTACGATAAAGGAACGTACGGGGTTGATCGTGATCGCACATACAGGTTTCATCTCATCAACCGAGGCCGGGCTGCTGCGAGATTCCGGGCTGGACGGCGTGGGTTTTGATGTGGTAGGTGATATGGCGGCTGCCCGAGAAGTCTATGGTCTGGACCTTTTGGAGCAGGACTATACTTCAAGCCTGGATGCCCTTTCAGATGCAGGCATCATGCTGTTCCCTCACGTGTGTGTCGGTCTCAATGCTGGCCAGTTTAGTGGAGAACTCCATGCTCTTGAAATGATACGGGGATACGAAGTAAGCACTATCGTCATAACTGGTCTGATGCCGGTACAAGGCACTCCTTTCTTGGGTGTGAAACCTGAACCCCTGGAATTTGCCAGGGTGATAACAACTGCAGTGGAACATTTCCCTGACATCCCCATTACGTTGGGCTGCGCCCGCTCATCGGGCCGGGACCGTGAACTCATTGACCACCTGGCCATCGAGAGCGGAGTTGAGAATATTGCTGTACCTACACGGTATGCTGTGGAATATGCCAAGCGTAATGGCTATTCCACAGATTACTATGGCACCTGCTGCGGCCTGCCGCCCAGTGATGATACCAGGATTGCGATACCTTTTTACGATACCGGGGCAGCTGTGTCATCGTTTGATACCGACAGCACTTCGACCTTGCCTGGAGGTAAAACATGAAACAGGTCAGGGCATCATTGGGTACGCTGGCAGTATTGGGCATGGAACTGATGTTCATGGATGCACCTCCCACCACTGCATATTTGCAGATATTCACTGATCAGCGCTGCCGGGCCAATTGTCTGTTCTGTTCCCAGGCAAAAGATTCTAAGGGTGAGTTGAAGCATATTGCACGGGGCCAGTACCTGCCTGCAGACCTGGAAGAGGTGGTGAGGCGGCTGGGTATAGCCTTTGAAAAAGGGTACCTGCACAGGGCCTGTATCCAGACCGCCATGTACCCTGGCATGTGGGAGGATACCGTGTACCTGATAGGGCGCATCAGGGATATATGCAGCATTCCCGTTTCACTATCCGTATTTCCCCTTGATGATGCAAAGTATCGTACACTGGCCGGGATGGATGTGGACCAACTGGTGATCCCGCTGGATGCTTCCACCCCTGAGCTGTTCCACAGTATTAAAGGTGAGGGGGCGGGTGGTCCTTTTTCCTGGGATGGCCATCTTGACGGACTTAAGCGGGCTGCTGTTGTATTCCCCCAGGTGGGTACCCATATCATTGTGGGTATGGGCGAGACCGAACAAGAAGTGGTGGAACTGGTGGATAGATTACACAAAATGGGTATTCATGCTGCGCTGTTCGCATATACCAGGCTGCCTGGTACCAGAGCAGTGGGTGACACGGCTGTAAACGCTGAACCTGATATAGGACATTACCGCCGGGTGCAAATGGCTGCATACCTTTTACGAAATGACCGTGTAAGGCTTGATGACATGGTATTCAGTGGGGGGGTTGTCTCATATTTCGGATTGGAAGAACAGGACCTTAAAGCAGTAATGGAAAGTGGAGAAGCATTCATGACCACAGGGTGCTCCAACTGCAACCGCCCCTATGCCACTGAGACCCACGATCCGGTGTACAATTATCCTGCCACACCCGATAGTGGCGAGATAAACGGGATAAAACAGCAGATGGAGACAGTGAAGGAGGCGGATATGGAGCATGGACTTTGATATCTGCAATGTGCATCACCACATCATGGATATGCAAGGTATAAAACCTCATCTCAAGGAGTCCATGAAGTCTGCTTTTGCTGTGCGCAGTCGTAATTTTTCAAACAGGATACTATTCTTTACCCGCCCCTTCAAGCCTGTGTCCATCACCGGTACAGACTGCGACCTTAAGTGCAAGCACTGTTCGGCCCACTATCTGGAGCACATGGTGGATGCTTCATCCAACGACCTGTTCCTCATTGCCGCTGACCTTGACAGGCAGGGCGAACAGGGTATGCTGCTCTCGGGAGGCAGCAGGTGTGATGGGTCGGTACCCACGTACGAACACGGGGATACGGTAAGGTCAGTTAAATCCGCATTTCATCTGAAGATCAGTGCCCATACCGGGCTCGTGGACCCTCAGCAGGCAGCCAGTCTCCGGGATTATGGGCTGGATATGGCATTAGTTGATGTGATAGGCAGTGAGAGCACCATTCAGGATGTGTACAAGCTGGACAGGACACCCAGGGACTATGAAAGTACTCTTTCCAATCTTGCTGCAGAAGGAATAGCCCTGGCACCCCATATCATAGTTGGGTTACACGGTGGCGAGCTGGATGGAGAGCTCAGGGCTCTTGAGATGGTACAGCAGTATGACCCAGAAGTAGTGGTCATCGTGGTATTCATACCCACAGGTGGTACTGAGTACAGCACTGCTCGAAAACCTGATATCAATGATGTTGTGGAAGTGATGACCGCAGCCAGGGAGATGTTCCCGTCCACACCATTGTCGCTCAGCTGCGTCCGGCCGGGTGGCAGGTACCGTTCAATTCTTGATGAATGCGCCCTGCTCTCTGGGCTGGACAGGATCGCTGTACCCAGCAGACACTGCTACCGTACAGCAGAGGAGTTGGGTTTTGACATCAGGGAAGTAGACAGGATGTGCTGCTCATACGGAGGCGGATAGATGTCGCAGCAGTCCATGGTACCGGTCGCCCAGTGTAAGGGCATTACCATCTTTGCACCGGTGGCTGGTAAATTCTCATTTATGAAGAGTCCATTTGCTGCCCATACTACCTTAAGCGCTGTTGACATCTATCCTGGCGGGGAATTCGGGGATATGGCACCATCACCTGTGGATGGTACAGTGATAGACATCAGAGAATATCTGACCCCCACACCGTTTAAGTCCCGTGACTTCAAGGAATATATCACAGCCATCAAGCAGGATGACAGCGTAGTCAAGATCCTCCATGTGAAGCCTACTGTGAAGATAGGGGATACCTTATCTGCAGGCGACCCGCTGGGTACCCTGATACAGAATGGCTATTTCTATTTCTGGAATGACCCGCCTGTGCATGTGGAGGTAAGGCCGCAAGGGGATTATATCCGTGCCAGCAATCATAACCCGCTAACGTCTTGCTTCGAGTTTTCCAGTACCAATACTTCACGGGAATCCACCTTACAATGCAAGGTGGTATTTTCAGACGAAAGATTTGCGCTGCTTGAGGGCAGTTATGAGGGAGGGCAGGTAAAAGGCTACAGGCTTGGTGGCTGTCTGCTGGATGGTATTGTACCGGTAGAGCAGGTGGATGATATTGATTATTTCGGTCTGGTAGGACCAAATCCGCCCTGCACAGTTATGAGGTCAGCAGGAAACCGGTATATGGTCTCTACCGACAAGGTACGGGCCGAAGTGCTGGCAAAAGAATCTGTGGATTGCCGGGCACTGGCGTTTTCCCTGTCCCATTCAGCCCCAACGATTAAAGTCATACCAAAACAGTACGGACAGAAACGTTTTAATGTTGGAGATGATGTGATTGTCAATGTGTCATTATATGAGGATTGAAGAGGTGAAATTGCGAAATGCAGGTAGAAGAATTTGAGTTTCCCGAAGATAGACTGTATATGAAGAACCATGTATGGCTCCTTGAGGGTGAATCCCATACCATTGGAATAACCCAGCTGGGTCAGAGCCTATCCAAAGAGATCGTGCATATCGACCTGCCCGATGAGGGCGAGATGGTGCGTGCCCATGACCTGCTCATAGCGTATGAGACGATAAAAGCTGTGAGCCAGATATCCCTTCCCTTTGATTGTATAGTGGAAGAAGTAAATGATGCATTATGGGATAGACCCAACCATGTCAATGATGACCCGTATACAGTATGGATGGTCAAGGTCAAGGGAGAGGTTGACCACCATGCCCTGATGGATGTGGAGGCTGCCTGCAGCTACTATGGCGAATTGATACAGAAAGAACGGCAGAGGTATGCAGGCTATTGAAACGGATATGAAGGGAATAGCAAAACAAATAGACAAATAGGTGAGAAACGATACAATGTATTACAAAGATTGAAATATAAGAGATTTCAGTTAGAACCTAAAAGAAAATACTAATTTGGAGTGGATTGAAATGGTAGAAATTGAAGGATATGAGATGCCTGAAGAACTATACTATACCAAAGACCACACCTGGACCCGGGTAGAGGACGATGGTACTCTGACTTTGGGTATTGACGCCTACGGCGGTACAGCAGCGGGTGAGATAGAATTTATTGACCTACCCCTTGAAGATGATGAATTTGAAGCAGGAGATGCCTTCGGTTCCCTGGAATCTGCTAAATGGGTAGGCGGACTGATCATGCCTGCTTCAGGCAAAGTAATAGAGGTCAACTCTGAGATTGAGGACAATCTTGAATTACTGGCAGATGACCCATATGGCGAGGCCTGGATGATCAAAGTGGAACCTTCCAACCTTGAAGCTGACCTGGGAAAACTGTATCACGGCGATGCTGTTGAGGAGTGGTTTACCAAGGACCTGGCGGCTAAAAGTTAGCCACCGGTTACTTCCCGATAATAACAACATTTACGTAACTTCCAGACAAAACTGCACTCATGCAACCTCAACCTGCCAGTCTTGATGAAAAGACCAACCGATATAGGGTCATGCTTAAAGGTGCTCTGGAAGATATCGAGATATCAATCGGTGAAAATTCCTATCTGGCTGGTGTGGCTGGTGATTACCTCAATATGGCGCGGTCATATTTCAATGACGGTGTACATTTTGTGGAAAAGGAAGACCTGGTGAATGCCCTGGTATGTTTCAGCTATGGTCATGCATGGCTGGATGCGGGAGTGAGATTGGGAGTATTTACGGTAAGTGAAGAAACATTATTTGCACTATGATCCAAATGGAAAAAGCAATTGGAAACAGTTAAAATGATAAGAATGAAATAAATGTGAGGATAGATGTTGGATGTTGAATAATTACAAAGTGATTCTTGAAGCGGCCTGGTTGGTAAAGGATATTAGTACTGTTGATGATGCAATGGGAGTGGCAATCGCTGAGGCCGGAAAACGATTGAACCCCCAGCTTGAATATGTCGAGATCGATGTGGGAAGCACCCAATGCCCTGCATGCAACGAACCTTTTGACAGTGTGTTCATGGCTGCCAATACCGCATTGGTGGGTCTGGCACTGGAAATGAAAGTTTTTGATGCAGAGAATGAAGAGCATGCTGCCAGGATAGCTAAATCGGTTATAGGAAAGGCCTTGAAGAATATCCCCCTCAATGTAGTAGAGGTCACTGAACTGGAATATCAAGAAGAGTAATGTGATTTTTTGGGGTATTGTCTTTGGATACAACAATTTCGGTAATTGGGCACACTGCCCTGGACCACCTGTTTGATGTCACACACTTCCCGTCCCCCAATTCATCCACCCCAATAAATGATTACCATATCTATTATGGGGGCGGTGCTGCTAACATTGCTGCCGGCATAGCCCGGCTGGGAGGCAAAAGTCAGTTGATCTCCCCGGTTGGCGGCGATTTCAAGGGTTCGGATTATTGCCGGCACCTGGAAAGCCTGGGCGTGGATACCAATCTAATGTTCCCGATGGAACATGAGAAGACGGCCTCTGCATTCATATATACTGATGAGGACCACAACCAGATAACCTACTTTTACTGGGGGGCGTCAAAGTATTTCCCTGAACTGGAAGCGCCAAACCTTGATTTTGTCCACCTGGCCACGGCTGACCCGGTATTTAATAGCCTGGCAGCCCAGCGTGCAGATTTTGTGTCATTTGACCCGGGTCAGGACCTGGTGGTATATCCACAGGAATGTCTGGAAACCATACTGGAGCATACTGATATCCTGTTCACTAACCGTCATGAGATCGAGCGGCTGGGGCAGATGACGGGCTGCAGCCGGGAAGAGATAGAAGAGGAAATAGGGGTAGTGGTGGTCACACTGGATAAGGAAGGGAGCGAGATATACAGGGATGGAGAGCGCATCTTTATCCCGGCCATACAGGTTTTGGCCTCTGATCCTACAGGAGCCGGTGATTCACATCGTGCAGGTTTCCTGCTTGCATATACCATGGGTTATCCCCTGGAGGTATGCGGGCGGGTGGGGTCAACGACCGCATCATTCGTGGTTGAGAAAGTGGGGTGCCAGACAAACCTGCCCACCTGGGAACAGATGCAGCAAAGGTTTAATAAATATTACACTGATTTTGAGCTATGAACCAGAAAAGCGAATCCGGGATACTGGTCATCCTGGCCGTACTTTTACTGGTCTGCATTATAGCGGCGGTTACGGTTTTTGTAATGTTTTCCGGGCACCCAAAGTCAAGTTATGGATTATATTTCGAGGTCAATGGCAAGCAGGCAGTGGAAATAGTGGCACAGGACCCTGCTGCTCAACAATACCTATCTGAAAATTTCAAAAGACCTGAATGGAGGGTTGTGAAAAGCACATTAATACAGGATTCGCTATATACCATAAACGGTAGCTTGATACAGCAAGAACAGCCCTACTGGAAGGTGGAGATGATGGAGCGGACCTGTTCGTGTGGTACTGTAAAAGACCTGTTCGTGGTTGAAGGATATGTCTCTACTGACACGGGGGAACTTTTCAACCTTACCACAGGCCAGGTGTGGGAGGGCCATTATGATAAAAAAACATGTGCTTCCACAGTATGCCATTAGTAGTCTGGTACTTATCACCGCACTATTATTGTTGTCGACGTTTCAGGCAGCCTGTCAGCCCGGTATCATCGAGATAGAGTATTTTTATGAGGATGACTGTTCCAAATGTGCCCAGGCATCACCGGTATTATTGGAAGTTGCCGGACAGTACGATAATGTGACACTGTATGAATACGAGATCTTAAGAGAATATGACGGTATCGCAGGATATGACCGCATGAAGGTATATGGGGTTTACCGTGTCCCTGCTTTTGTTATCAACCGCCAGATCGTTTTATCCTATTCTGATTACAATGGCAATGAAAGCTTGTTAGAAACAATGCTGATTGATAGCATTGAAAATGCTCCCCCCTTGACCGAGAATGTTTCATCACAGTCTGCTGCCGGGTATGAAACACTACCTGAACTATCCTTTTTTGTCGTATTAATAGCTGGTCTGCTTGCAGGTTTCAATCCATGCCTGCTGGCAGTGATGGCGTTTATGGCATCCATAACCTTATCTTCAAAAGGTAACCGCCGTGACCTGTTGATAATGGTGGCAGGATTCTGTGCAGGTATATTTGCCGTATACATGGTAGTGGGGATGGGTCTTTTAAGCATAGTGAAACAACATCCTGAGATACAGGAAAGCATCACGCTATCTTTGTTACTATTGATAGCACTGCTTGGTTTATGGCATTTCTATGATGCATATTATATGAAAGTACATGACCGCTCATCATTAAAGACCCCCCGTTCATTCTCCAGTTTTGCCAGGGGGATAGGTGGCAAGAACACCCTGTTAATATCCATTCTTGCAGGTGGGCTGTTCTCAATGATAAAGGCACCCTGTGTGGGAGCGGTCTATTTTGCCATACTGGATATGGTGATAAGCAGGGGGGAGATTGCCGAAGGTGCAGTGTATCTGGCAATTTATAATCTGGGTGTGGTACTGCCTGTGCTGGCGCTGGGTATATTGCTGGCGTTCGGGCTTAGTCCACAAAGGGTAGACGACCTCAGGGAGCGCAGACGAATCGAGATAAGGTTAATTACCGGGGCAGTGCTTTTACTGATCGCGCTGTTGATATACCTGAGGGTCATTTAGCTTAAAATATCATTTCATCCATTCTGGCAATATTTTTATACTTTAAATACAATTATAAAACAATCGTGTTGTATAGGTCCTTGCGTGAGTAATTGACAGAGTCTATCGATGATCGA
>JAMJFQ010000051.1 GCA_023544605.1 ANME-2 cluster archaeon | reverse complement strand
CTGCTTGACATCAGGTATCTTACCAGCAATCTTTACCTCGCCGTCCATTACGACTCCGGGCGTCATCATCACACCATAGTCAAGAATGCGGTTGATATCCTCTACCTTCTCCACCTCAATGTCCAGCCCCAGTTCCTCCACTGCCCGCTTGACATTATCAGTGACCGTTTTACATTTTGCACAACCCGTTCCCAATATTTCGATCTTCAAATGTATCCCCCTATAAAATCGATTGATTATGTATTATTTCAATATTTATTGAAACCATAATACTTAAGTATAATCATTTCACTACAATTTGAAATGCTATGCTGAGCACATTATTAACCGCAGGAATTGATGCCCTTCATGAGTACTTAGCCCTCCATGTGCTCCTGTGCCGGTGCGGCAAATGTGGGACAGTTAAGCAATAAAGCAGCATTGTACCTGACCAGGCACGGTGCCGGCACCATTATATCTTTTACCTCAGTAGGCTTCATATCCATATCTTTCGATTTCTTTATGCCAAGTTCACTCAGTACTATGTGCGTATGTACCTGATGCCCTGTTGATGGGTCATACCTTTTCAATCCTCAGTTTATCCTGGAAGAAGCTAAATGAAAACCTTTGATCATTGAAAGTGGTTTTATCAGCAGGTATCATTTTGTTTGCCGATCCACTCACCCATCTCAATGTATTCAGGTACCCTGCCTTCACACATCACCTTGCCGTCAACTATCACGGCAGGTGTGACGGCCACTCCGTATGTCATGATCGACTCCACATCTGTTACGGGTATGACCGTGAACTCGGTACCCAGCACAGCCTGAACTGTCGTATTCAGGGTATCATTGTACTGCTTCCCACCGATTCCCAGTACCTCTACCTTATGCCTGAGACCTTTCTGGCAGTCGAAGCATACCACCTCGTCCCCCTCCCTGTTGGTGGTAAAGGTCTTGCAGCACACTGGACAGGCGGCCTTGTGCAGGCTGCTCTTTTTCTTCTTGAGGGCATGGTTGACCAGGGCAGCATTGAAACAACTACATCCTTCTTCTTTGTCCATTCATTCACACCTCTATCTCAATAGCCCCCACAGGGCAGGTTACTTTACACAACATGCACAGTTTACAATCATCTGGCCGGACTGCAACACATATACCATCATGGACTTCCAGGCTCCGGCTCTTGCACACCCCTAAGCAATCGCCGCAGCCATTACATTGCTCTTCATCAATTATTATCCGGGTCATGATGGCTGGTTTTCATTAAAGCAATTTAAATTTATGCTAACCTGTACTGCTCTTCCTGCCTACTGGAAGACCATCCTTGTCGAACCATACCATACTCAACTTCCTGGCTACGTGTACCAGCCCCAGCATCACCGGAACCTCGATGAGCGGGCCTACCACAGCCGCAAAAGCCTCACCCGACCCTATCCCGAACACGGCAATCGCAACCGCAATGGCCAGTTCGAAGTTGTTGCTGGCAGCAGTAAATGCAAGGGTCGTGCTCTCCTCATAAGTGAATCCGAGCCTGTGAGACATGATAAAGGATATCCCGAACATCAGGATGAAATAAACAAGTAAGGGAACCGCGATCCTGAACACGTGCCAGGGTAGGTTTACAATAATTTCGCCTTTCAATGAGAACATTACTATGATAGTGAATATCAATCCGATCAGTGCTGTAGGACCCAGTTTTCGCATAAATATATCATCGTACCATTCCTTGCCCCGTCTCTTGACAAGGACGAAACGTGTTACCATCCCACCGATAAAAGGAATACCCAGGTAAATGAAGACCGCCTTTGCCACCTGGTATATGGATATATCCACCACTGCTCCTGCAGATGCACCACCGATCCAGCTAGACAGCACGGTCACGAACACATAGGCCAGCACAGAATAGAGTGCAACCTGGAAAACAGAGTTCAGTGCAACCAGTACAGCGGCCAGGTCATTGTCCCCACTGGCAAGCTGGTTCCAGACAAGCACCATGGCAATACATCTGGCAAGACCAATAATGATCAGACCTATGCGATAATGAGGGAGGTCTGGCAAAAATATCCACGCCAATGAGAACATGAGCACAGGTCCTATCACCCAGTTCTGGATGATCGATACGCTCATTGCTTTTTTTTGCGCCCTCATCTTTGAGAGTTCTTCATATTTCACTCCCGCAAGGGGTGGGTACATCATCCAGATAAGCCCGATGGCGATAGGAAGTGAGACCTGCTCGATACGGTAGGTGTCCAGTATGTCGGCTATTTCAGGATACACTGCTCCTAAAACGATCCCACCAGCCATTGCCAACAGGATCCATAGGGTCAGATATTTACTGATAGATGAAAGTTTTTCGGCCATGGTTATTCTTCCTCACAATTAGGTATTATTTCAATAACGATTGAAATAATTATGTATATATTTTTCGAAACATGATTGCAGCATTCACATCTGGTAAATTATAAAGGAGAATAATATTTATACGGTCAAATGCAAATAGTAACTATACATCTGTCGAGGATTTCTATGCTCAAAACAATCTTTGCCTTGCTAATACTTTTCACGATCATCCAGCCTGTATCGGCCCTGGATCCCTTTATAACCATAAATGTACCTATAGCTGATGAACCGACCACGGGTTTATTTTTAAATCCCGAAAGCCCCAGCACCACCTTCCAGCTGGGCCAGAATATCTCTATTTTCAATGACGACAGGAACAGACGCTGGTTCACGGTGGTATGTGATAGGAACGTTTTTGAGAATTATACCACGAATGAAGCATACATGTCCTTCAGGCAGCGTACATCCTTCCAGCTCAATGAGCCAGGGACCTACAATTTCTATCTGGACGAAAAACCGTCTGTCACCATTCAGATAACAGTAGAAGGCGATGGTACCGAAGTAACAGATTCCGATGATGGTACACGGGATATTTCGGACCCTGCAAGTGGTGGTCTATTCCAGGGTATGGGCGAGCTACCCGGCCCGGGAGTGTTTACCGCATTTGTGCTGCTTATTTTAGCATTCCTCAGACTCAGGGCCCGGAATTAGGTCATCGCAAAGAAACAATTATGTAGATGGTCATCAATCTACATCCTCCTAACTACCAATATGCTGATGACCATGTTCTTACAATTCAAATCACAGGTTGCACACGTTCTTATTTCTGCCCTTGAAGCGAACGCTCTGGAAGCAAAAGACCTTAGCCTGGAAATGTCGGTACATGCCGATATTGCCTCATCGGTAGCGTTCAGGCTGGCCCCGGCATGCAGAAAAAGCCCGATGGATATAGCATTAATGCTTGCATCGTCCATTGAATTGCCTGAAGCCGGACTTATTGACAGGGTCGAGACCGCCGGTCCTTATCTTAACTTCTTTGTCAATCCCACGTTCCTGGACCATACCATGTCTGCCATACGAACACAGGGACCGGATTACGGCGCCCGGACCGGGTGCGGCAAGGTCATCCTGGAACATACGTCAGCCAATCCCAACGGACCGCTGCATGTGGGACATATCCGCAATTCCATTATCGGGGATACTCTTGGCCGAATACTGAAAAAGGCAGGATATGATGTGGAGACCCAATATTACATCAATGATATGGGCAGGCAGATCGCTATTGTCTCATGGGCGCTGGAACATTTCGAATTTGATACTGCAAAGAAGTCGGACCATGCCATTGCAGACATTTATATCAAGGCGAACAGGGTGTTGAACGATGAACCTGATAAGGTGGCCGAGATCGACGAATTGATGCGGCGTATCGAACATGGTGATGTGGATGTAGCAGAGCGGTTCAAACATGCTGTTGACCTGACAATGGAAGGTATCAAACAGACCTTAAAGCGCATGAACATCCAGCATGATTCCTTTGCCTGGGAATCAACCTATGTCCGCAACAGTGATGTCAGCACAACGGTAGAGCGCATAAAAGATACAGGCAGGACCGTTATTGATGATGGCGCCCTGATGGTAGACTTGACTGATTATGGTTTTGAAAAGAAACTGGTGATACAACGTAGTGACGGTACATCCCTGTACACCACCAGGGATCTGGCATACCACCTGTGGAAAGCCGGGCATTGCGACAGGATGATCGATGTGCTGGGGGCAGACCACAAATTGATATCCGGACAGTTGAAAGCTGTGCTGAACACACTGGGTGAGAAAGAACCTGAAATCGTTATTTTCGAGTTCGTATCCCTGCCAGAAGGCAGTATGAGCACCAGGCGGGGTACGTTCATCAGTACCGATGAACTATTGGACCAGATAAAGACACAGGCACTGGTAGAAGTGGAGAAGCGCAGACCCGATACAGCGGATGATTTTAAAGATGATGTGGCAACATTTGTAGGGATTGGGGCGGTCAGGTATGATGTGGTCAAGGTCTCTCCTGAGAAATCTACGGTCTTTGACTGGAGGGAAGCACTGGACTTTGAGAAACAGGGAGCTCCGTTCATCCAGTACAGCCATGCCAGGTCGTGCAGCATACTGGCAAATGCAGAAGAATCACGTGTAAAGATTGCAGACCTTCACTATGATATATCTGTGCTGGTGGAAGACCAGGAAATAGAACTGATAAAACACCTGGCTAAGTTCTCTTCAGTTATCGACACGGCGGCCTCAGACCTGAAACCTCATCATCTTGCTACCTATGCAAGGGAACTGGCCGACTGTTTCAACCAGTTCTACAGATACGTACCGGTACTCAACGCTGAAGTTTCTTTACGGGATTCAAGATTGGTCCTGGTGGACTGTGCAAGGATCGTGCTGTCAATTGTGCTGGACACACTGGGGATACATGCTCCCAGGAACATGTAAGTAAATACCGAAAAGGTAATTATCATTCTGTTCCTATCATATGGTATCAGATTTTGAGGTGTCAAAAATGCAATACCACGCCGAAGTAACCATTGGGCTGAAAAGCGGGATGCTTGATCCCGAGGCTACCACGATTAAAAAAGCACTTGAGCACCTGGGTTATCCAACAAATTCCCTTCAGATGCAAAAACGGTTCATTCTCGATCTTGATGCAGCTTCCAGGGATGAGGCACGATTCAAAGTTGATGAAATGTGCAATCGACTGCTGGCAAACCCTGTGATACATAATTATGAAATTGTTCTCGAGGAGTCCGGATGAAGATAGCAGTCCTGCAGTTCGGTGGCAGCAACTGTGACCATGATGTGCATTATGTGCTCAATGAGGTCGTGGGAGTGGATACCGACCTTGTATGGTATAAAGATGACCTGGAAGGATATGATGGTGCGGTGGTACCAGGTGGGTTCTCGTATGGCGATTATCTTCGGGCAGGTGCCATCGCTGCAAGGGCGCCAATAATGAACTCTCTCAGGAAAATGGCAGATAAGGGACTGCCTGTAATAGGTATTTGTAACGGGTTCCAGATACTGGTAGAATCGGGACTATTACCCGGTGCGCTTATGACCAACCGCTACCCAAAGTTCAGGTGTGACTGGGCCAACCTGCGGGTGGAAAATAACGTATCCCCTTTTACGAGATCCTTTAAAAAGGGCGAGGTTATCAGGTTACCTATTGCACATAAGGAAGGAAATTATTTTGCAGATGAGCACACCCTCTCCAAACTCAATGCACAGGACAGGGTCGCATTCAGGTATGTGGATGAGCAGGGTAATACTACTGATGAAGCGAACCCGAACGGATCTATCGAGAACATTGCCGGAATTCTTAATGAGAAGGGCAATATCCTGGGGATGATGCCCCATCCTGAGCGGGCATCCGAAGAGATCCTGGGTTCCAGGGATGGAAAAAAGATATTCGACTCAATGATGGAATATATTACATCTCTCTAAATGGAAAAAAAGTGTACTATCCGGGCCACCATTCTCAAATGTAAAAAAGTTATATTTATAAACATATAACACGCTGATATTATACAGAATGTTCAGTAAGATCAAAAGGTATATTAAAATCGGGCGGGTTTTTTATAAATACCGGCTTTTTACTATATTATCTAAAGAGTCTCGTCAAAAAAAAGACGCTGTAGACCTCTGCACGTGTCAGATCGATTTTGAGCGCAGGTCCAGCTCAGTTAAACTGCGTATGGCCTTTGAAGAACTTGGGCCCACATTCATAAAATTGGGTCAGGCCATGAGCCGACGGCCTGATATTATTCCCGTCGAATATGGCAAGGAACTTGAAAAACTTCAAGAAAAGGTTCAGGCATATGACTTTGAAAAAATGCAGGAAGCATTCAGTGTTGTATGCGGTACCACTTCAGGAGAAAAAGGGGTTCAAAGCGCTTTCACCGCACTATTTGATGATTTTAACAAAGAACCCATAGCCAGTGCCTCTATTGCCCAGGTGTATGAAGCTGTACTGAATGGAGAAAACGTCGTGGTCAAGATAGCCAGGCCTGGTATGATGAATGTGATCAACCTTGACCTCGATATATTGTATGATCTAAAGTTCATTTTCCTGAAACTCCTGAAAATTAAAAGTAATATCGATGTTGATGGTTTCCTTGAGGAGTTCAAGACCATGCTCAATAGAGAACTTGATTACCGTAATGAAGCCCTCAACATGGAACGATTCCGGGAAAATTTCAAGGATCTAAAACAAGTGCATATTCCAAAGGTCTACTGGGAGTTAACCAATGACAATGTACTTGTCATGGAGCACATTTATGGGGTGCCGTTAGGGGAATACCGGGCTTTTAGTTCCTTTGAAAGAAAAAGGGTCGCAAAACTCATCTCATCCAGTTTTCTCCAAATGGTCTATATAGACGGATACTTCCATGCAGACCCTCATCCAGGCAATATATTCGTCATGAATGATGGAACTATCGCATACCTGGACTTCGGTGCTATAGGGAAGCTTGATTCCGATATCAAGAAGGATATGTACTCGGTGTTCTATGCTGTCTACATCAAAGATGTTGACATGGTTGCGAGGTCAATGCTAAAAATAGCTCATAAAAATACTGATGATATTGACATTCATGCATTCAAGTGGGATATTGACGAACTTATTTCCAGGCAACATTATGGGAGAGGTGAACGGCATAGCGACGACTTTGTAAAACTTTCATTGAAATATGACCTGGCATTGCCCCGCACATTTTCGCTGCTTGAGAGGGCTCTAGTCCTGGTTGAAAGTACATGCCTTGACCTGGACTCGGATTTCAATCTCATGGATGAAGTTAAAGCCCTGTCTAAAGAGATCGCCAGGAAAAAATATTCTCCCACAAAGATCGTTGAAGACTTCCAGATGGAATGGGACAGCATTTATGACCTGGTGAAAAATGTTCCTGCAGGCATAAATGATCTATTTGAGACCCTTAGGATCATTAAAGTGTCAAATAGTAGCAGACAGGAAATCGCTGCTAAGAAAAGACGATTTATCGATACTGTTTTAAAGAACATTTTTATTACCGCCCTGCTGGTAGCTTCAGCTGCGTTGCTGATACTGGCACCAGAGGATCCTGTCCTTGATATGGTAGGTATCGGTGGGTTCGTGGTCAGCATCATTCTGGGTACAGTAATGATACTTAAAAAATAGATTTGTTGAACTTCTCTGCAAAGGCAATCTCAGAAATATCGCGGCGCACACCTGATCTGCTCCTGCTGCCGGCGGCAGGATAACCCACAGCTACAACTGCCATGAGTTCCATTGATTCCGGTGCTTCAAGAATCCGGGATACTTCGGCTTTGTGGTTCAAGATCTCACCCAGCCACACGGCACCCAGTCCCATACCATGGGCGGTAAGTAACATATTCTGTATGGCTGCACCGCATGCCTGGGTATCCTTGGTATGGTCATACATCACCTCTTTGTCAAGGAATACTGCAATCAGCAGAGGTGCTCCCTGAATGATGGAGCCATACCTTGTACAATCTGCCAATGAGGCGGCAAGTCCCTTGTCCGTGACCACGACAAAGCGCCAAGGCTGGTTGTTCAGGCCAGACGGCGCCCACCGGCCAGCCTCAAGGATATCTGCTATTTGGTCATCCTCAACCGGCCTTTTTAAAAAATCCCTGACACTCCGGCGGGATTTGATGATATCAAGTATCCGGACTGGTTCCATTGAAACCAACCTGCTCTACTGCCTGCGCAGGGTCATGAACACTGCCAGACATACACCCATAATGGCGGTAAGAATCCCAAAGCCTGGTTCTTCACGTGTAGCTGTGGGAACCGGTATGGGTGTAGGTGTTGCGGTATATCCCGGGCGCGGCGTTCCACCGGCAGGCGGGGGATTTCCTGCGGTAAATACCGGAGAATCAGATACCTCTTCGCTGCGATATCCCTGAAGGTCAAAGAATTTAGCTGTAGCCCTTGGTAACTCATAATGGCCGTCAGTGTCAGCCATCACAATATAGCTCATACTGATGCTGTCTTCTTCATCTATAACCTGCTTGGTATAAAGTTCGCCGCTTACAAGAGTTACATTCTCAGGTAAGGGATTCTTATCAAAAATCTCGACATTGGCTTTGACATCGCCGATATTCGTAGCAGTAACGGTAACGGTTACATTGGTATTGGGCTGTGCCTGTGTAGGACTTACCGTTTTTTCAAGCAGTATCTTTGAGCCGTGTACAATGATCTTGGGCTTATCGGATGTCTGGTCATACTCTATTCCATTCACCACCCAGCCTGCTTCTGCTTCAGGAAGAGTGTACCCGTTCTTGTTCGGTTTTACGGGTTTGATGGTATATTTGTAATCTTTATACTCCTTTGACCCCAGGTTAAAATTCCACAACAAAGAAGAACTGCCGACCAATTCAAAGTAATCTCCTACGGTATCTTTAAGTTCGATACCATTCACTGCATAAGCGCCATCGTTTCGAATGGTTACCTGCACAAATGCAGTATCTGTCATGAAGATATCTGATTTGGCGTTCTTAATGATAGTTATCATGTTAAGGACAGTAAGGTCCTTATTTTTGGTGAAATTGTGCACCACCTCTTTTTCGTCTATGCCGGTGACATTTACCGTTATTTCATAGTCGGTATCATTCATATGAGATGGGGTTTTCAGGTAAAAAATCTTGGTTATGGAAGCACCGTGATGTATTTCATCTTCAGTAAAATAGGTCTTTTTTTCGGGGCTGAAAGTCTCAAACTCAAGGCCTCCAAAGTCCACATTAAGGTCAACTTCCTTAATAGGAGCACCTCCCTTATTCTGCACGGTAAGAGTGATAATTATCTTGGAATCGGTGACTTTGTAGGTATCGGCATCGTTATTCTTATCGGTCACAATCGAGATGTCCAGGTTAGGAAGGGCGCGCAACTCCATTCTCATTTCGGCCCAGGGTTCATAGTTGTCGTTTTGCCAGTGTATATCACTATCCGGCATCAACCCATCACAACTAACTCTTACTTCACCTTCATAAATAAATTGATCAAAACTAACCATACTATCACTAGCAACCAGTTCCCCATCCTTATAAAGGTTAATTCCTATATATGGTGTGCCAATTTGACCTTTTCGATCTATCCGTGGAAAATCATAGGCTTCAATCTTATATACCCCATTCTGCAACGTATCTCCCCAGTACAGCTTAGCGGATTTTTTCTCAGCCCAATGTTTTAGGTCCTCGTCTTCCCATGCCTGTGCTGTCGTGCAAAAACCTGAAATAAATAATGCAATGATAAGTATATATTTCAATGGTAATCCATTTTTGAAGGTCATAATAAACACCGGTTATTATTATAATGATGATATTAATATTACATATTATTTTTTATGACAATATACTATATTACACGTTTTGGTTAGAGTCAACGACCTGTAGCTTTTGCCAGCTCAAATGAAGAACTTTCAAAATGAGAGTTACTTATGACTACGAAAACCAGATTTTCGTTATTCCAGATAATCTGGTACTTTGGTTTCTGGGTGCCACCAGAGATCCTGTATTGAGTTATCCTTGTGGCATCATGTCCATTGAAGTGTATGGTAGTAAATCTATCTCCGGTGGGCAGCGGTTCATACTGCGCCTTGTAACTTAAAATAAATTCCAATGCTGCCTGTTCTGAATTTAATTCAATGATATCCAGAAAAACATCAAAATTATCTCTGTCCCGATAGGCCCCTTCTCTTGCATCAATAATGTTCTCTGAATATATATCGTAATCAGAGATGGGAAGGATTCCCAGAATTTCGTACCCGCCAGGTAATTGCTCGACTATGACCAATGAGTCAAGGCTGTAATTATCCAATTCTGAAATTGATGAGGTAGTATCTGAACTATTAGTGAGAGTGTCATTTCCCGTGTTTTGTGCACACCCTGATACTACAATAATTGAGATCAATAAAACAATGACCATTAATTTTTTTTGTACAAACATAACCGATTTCACCAATTCCTATTGATGATCTATGAAAACTTAACTTTAAAAAAGAAAGGAGAAGGGATAAATTATCCCTTCATCTGTATATTTTATTTATTCACGCTTTCTCAGGACCAGATATGCCACTGCAAGCAGACCTGCGATAGCGAATACTGCCTCGAAACCTGGTTCCTTGGTTGGCTCCTCAGTAGGTACTTCGGTAGGTACTTCGGTAGGCTCTTCAGTTGGTGCTTCAGTGCCGTCTTCAGTTCCTGCTTCAGTGCCTTCTTCGGTTCCGACTTCAGTTGCGGTTTCTGTGGGTACTGCAGTCTTGGTTGGTGTTTCTCCGCCGCCAATTTCTACAGTCTTGACAATAGCAGCCATTTTCTCATCTTTGGTAACTCTTATTTGCATTCGGCCACCAAGGATGTCTATGACTCCATCTTCAGTAAGAGATACATCACTATTGACTTTGACGATTATATTTGGCTTATTTACTGTCATCTTGTAGTCACTGTATGGCTTGTCACTTCCACTCTTTAACTCAAGTGGTTCATCGCTAATAAGGTCGATATTCTTGATCTTTACCAGATTAGTGTTCATACCAGCGAATACGGTATCAACTGTAAAGTTCATAACTTCGTCCTTATTGTTTGTCCCACGACCAAGATCCTTTTCATAGACGAAATATTCAGTTTCTTTTACAACCTTGTTTGCAATTTCTTCACCATCTTTAGTGAGGGATAGCCATGCCTTCTTACCATCGACATCGATTTCAAGAGCTTTGATTTCCCATCCCTCAGCAAGGGTCAGACTGTCACCGACTCTCAGGAGATAATCATCAGAGTTATCTTCATCGACAATAAAGCGACTGAGAATCCACTTCCCTGATTCATTGCTGACTACAAAGTATTTCTCTCCTAACCAAGCAACTATTGGCTTTTTAGTATCTGGATCTTTCCAAGGAGTCGTAGTATATGTCAGGTTGTCAGAACCTTTCTTGAGTGTCATCTTGTCGGAAGTACCTGTATTTATATAAAGTTTCTCATTTCCTTCCATATCAGCAAGATCAAAATACAATAAACTGGGATTATCTCTAGATGTAGCATTCATTTCGAAATACTTACCAGCTCCTGTATTAGCTGCAGTCTCATTGACAATGCCAATGAATTCATATATACCTGGTTCGGTTACTGTCTTGACAATAGCAGCCATTTTCTCATCTTTGGTAACTCTTATTTGGAATCGGCCACCAAGGATGTCTATGACTCCATCTTCAGTAAGAGATACATCACTATTGACTTTGACGATTATATTTGGCTTATTTACTGTCATCTTGTAGTCACTGTATGGCTTGTCACTTCCACTCTTTAACTCAAGTGGTTCATCGCTAATAAGGTCGATATTCTTGATCTTTACCAGATTAGTGTTCATACCAGCGAATACGGTATCAACTGTAAAGTTCATAACTTCGTCCTTATTGTTTGTCCCACGACCAAGATCCTTTTCATAGACGAAATATTCAGTTTCTTTTACAACCTTGTTTGCAATTTCTTCACCATCTTTAGTGAGGGATAGCCATGCCTTCTTACCATCGACATCGATTTCAAGAGCTTTGATTTCCCATCCCTCAGCAAGGGTCAGACTGTCACCGACTCTCAGGAGATAATCATCAGAGTTATCTTCATCGACAATAAAGCGACTGAGAATCCACTTCCCTGATTCATTGCTGACTACAAAGTATTTCTCTCCTAACCAAGCAACTATTGGCTTTTTAGTATCTGGATCTTTCCAAGGAGTCGTAGTATATGTCAGGTTGTCAGAACCTTTCTTGAGTGTCATCTTGTCGGAAGTACCTGTATTTATATAAAGTTTCTCATTTCCTTCCATATCAGCAAGATCAAAATACAATAAACTGGGATTATCTCTAGATGTAGCATTCATTTCGAAATACTTACCAGCTCCTGTATTAGCTGCAGTCTCATTGACAATGCCAATGAATTCATAAGGTGCCGACACTTGTGTCGTTGTAACAGCCGATGCCGCGGGCACCAGTGCTGTGAACATGGTCAGCACCATGAGCGCAGA
>JAMJFQ010000050.1 GCA_023544605.1 ANME-2 cluster archaeon | reverse complement strand
CAGAAAGGAAATTTTGGAATTGTCTTATTGGGTTATATCGAGACTGTCGGAAAAGTCGATATTTCGAGGTATTTCAACCCTACCTGAAATTTTAATGTGGCAATGCATAGCGATTTACTGAGTTGGATATCATTCAATGTTTCAATTTTGGTACTTTTCCGACAATCTCATATCATGGGTGTCGCTTAGAGAAGTCAGACAGACTTCCTTAATTCAAGGAGGAAACTATAAAGGAAAAAAGTAAGAGATCAAGAAAAAACCCAATGTTTGCAATGTTCGCAACATTGATGCTGGAACTGGTGATGTTCGTCCCAGCAATGGCCTATGCCGAAACCCCACGGGATTCGTATCAGGTTGCACAGGATAAATACCAGACATATACTAACAGGGTAGAAGACGCTAAGAAGACCTACCAGGATTCAAGGGAATCATTCCTGGATGCAAAAGATAGATTCAATGATGTAAGGTCCAGGGAAAACATCGTTACATTAAAACAATCCACCAAAGACTATCTCAACCATACCATTGACTATACTATGAGACGACTTGAATCGCTCAAGATACGGGCAGAGATAGCCGAAGAAAATGGCTATGCACCATTTACTGCATCTGAAAACGTACAGGGATACATTGATGACCTTGAAGACTTGAGAGATGATGTTGCCGCTGCCGAAACAAGGGAAGATTTCCAGGCTGTAATCTAGGAAATAAGGAACATATGGCAGCATGTCCACCTGGAATCAAGGTATTTCATAATGGGTACAGTGAATAACAGGGTAGATGCTTTCCTTGAGCGCAGCGAATCCATTGCTTATCGCATTCAGGATGAGATTAATAGACTGGAAGCAGCCGGTGAGGATACAGCTAAACTTGAAAAACTGCTTGATGAGTACAATGAAGCAAGGGCACAAGCCCAAGATAGTTATGAAATTGCTAATGAACTGTTCGCTGTACACTCAGGGTTCGATGACGCAGGACAATTTATTGATGCCGAAGATGCAAAAAAAATCTTAGCAGAAGCAAATGTACAGATCAAGGAAACAAACCAGGCACTCAGGGAGGCAAATTCCATATTAAGAGAGATATTTGTCGAACTCAAGGAACACAGACCCGGCTCAGTTGACCTGAGAGGTTCTGGCACCCTTACGGCTTCAGGTAATGGAAAGGCAACCTTATCTGGTGATATTGACATCGAGTTAAGCGCCAAAAGCGGTGTACTGACCATTGCAGACTATGACGGTAATGCTCAAATAGAAGTGACCGGTAATGGCACCAAAACGGAAATGAGTGACGGTACGGTAAAATACAGTGGATTTGACGGCACAGCCACTATCAGCGGCGGTAGTATCACAGTGACCATAAATGGTGATGACATTGAACTTACTGCCGAAGGTTCAGGCAGCGCAGTACTCCGGGGCCACGGCACCTACACGGTAATACCTGATAGCGGGCAAACCGTAGAAGGCGATTGGTCACCTATTAGTGGAGAGGATGAAGCATGAAATTGTTGAACATTATGGTACTGGCTGTACTGGTAACGGGCCTTGCGATGTCCGGCTGTACTGCACCAAAGGAAGATACATCCGGTGTTGACACAACCTCGACCACTCCGACAGCAACGCCTGCTGCCACCGGGGAGGTAATGGACGGTGAGATGTCGACGATCGAATCAGATGGGGCTGAACTGGATACACTGCTGGCAGATCTGGAAGGAATGCAGGATATCAGTTTTACCGAACTTGAGGATCTCAGTTTCTGAGCATTCCTCTTTTTTTATTTTTTTTAATCTTTTTTCAGGGCACCCATTGGCAAAAATGCCATGCCAATGAGCAATACAACATTTAGCATGAAAACCCCATTATACCCCATTGTAGAAAGCATAAGTCCGCTTATCAATGGAACCATGCCAAGCCCTGCATAGGTACAGGTATTAAATATCCCCATAGCCAGTCCCTTTTCAATGTCCAGGTGGGATACACCTGTGACCAGACCTACCAATCCCAGTCCTGACCCGGCGCCCATCAGTGTCAGGCCAAGGGGATCGAACACCGCTGCCAGTGCACCCACACCGGTTATTGCCAGACCTACCCTGACAAGGTTATCCCTACGAATAAGCAGCCTTCCTGCCAACAGTGATGTGACCATGGCGCCCAGGTATACACTGGCAAGATACATACCCAGTGCACCTTTATCGAGGAATCCTATACTGAAATCAGGGTATAGGGCTATGAGTACCCCGCTGCTTCCGAACAACACGAAAGATAGCAACCATATCTGAAAATATTCGGTATGTACAAACAACTTCCTGGACTTGAAAAGCACAGAAAGTATCTCGTCCTTGCTTGACACCGGATCACCCCGGCCGTTATTCACCAGGACCATTAAAGATATCATGAAGACCGGGACCATCAACCCTTCAAATAGTATCAGGCCATTTTTTGTGCCTGTTGCCACCAATATCCCTGCAAACCCCATCCCGGCAGCCAGTCCCAGGTTAAGGAGTGAATTGAACTCGCCGAAATACTTACCACGCTTCTCGAATCGGGATAACATAGCAAAAGCTGCTGGGAAGAATGCTCCACAACCGACCCCTTCCACAAAACGAGCGGCCACGATCACCCATATATTATCTGAAACAATGATTACAATGCCGGAAAGCAGGGAAAGGAATATGCCTATGATGATGAACAGCCTGTGGCCATATGCATCTGACATTACACCAAATATCAGCATGGTCAACAAAGCCCCGATGAAGTAGGTTGAAAATATCAGGCTGGATGCAGCACCGTTGGACAGCAGTTCACTGTTAGAGAGTTCTGGTAGGATGGGGATGGCTGCATCAGACAATCCCATTATGACAAATACCGATACATAAAGCATTATGCGGTCTAGCAAATGAGCGTATGGTTTTTCTTCAAGGTTCATTGTGGTCACTCAAAAAGTTGTTCCAGTTTACTGAAATCTACGGGCGCTGTGGAGTCAAGTGTTATAGGTGTCACCGAAATATGCCCGCACTTCATGACCGCATGGACATCTGTGCCGTCCTCATCGTCATGTATCAGGTCACCGTCGATCCAATAATATGGCCGGCCCCTGGGGTCGTGTCGTTCCTGTACCGATGTCCTGAATATTTTGCGGGCAAGCCTGGTCACCTCAATCTCAGTATCAGGGGCCGCATGCCTTGGTATATTGACATTCAGCAGGTCTACGCCAGGGGGCAACCCAGCCTCAAGTACCTTCCTGGAGATGCGGTTCACGACCTGGATGCCCACCTGAAAATCATATTCATAGGCGCGCAGGTCATCGAACTTATCGCCCTCGTCCAGTACCTGTATGGATGCTGCAATGGCAGGAATGCCGTAACTGGCTGCCTCCATTGCCGCACCGATGGTGCCTGAAGTGGTCACACTGTCGGTACTAATGTTCTCGCCAATGTTGAAGCCTGATATCACCAGGTCAGGCAAAGCTTTCAATATCGAAAATATGCCCAGTATCACCGAATCGGTGGGGGTACCCCCCACGGCATAAGCCTGCATGCCGTCCACTCCTGCCTGGTTTATCCTGAGTGGTTCAAAAATTGAAATGCTGCGCCCCACACCGCTTTTTTGTATTGACGGTGCCACGACGGTCACATTGCCCAGGTCCTTAGCACACTGGTATGCCGCTTTAATACCGGCAGCATAGACACCGTCGTCATTGGTCACAAGTATCTTTTTTATCATGTTATCCTGACGGTATTTGATAACATTAATGTTGAATAAGACTTGTTATTCTCCCATGGACATAATGGTGGCAGAGTACGCAGTGGGCGCTGGCGAGGGCGGCACCATACTCCTGGAAGGCAGGGCCATGCTGGACGTCCTCGTCAGGAGTTTCACCGCCTCAGGGCACAGGGTACTGTACCCCACCTGCGGCACCGTATTGCATTCAGGGACCGCAGTTAAGACCGACAATTTTGAACAGACAGTAGAACAACTCTCCAGTCAATGCGATGCCGGCCTGGTGGTGGCGCCCGATGAACTGCTGGGAGACCTTACCGAACTGGTGGAAGAGAACACGGTAAATCTGGGATGTCCTTCAGGTTCGGTAAGGGTGTGTGCAGATAAACTGGAATGTACCAGGATACTGGATAAGGAAGGGATAAAGGTTCCTGATACTATCATATCCGGCGCGCAGAATGTGTTTTCACTGGGTGACAAAGTGGTGCTCAAGCCCAGGTGGGGATGTGCTTCGGAAGATACCACCCTGACCAGGTATTCCTGCGCTACCATGATACCTGATGGTTTTGTGGCTACAAGGTTTATCGAAGGACGGCACCTGAGCGCCAGTGTGGTAGTGGGGGATACTGCCCTGCCGCTTACTGTGAACGAGCAGAATGTCACGATAGGGAGTGATATAATGTACGATGGCGGCACGGTGGGTATCGATTGCGGCAGGAATCATGAGGTGTTCGGGACTGCCATTAGCACTGCCCGGGTGCTGGGGTGCAGGGGGTACGTGGGCGTGGACATTGTGCTTGCTGATGAGCCCTGGGTCATAGATGTGAATCCCAGGCCGACCACTTCCATCATCGGCATAGAGAAGGTAATGGATGCAAGACTGGGTGAGCTGTTATTGGGTGCCGCTTTCGGGGAACTGCCAGAGAGTGTGGGGATAACAGGCGAATTCAGTTTTACCAAGGCAGACCTGGGACATGGTAACATTGATTAGATATTGAAATCAATGAACCTGTGATAAAATGGAGGTGTTAATTACATGGAAATTGAAGAGATGGTAAAGAAGATTGATGCAAAAGCACTGAGAGAAGAAGCAAAGAAAAGGGACATTCCAACACGCTGCGTGACAAAACTGAATCTTGCCAAAGCACTACCCCTGGATGTAGTCGAAAAACTGGCAAATAAGTAAAAAAAATAATTCACCTATTTATCCTCAAAGGTTCCAATTGCCTGCTTCAGAGCATCATCCGTATACATCTGAGCGTTCAGTATCACCCGCTCCAGCCCGGTAGTGTCCTTACAATCACTTTTGAAGTAGACAGTGTTCCCAAGCAAATGCAGGGTGGGAAATATCTCAAGCATTTGTGGGCTGGGCTGGGCGAACCCCGGCGGTGTGCCTGACAGGTCGAACATATCCACCAGTTCAAGCTCCATTGGGTTATTACACCGTTGGACACAATGGGGCGGCCGCTCACCAAAGAACCGGGCAGTATGACAGGACCGAGCGTATGATACTACAATATATTCAGCATGTGCACCCACCGGCAGCCCGGTCGTACGTGCTGCCCTTATGGTCCTGGATTCCAGGTCGGTCTCCATGGCCGATATACCCATACCTTTCATGAATTCCAGTGTCCTGCTGTAATTAAGATTGGTCTGCAAGAATGCCGCCTTAACGTCTTCGAACTCATCCCGTATCAGATGGTCCACCCAGGGGCAAGCCTCGGATGTATGCACGATACCCCGGCCAGCCACCACTGCACAGAAATCCTCCAGTCCCCCCTCCCGGTGCAGGGCATACAGCACACCCACATCATTGACCACAAGCCTGATGCCCGCAGGCAGACTCCTGATAAATCCCAGCATCCATTCATAGTGCTTTTGCGGCGTGATAGGCGTCACCACAGTCAGTCCATCGATCTGTCCGGCGACAGCCTCCACCTGCTCAACGGACGGCAGCCTGTGCACACAGCACTCGCTGCCAATACCCATGCCGGCTCTCATCTCCCCACACAGGCCCGCTAACCGGTCGAACTTTGCTGGATCACTGGTACGTATCTCGATCACACATCAAACCTCGTATCAAACTCTATACATATGAATCATTAATGGGTGTTCTCAGGTACTTGCACCTGTGCTGGTCACACATCATCATCCAGAACGGTATCTCCTCCAATACCCAATCCTTGATATCATTGGGCCCTGCACCATCCTGAACCATATCAATACCACTCCGGTAGGTCTGGATAATGGTCCGTATCATCTCGGGATTCATGCACCTGCCCACTACTTTCAATGCCGAGACCCCAGCATCCATCAACTCTCCCAGGCTGCACAGTGAACAGTCAGTGCCCGCATCCAGTATGGCATGCAGCCTGCCGTCTTCTGACACCCGGTAATTCGCCCTGCAGGGCAACCCCAGGCTTATGCTTTCATCGGCATTATGTATCAGGTGGCAGGTACCGTTGATATTGGAACACCCGAACTGTCCGAACACTTCCAGTTCCACGCCAAGGTCAGATAGCTGTCTTATTTCATCTAATGTGATCTTAAAAGGCAGCACCACTTTGGCTACACCGAGGTCGGCAAGCATTTCAATTTGGCCCCTGTTGAAATTATTGAGCAGCACACTGGCATGGATGGGCAATCCCAGGTCCAGTTCATGCAATAATCCGAGGGCACCGAACTCGCCTACGATCAGGGCATCCACCCCTGCATCCACACCACGCATTACATGGTCTATATACATCTCTTCCAAGGAATCTGCCATGAACGGTGCATTGACCGTATAATCGACAAGCACACCCCGCTCATGGGCGAACGCCACAATATCTGCCAGCTCGGACTGGTCTTTCACATTACAGCTCCTGCCTCTCCCCGACAGGTTCAGGTTCACCAGTCCCGGTGTTTCCAGCCCCAGGTATATCTCATCAGCACCTGCCTCGATCACATTAACAGCAGTGTGCATGGACTCTGCCGGAGCCATGAGTTTCATCTTTGTTTGTGATTTCATGGATTATAGTTCGCTTAAGGTCTGTGCCAGCAGCGGCGCCACACTTATCCTGCTAACGGCCTTTTCAATGGTGTCGGTGGTGATCACATCCATAACACCTGATTGGTACATTTTGAGAATAGCACTACCCGCCAGCACCGGGTGGATACAGGCAACATATACATCGGCGGCACCCTGTTCCCGTAGCAAGCGTACAGCTTCTGCCATGGTACCTCCGGTTGAAACAATGTCATCCAGTATTACTACATCCCTGTCCCTCACATCAAGATTCTTGGGTTTTACCTTTACCGTGTCGCCGCTTAGCCTTTTCTTTTCAAGATAATCGTAATCAATTCCCAATTCCTCTGCCGCCGATGCCGCCAGTTCCTTAGCCCCCTGGTCAGGCGCCAGTATCACAGGCTGGTGGAACTGATCTATGTCCCGTATATACTGGCCTATCAGGGGCGCAGCATTGATATTGATAGCATTGCATTTGAAATGGTCCAGCACAGAATTTTCGTGTATGTTCACTGTTATTACATTATCAGCTTCAATAGTGCGAGCTATTGCCCTTGCACTGAGTGCTTCGCCCTTCTTGAATATCTTGTCCTGCCTGGCATAGCCCATGTAGGGAATGACCACATGAGTACGCTTGGCAGTGCTGCAAGCATCAATAAGCTGCAGCAGTGCCATAAAATCAGAATCCGTGGCCGTACTCTGCACAATTACGGCTTCCGGGCCGATGTCATCCAGAATACGAATATACATCTCATTGTCCGGGAAGGTTTTGAACTCACATACCGCAAGTTCACATCCCAGGGCAGACGCTACCCTGCTGGCCAAAAGTTGTGATGATGGTCCTCCAATTACTTTCAAAAGCAAATCCCTCAAATCTTCATTTTGGAAAGGTAGTATACACTAATATAACATAAATCATTGTTGTTCTTTGTAATATGATTCTCTTCTTAAAAAATAAGATCAAACGGCAATTGTGTTAATATTGAGTGGTTTTGAAAATTGTCTCTCCACTTGCGCCCGGTATAATGAGTTATACGTGCAAAAAGGTATCACTCTGCCGTCTGGCAGAGCATAATGAACACCGCAACGCTGTATCCTTTCAATGTCAATAGTATAGAGGTCCTGGAAATGCAGGCACAATACCAAAATCCAGTTATACAGTGAATATATCTTAAATAGATACGACTACAAATCTGTGTTCGTATATACACCTTATTGCAAGAACGGCACTGTACCAAAATCCAGTTATTTCAATGATTGCAATAAAAGCAGATTAATGCAAATTCAACGTAAACCAGCGTCATCCGTCATTAATTACCGTCTTAAAAATCACTGGAAAATGGAACCGTGCGTTACTACATAACTGGATTATGAAATTGTGCCCTTGGATATAATTTATTATAAATCTTTTTAAGACCAGAATCGCTGTTAATGAGGAGACAGTCAATAAAACCACAAAAACCAATTTGATATGGAGGGGAAACTGATTATCGACAATAAATCCTCGGACCCAGGAAATGAACCGGATTTCCTGATAACCGGCATCAAAAAGAACGTTTTTGTCCTGGGGCTGGTGAGCCTGTTCACTGATATTGCCAGTGAGATGCTCTACCCGATAATCCCCCTTTTCCTCACACTGGTGCTGGGCGCACCCATGGCCCTGGTCGGGTTGATCGAAGGACTTGCTGAAAGTTCGGCCAATATCCTTAAAGTCTTATCCGGTTGGTATTCGGATAAGACCAAAAAGCGCAAGCCCTTCGTTATCGCCGGTTACAGTATCTCTGCAATCTCAAAACCCCTTATGGCAATGGCATATGGCTGGCCCCTCGTTCTGGTCGCCCGGCTGATGGACCGGACAGGCAAAGGACTGCGCACTTCGGCCAGGGATGCACTGATCGCAGATTCCTCTGATATTGAACACATGGGTCGTTCTTTTGGATTGCACAGGTCAATGGATACAATAGGGGCTGTTGCAGGCCCACTCATAGCGCTCGGAATACTCTACCTTTCGGGCGACAACTACAGGGTGGTGTTCCTTGCTGCTTTCATACCTGGACTACTTAGTATCCTGCTGGTAACTTTTTTTGTGTCAGAGCGCAAAAGACATGTAACTGAGCGGATATCGTTCAAATTGTCTCATTTTAGCAGGGACTATAAAGTGTTCCTTTTAATATCAGCTATTTTCGCCCTGGGCAACTCAAGTAATGTGTTCTTAATCCTGCGGGCCGAAAATCTTGGTTTTTCTGTGTACATGGTAATATTAAGCTATATCCTGTTCAACATTGTATCTTCCCTGGGCTCGTTTCCCCTTGGCACACTTTCAGACCGATGGGGGCGGCGAAATATACTGAGTGCTGGCTTTATCGTATTCGGGTTTGTATATTTTGGATTTGCATGGGTACAGCAAAGTATCTACATCTGGCCGCTTTTCATGATATATGGTCTGTACGAAGCACTTACCGAGGGTAGTGGGAAAGCCTATGTCGTTGATCTAGTATCATCCGACAAAAGAGGGACCGCCCTGGGCATATACCATGCTGTCACAGGATTCATGATGCTATTTGCGAGTATCATTGCGGGACTTGTGTGGGATATTCTTGGTCCTTCGGCCCCATTTATTTATGGTGGAGGGGTAGCGATCCTATCTTCACTGCTCATCGTATTATTTATGCCTCACAGGTAAGTAAGTGTATCAAAGTTCCTTTTTCATGACCAGAGCATCTTCACCGTCAGTGTAATATCCACGCTCCACCCAAGCCGGCACAAATCCATGCCTTAAGTAAAAATGTTGGGCAGGGATGTTGCTCATCCTGACCTCCAGGCTGGCTACTGTTGCCCCTTTCTCAGTTAATACGTCACATATCCTGTTGATCAACTGGGTACCGACTCCCCTGCCCCTGCACCTTTCTTCTACAGCCAGCGTGAAAATCCTGCCGTTACCAGATAGCGAAATAAAACCAACTGCATACCCTATCACCTTTGCATCATCTTCAGCTACATAGAACCCGCCAGGGACGCTTTCATATAGTTCCATGTAGATGTGGGGGTCGTGTTCCTGAAATATCTGGCTTTCCAGAGCTATAACTCTTTGAAAATCCTCGGGTTGGAACAGCCGAATACTGAACAATTAGGACACCTGACAGGACATTATAGGTTCAGTAGACCTTTAATTTCCAGCCCGTCCCCTCCAAGGGCAGAAAGCCGATTGGAGATCTCTTCCACACGGACGAAAATCTCATTGCGACTTCCATCTTCCATTCTCTCTTTAATGACAATCTCCTTTTTGGTTATGCCGTGGTTAAAAATATCGTTAATTATCTCACCGTACTGGGAGGCGATGATCTTGGTACATTCGAATAACTCATTATTTTCAATAGCATCTTTTTCATCGATCTCAATATTGACCAGAATCCTGGTAATAATATTCGCATCATCCCCAATATATTCCATAACCTTTTGTCTGAGTTCATCAAGTTTATTGATATCCACCTGAGGTGCCAGTTCATCATTACTGGTGATATCAGTAACTTCTTCATCAACATACATCAGACTGGCGTTACTCATTTCTTCTGGAACCACCAGGTTCACCTTTTTGGTGCCTTTCTTATTCTCAAGGTCCATCTGGAAATCCTCACCAGTGTATATCCGTTTGATTACATAGTCAGAAATATCCAGCTGCTTGATCCTGTCCTCTTTATGTATCAGGCCACCCCTGGACCAGACCGGAATAGATATCTCATCCATGAACTTCTTTACCTGCAAAGGAAAATCAGCATAGGTTGTCTCATAGGTATATGAAAGGCCGTTCAGGTTCATGGTGATGCTGCCAGTCAATGTATCTGCCCTGTGGGTAATGAGCCTTATCATGTTCACATTATACACTCCAGTCCAAAGGAATGGTTCAAGTTCTTTGCGTAACTCATTTGACATCAGTACGATGTCATCTTTTGAACTGCGGTTAATGTCATTCAGGGTGATCTTAAGCTGCTCTTTATGTTTTTCTACACATGCTGCTCCGGATTCCTTCAATTTATCCCGGCATTTTGCAGTTGATTCTATAGTATACTGGTGTGAAAGCTGGTCAAGTGATGAGTTCAGCTCTGATAAAAAGTCATCCAGCATCGTAGTCTCGGTAGTGTATTTTCCCTCTTCCTCATGAATTTGGCTTTTCAACTCAACGATTTTATTTTCAATGGGAAGTGTTTTTTCTATGAGGCCGAGAAAATTGTTCAGGTCAGCTATAAAGTTTTTATTATAAGGCATTTCAGTGGAATCTTGAAACACAAAGGTCATTGTAAGCTCTCCCTGTATTTTATGTGCATTTAATGGTTTAAAAACGTTCCTGATGCTTAATTAGTGTTGTCCCAATACTTTTCTTGTTATTTTTTTATTATAAGTATATATACATTAAGTTCAATTTCAGTCCATACATTGAATGTGTAATTAATTAGAGAAAAGATAACCATGAAAGTGATCATACCAGCAGCTGGCACCGGCACTCGTCTCTTCCCCCATACCCATACTAAGCCCAAACCTATGGTATTTATTGCAGGCAAACCCATTATCGGGCATATCCTTGACCGGATGATCGACCTTGGACCCGAAGAGGTCATATTGATAGTGGGATACCGGAAAGAACAGTTGATATCCTATGTGGACGAACATTACCGTAATGTGTTCAATATACAGTATGTTGAGCAACAGGAAAGACTTGGCCTTGGGCACTCCATATTCCTGACCCGGGATAAAGTGGGTGATTCAGATGTCATGATAGCCCTGGGGGATATGATATTCAAATCCGGCTACATGGATTTCTATGAGAAGCATAAGAATAATGGCCAATGTTCGGGTTCAATCGGAGTACGGGAGGTTGATGAACCACAAAAATATGGTATCGTTGAACTGGAACCCGGATCATCATGCATAAAACAATTGGAGGAGAAACCAGCACACCCAGCTTCGAACCTGGGTATTGCGGGTGTTTATTTTATTCAGGATACCCTGTTGTTGTTCCAGATACTTGACTGGATGCTTGAGAATAATATCCAGACGCGTGGAGAGTACCAGTTGACAGATGCCCTGCAAGAGATGATCAAACGCAGCAGCGAATTCAAGACCTTTACCGTTTCAAGCTGGTACGATTGTGGGCATGCCGAGTCTCTGCTTGAGACAAACCGGGTATTACTGGATGAAAAGGAAAACAACAATGGCAACTATGAAGTTGTGGATTCTGTTATAATACACCCGGTGGCCATCGGGGACAATGTCAGGGTAGTAAATTCGGTTGTAGGGCCGTATGCCTCTATTGCAAATGATTCCATTATTGAAAATTCGATTCTTTCAAATAGCGTGATAGGAGCACGGACACATATATCAAAGGTAAACCTGCAATCGTCCATTATTGGCGATGATGCAAACCTTGTGGGGAAACATAATTCACTCAATATCGGGGATTCTTCTTCAATTGAGTTTTAGAAGTGCGACATTGGTTCGTAGGAATAGTAAAATCCAATGGCTTATCTTCGAATCGGCAATCGAACTTAAAAGCAATTATATTGTGCTAAATGAATATAAGGTCCGTTCTTTTCCAATAATATGAACTTGAATCGGTGAATTAAATGAAATCAATCGTAACAGGCGGAGCAGGTTTTTTAGGTTCACATCTTTGCGACCTGCTGCTCGAGAAGG
>JAMJFQ010000049.1 GCA_023544605.1 ANME-2 cluster archaeon | reverse complement strand
TGCCAAATATCCATGGATACGGGCAGGGGGATTTGCATGTGCAGGTGAATGTGAAAGTTCCCAAGAAATTGGATACGAAGCAAAAGGAACTGCTGCGGGAGTTTGCGAAGGCAAGCGGGGAGAAGCCGCAAAAGGAGAATGAGAAGGGGATTTTCGAGAAGGTTGTTGACGGAGTGAAGGAGAAGATCTAGGGTGGGATCATTTTTATGGGCAAATCTTGAAGTGATTTTATCAAAACCTGCTAATCTCTACACACCGGCCCGGTACATTGTCTGGGGTATACCGGTGACCCAAATCACTTACTGACATCAATCAAATATCTCAGGCACTATCCTGCGCGCCACTTCCCTGTACGCCGCCGCCAAATCGCCCTTATCGAACCTGAACACATCCTTATCCAGCGAATCCCCTGTCACCTTATCCCACAGCCGGCAGGTATCGCATGATATCTCATCACCCAGCACTATCTCACTACCCCTGCGTCCGAACTCAAGTTTGAAATCAGGCAGCAGAAGTCCCCGCTCATCCATGTAGGCTTTAAGTATCTCATTTATCTTAAGCGCAGCCCGGCGAATCTCGGCAAGTTCTTCCCTGTTGGCAAGCCCCAGCGCCACGGCAATATCCTCATTAAGCATAGGGTCATGGCGTGAATCATCCTTATAATCCATTACTATAACAGGTTCATCCAGCACCTGTCCCTCCTCAAAAGGATACTTCCTGGTCATAGAACCCGCAGCAATGTTGCGGACAATTACCTCTACCAGGATGATATTTACGGTATCCACCAACATCTCATTGCCGGATATCATCTCCCTGTAATGGGTCTTAATTCCTCTCTCTTCCAGGAGTTCGAAGAGCTTTTTGGAAATTTGGGCATTATAATACCCTTTTTTCGGCACTTCAGCCTTCTTCTCCCCATCAAAAGCTGTAAGGCTGTCCCTGAAATCCATTATCAACAGATTCGGGTCTTCGGTGTGGTAAATAGTCTTTGCCTTTCCTGAATACAACTCGTCTGTCTTTTTCATCTAACCATCCTCGCTGGAAGAAAATAATTGATGTGCATAAAACCATATAATACTACCCATTGCCCCTTCCCAGTACATACCTGACAATAGCAACAGTCACGTCCACTTTACAGGCTTCAAAGATACCCCTACCCGAAGGTGTACCGTTCACCTCCAGGATAGTAAGTCCCTCCTCTCCCTCTATCAGGTCCACTCCAGCATACACAGCTCCTATTGCCCCGGCAGCCCCACACGCCAGCTCTTCAATCTCAGGGGTGAGGGGGCAACACCCCGGTTCCCCTCCCTGTGAAAGGTTGTTTATCCATGAACCTGGCGGAGCATACCTGTATATAGCTCCTGACACCTGGTGGTCCACTACAAATACCCTGATATCCCGCCCGGGATTGGGTATATACTGCTGCATGTACACCACACCCCTGCGGTCCAGCTGCTTCTTGAGCAATGTTCTGGAATTATTATCATCCTTCACGCAGTGTATATCCAGTCCCTTAAAGCCGAAGATGGGTTTTATCACAGCCCGCCCCCATTCCTTGATAACATCGACCGCTGTGCCAAAATCCGCTGTAAGGATAGTGTCTGGAGTGGGCAGCCCCCTTTTCTTGAACAGGTATGATGACAGGTGTTTATTAGCTGCTGTCTGTATAGCCAGGGGCGGATTTACTATTTCCACCCCTTGGTCTTCCAGGTTGCATAATACATCGAACCGGTAGGACATATCCTCAGCACCGCCACTGCCACTGCCACTACCGCCCACATCCCGCACAATGACCGCATCCAGTGACTTCAGATTCACGTCCCCTGCGACCAGTTCAGTCTCTCCCAGCATTCGGGTGGCAACATCATGCAATCTGAATACAAAGGGCGATCCACCCGCCCTGGTCACTGCTTCATACAAAGCCCGTGCAGTCCAGTCCTGCGGGTCGGTAACTGCTATACCGATACATTTCACGATAACAACCCCTCTATAATGACCGGACGTATTTTCAATTCTTCCAGCACACGGGCCTGGATATTTGCCACCTTATCGACTGCATCAATAATAGCACCGTCCGAGGTGGCCACGATCTTCCCGCAGTGCTTAAGGTCAAAATCAACGTGCTTGGACGTCCTTGCACTTCCCATAAGGCCAGCTTTTTCCATCCTGTCATCAACCCATTTTGCCAGTTCACCGCTCTTGCTGATCTGGCTGTCGAATAAAATTTCCACCATACCCGGTGCACAGTTGGCAAATTGCCCAAATATATACTCCAGCGCCCTTACTGTCACACCAGAACACTGGAAATTCCTGAACACACCCCTGGTATCCCTCAAAAACCCGTCATCACAAAGGTAGACCGGTTCACCCTTTAAAGCGGATTCCACGCCAATAAGTACATTGTACCCATCTACCCACATTTCTTTACCAGCCAGTTCATGACATTCAATGTTCCTGTCCTTTCGTGCCTGAGCTATAGCCTCAGTGTAGATGACCCTGCCAAACACATGGCGGGTATTGATATCAAGCCGGTAATGGTTGCATACATACGTAATGGCACTTGCCCTGGGGTACCCCCTTTCCAGCAGGTACCTGATATCACATACAGCCATATCCTCGGCAGGTTTATAAGCCACGGCCATATCCTCCCCAGTCAAGGTCAATACTCCATTTTGAACCGTAAAATTGCAGCAATACCGCCCAGACCATGCAGCCTGTGACCAGGCTCGAATTCGGTACTGAACACCACCACCTTGCCCCGGCTGTGTTCAATGCTAAGGATGAATGCATCAATATTTTCACCTTTCTCCCGTCCCTCCCTCAGCAGTTCGTCAGTAATAAGGAGTGTACCCACCGCACCCATGTCCCTGGCCTGGCTCACCGCATCCCACCCATATGCAACGGCTCCATCGGTTGCGATGCGTTCCATCAATTCTTCCAGGAGCATGGCTTCCCTGGCTATCCTCGACTCCTCCACTATCCTGTCAACAGCACCACGCCGCAGTACTTCCTGATAACCGGAAATGCCTATGGTTATCGTATCCTCGGTTCGGGCCCTGGCTGCAAGTTCGGGTTTTTGTGTTTTCAGGGTCTTCAGGAAATCGTCTTTCGTAAATCCGGGCCCTGCCACGATAACGGTCTCGCTCCCGCCCGCAGCTTGCTCAAGATGGGCAATGACCTGGGAAAAAAATTCTTCCCTGTGGCTTGATTCGCCCTTGCCGGACCCGGTCTTGACATGAGAATAATCTTCAACCCCGAACTGCCTCACCAGTCCGATGGACGACTCCCCCTCTTCAATAGTCAGTATGACCACCCTGGGACGTTTTGCTGCTGCTTCAGCCTCCTTGATCCGCTCAAGCTGGTCGTTCTTCCAGGTCTTTGTCACAGACAGGTTCGTACCTTCTTCAATGTTCAGAGTATGGTATGCACTCACATCCTGCCCGCTCTCGATCACACCATGCAGACGCAGCCGGTTTGAGAATTTATGGAACTCGATATTTTCTATGCGCACTCCGAGCCGCATGGGTTTTTTCTCTATTTTTTCAGGTCTGAGCTTATCCGTGGCCCCCTCCACCCGCCGTTTTGTCAGGGCAAATACCAGATCACCCGGCTCGATAATATATTTCAGGTGCCACAGGTCGTCCAGGGATTCAGGCGTTAGGCCAATCTCGCCCTCCCTGCCCTTAAGGTTCCTTTTTGTTACTCTCATCTGAAACTAATAAGGCGCTGGTAGCTTATGTTAATTGCTGTTAGTATTTAATAAAATAAATCAATATGATACTACTACCTGGCTTCCTTCCCAGTCAGTTTTTTGGTCGTGGCATCCACGCAGCTTTTCAGGATCTCCTGCACGTCCCCGCCTTCTACATCCAGCCCGGCAGCTCCGTCATGTCCTCCACCCGTGCCGTTGAATTGTTGGCTGACCTCTTCCAATATCTGCCCCAGGTTCACTCCTGCCTCAATAGCATTGCGCCTTGCCCTGCTGCTTATCCTGGTAATACCGTCTTTATCAGCACCAACAAATGAAACGTCGGCACCCACATGTGTTAAAGTACCGGCCGCAGTACCTCCAAAAGAACTAATGGTACTGGTCACGATAAGCCAATCACCAATACGGTATACCTGGGCTCTCATGGCTGCTTTTAGCAGGGCAATCCTCATACTGATATCCTGTGGGGTAGATGCCAGGAGGTCTACTACTTCGCCGTACTCAACACCACTGGTTTCAATGATCTCTGCCAGTGTTCTGAAAGAATCGTGAGTAGCATACTTAAAATTACCAGTATCTGTAATGAGGCCTGCTATGAGGGTCATAGCAGACTTGCGCATAACAGGTGCTTCCATATACTTGAGAATATCAAACACTATCTCTGAAGTGGAACTTACGTTACGTTGCAGGTAGAACTTGGCCCCGTCCTTAAGGGCACAAGTAGAATGATGGTCAATTACTGCATATTCTGTCAGTTCTATCCCATTCAACTGTGCCAGCGTACTGGTATCAACTACCACGGTAAAATCATAGGCATAAGGGTCAGGTTTTTTTATAACTTCAATATCCAATGTCTTTATCAGCGTACTGGCCACCCGGTTACATCCGTCCACTATTCCCACCACTCCGCCAAAAGCCTGGGCTAATGTGTAGGCACTGCCCACCGCATCAGGGTCTGCGTTGCGGTGGCAGAGAAAGAGTATATTTTTATAATCCAGGAGCCGATTATAGAAACCGGACTCTTCGACTTCCATGGCTCGTATGCCCTCGATATTAGCACTTATTTGGCATTCAGGGTAGGCGAGCCAACAGACGTCTTTAACTGTTCCTGTAATTGAGTAAATCTGGTATGGATTCGTTCTTCCTGTCTGGCTATGGTCTGAAGTCTGAGGTCCAGGGTCTCTTTCTTTTCCTTTAATTCCTCAGTGGTCTTGTCCTTTTCAGTTTTTATCATCAGGTTGCCCACATTCTTATAGACCGGCACACCATCACCCAATTTATCGAGTTCTTCAAGTGCCATATCAGATTCTTTCAACATGATCTCAAGCTGGTTCTTTTGTTGTGCCAGAGCTTGTGCCTGCTGCTGTACTTGCTGTATCTGTGCAAGCTGGTTCTGTACCTGTGGTGGTAATTCTTGGCTCATTGTAATTCACCTATTCAATAGTATAATTTGGTTTCAACACGGCTCAATACTACTTTTATTTTTCTATTGCTTCATTCATCTCAACGGCTATCTTTATCAGCCGTAGCCATCCATTAAGGGCCGCCCTCATAGAGACCAGGTCGTCAGAGCTGATCCTAAGTATGAGGTCCTTCCCTTGTATTGTAAGCTGTGAACTGGTGCGCTGGTGGGATGCCCCCATCTCAGGTAAAAGGGACTGGTAAACCACATCAACCTCATTGTCCATACCAAAAATGAACTCTGATTCGACCTTCACGAAAAAAACCCACGTACTACAATAACAAGGGCAGATGCGGCAATAGGAATTGTAGAAGATGTCCCATCATCTACATTCCTTTTTTGTTGAGCCTGATCTATACTGCCTCTACCTTTTTAATGAGGGTAGGTCTCTCTTTTATCAATATCCTGTGCCCGCAGTAGGGACACCGGATACCCATGACTTCATAATCAATTTCTACCGAATGTTTACACCGTGTGCAAAGGTATGCCATCTGATCTCACCCTGGTCTGCCCTAAAATGGCATTTCCTCTGAAGTTGTTTCTTCTTCAGCAACAACTTCTTTGGTGACCGATTCCATTTGTTCGGTTTCTGGTTCCAGGTCCTCAATGAATAAATCAGACTCCATAGCCTTCTTAACAGACCGATTTACCGCAAGACCCATGGACGTATGGGGCACATAGGTGCCGCCTGTGAATGTATAGTCGCACTTGGTGCAATTCCAGATACCGGTATCTGTGCGGCGTATCGTTATCAGGCCGCACTCAGGACATTTATATCCCTGTCTCATGCGTTCTTCGATATTTGCTACCAGTTTTCGGACTTTCCTACCGTAACGGACCCCGAACCTGCCTGCTGAACGGGTTTTGTGACCTTTTCGGGTATATTTCTTTGCCATGAACTAAATCTCCAGGAATTTTTCTCTAATCTCCTGCGCTTTTTTGCAGGATACTTCTACTATATGATTGATCTGATCAACGGTAAGCGATCCATTTCCGCTTTTTTGCATGCCAGCGATGGCACCTTCCTGATTGGAAATTACGGTCAGCTTGCAATCAGCAACCCGCTCCTCTTCCATGGACGGGTCAAATACGATCCCGCCGCCGATATCCACTGCGGTCACTGACACCGGTATATCTCTCATGGGCAGGGGCATATCTTCACCAATACCATAGCGTTCACCAGGTATCTTGGCTGTCATTAGTGCTGCAATAGCACCCAGTGAAGCTGCATCCATGATGTTTCCGCCGTCATCCAGTACATGGATATCAATGAAGACCATCCAGACTTGCTCTCCCTCTTTAATGCACAACTTCTTTAAATCTATTGCGCCTGATTCACGGACACCCCTGTCAGTCACCCTGGCAAGTTCAATGGCATTCTCTCTGGGGGGACCGGATTCAAATTCAGGGGATGCAAGAGGTATCAGTTCCATACTGGTAATGATAACACCCACATCAGGAGTGTCAGGGAACGGTGTGCCGGGCTGTATCTTCACACCGGCAACTATCTTGGTATCGCCGATCTCCACCCGTGCCGAACCTTCAGCTTTATCAATAATACCTGTTTCAATTGAAATTTCCCGTGTTTCTTCAGGTTTACGACCATCAAGTCGCTCGCCTTTCAACATTAGACGGATCAATTGGTCTTTCTGTATTATTGATACGACATGATTATTCATAGGAATCATCCTCCTCTGTGTCAGGTTCCTCAACCGTTTCCTCGTCCTCTTCTTCGGGCAAGGCTTTCTCTACTTCAGGTTCTTCCTCACCACTTTCATCTACAACCTTTTCTTTCATTTCTTCAGGTGGAGTGCTAACATCCTCTGAAACTTCATTTTCCTCAGCAATTACGACCTCTTCCACAGATGGTGCTTTAGTTTCGTCCTGCATCTTGGCATAATGGTCCATCAGTGCCTGTCTCTGCACTTCATACACCTGACGGCATCCCTCCTGCGCCATCTCCAGGCCAGTTTTCAGCTCTTCAGGTGTAAGATGCCCGTCCATCTGCAACAGGGTGATCTTTCCATCCGGTGTCATTGCAATGGGAACATCTGCCTGTCCGTAATTGTCCTCATCTTTGTTCAGGTCCACTACAAGAGTATCGTCAACTTTTCCAAATGCACATGCACTGACCAATCCCCGCATGGGGATACCTGCATCGGCCAGGGCTACGGATGCTGCGTTAAGGGCAGCTGTCCTGGTTCCTGCATCCGCCTGCAATACCTCTACAAAAATATCGATAGCGGATTTCGGGAAATATTCAGTGAAAACCTGATCTTCAAGTGCTTCCCGGCTCACTTTTGATACTTCAGTACTCCGGCGGTCAGGTCCGGGCCGCTTTCGGTCTTCAACCGAGAATGAGGCCATATTGTACTTATATCTCACAATGGCCCTGGTTGATTTCTGCTGATGCCTGGGATGTACTTCCCTGGGCCCATATACTGCTGCAATTACCTTGTTCTTACCGAATTCAAGATAACATGAACCATCAGCCCTGGCCAGTACGCCAACTTCAATCTTAACATCGCGTATCTGGTCGAGTTTTCTTCCGTCAAGACGTAAACCATTTTCGTCTATGAACTTTTCTGGTCTGTCACTCATTGTATTATTCCTCTCATTTGTAAATAGTATTTTTTCAGTCCAGAAGTTCATTCAAAATATCCGGACTTTGGGGTACTGCTTTATTATCTTCCACACCTTCTTTCAACAGTCTGCCAATTCGTTCTGTAAGTCCTTGTTTGTGGGCTTCATTCTCTATTACGGTTATTGCATTCACAGCCTTTTCTATATCTTTATCCTTACCGGTCAGCCATATGATGCCATTCTGCCCCACAAAGATATTGCAGTTCGTTTCTTTTTTCAACATCGAGATCATAGAACCCCCTCTTCCAATTATTCTTGGCACTTTAACGGGTGATATTTCCATGAGTATGCCGTTGTTGATAGTTCTTGATCGGTTGTTGCGCATGGTGAGGTCTATCTTCATGGAAGGAGTAAGGTCCTTTACCATGACCATCACCGAGTCTCCTACAGTCAGGTATTTGCTCATGTCACTGGAATCGATCCGTCTTGGATATTCTGAAGAATTCAGCCAACCTTCATAAGGTGAATTGACATCAAGTATCCAGTTTGAAAATGTGACAGATTTGACTGTACCGATGATCACATCGCCGCTGGATGGGATATATTTTCCCGATAACGAAACAACCCGTATCTTATCTTTTTCACTGGCAACTCCATATAGGTTTGAGTAAACTTTCCTGTCCTGCACATAAGTGCCATCGCCTGCTTTGCTGACATCATCAGATAGAAAATCGCCAGGAATTACTAATTTTTTATTCATTTCAACCTCAAATCAACATTTATCGTCTGATCACTTCAAAACACGTATCTCAGCATTCCCTTTTGTCAAATGGTTGACCAGACCAAAGAAATCGTCCTGCATACCTGCGGGAATGGTGACAACACCGATCCAACTCCCATCTTTTTGCCATTCCTCCTTGCTCACGGTCCCGAATTGTGAAATAGGCCCATACGCCTTGGGAGCATAATCCATACCGATCTTAACTGCAATATCGATTTCCTCAAAGCGGATAGGTATGATTGGACGTATCGCCTTCATGACGGTCTTGACCTGTTCTTCTACACTTTTAATGGGATCAATATGTACGCCTGCTTCTTCCATAGCATGTTCTATCCTGTTTGGCGGATGCGGAGTCCTGGTCTGCGGGTTAATAGCATTGGCCGCTATAGTCGTGATTATTTTACGTTTCTTTTGTTCAAGTATGACTTTGCGCTGCTCTGTGGTCAGGTGTATCTCGCCGTGCAGGATAATATGCATAGCAATTTCAAATACATCATGGGTTTCGAATGTGTTCTCAATATCCTGTTCTGCTGGGCGGTCTCCCCGGCTGGCATTCTCGAACACATCTTCCACTGCCAGTATCTTTTCTATATCTATCTCTTCACCACGTTTTAAGGAAAATGCACCATCCGGATCCACATATACCTCGAACTGTTTACCTCCTTTCTTGAGTCTGGCAATTACAGCATCATCCAGTGTAACCATGTTCAACACATCGAAAAATGTACGGGTCGATTATTCCTCAGCACCTTCATCCACCGGTTCTTCACTAGAATCCTCGTCTTCAGAATGGGCATCCAGTACTTTCTGGACATAATCGGCAACTTCCTGGGGTTCAAGTTTCTTGAACTGCTTTGATTCCAGTTCTACAACACCTACTTCTATGGTAGATGCTTCGAACCTCCCTTCAGTGGTATTGTGCAGTGCCTCAAGGCCCAGTAAAATGGCATCATCCAGTTTGATGTCATCCGAATATTTTTCCTCAAAGACTTCCATTACCTCAGCCCGGCCTGCACCAATTCCGGTAGCATTGTATTCCAACAGTGCACCGCTGGGGTCTGTCTCGAAAAGCCTTGCTTCATTGTCTTCAACACCAGCTATTAAAAGTGCAGTACCAAAAGGTCTTACGCCTCCATACTGGGTGTAGGTTTGTTTAAAGTCGCAAATCTTCTTGGACAGGACCTCTACTCCAATGGGCTCGTCATAGGATACCTTGTTAATTTGCGCTTCCACCCTCGCCCTGTCTATCAGTGCCCTGGCATCAGCTACTAAACCTGAAGTGGCGGCTCCCATATGGTCATCTATCTGGAATATCTTTTCAATGGACTCGGCCACCAGCAGTTTGCTGGTCACGCGTTTGTCCACAAGCAGTGCAACGCCGTCAACGGCTTTTACCCCCACGGCAGTGGTGCCCCGCTTAACAGCTTCGCGGGCATATTCAACCTGGAACAACCTTCCGTCAGGACTAAACACAGTAATAGCCCTATCATAGCCCATTTGTGGTGCCATCTGCATAATTAATCAATCTCCTTATCTCATAAATCAAAAACCGTCATACCAAAATATCTGGTACCTGAATTATTCAGTTTCTCTTCATATTGAGGGCTTTCCGGCAATATATCAATTTCGTTATTTTCCTTACGGATTACCTTGCCTGAAATCGCCCTGTTGGCTATGAAAAATTCACATTTATCCAATTCTGCGGTTCTTTTTTTCTCTAGTTCGACCTGTTTAATGTCCTTGATTAGTAAATAGTTTTTGGTGGCTGCACGCACGGTGCCCGAAATCCCCAGTATTTTCATCCTCACTCGCACATTCTTTACGGATGAAAGCGATGCCATCACACCCCTGGTTTCCCACACTTTGTTTGCAGCACATTGTACAATACCCCTGCGCTCGTTAAAAGCCAGCAGTCGCATACCCATCTCACTGCTGCCCACATCCCCCACAAGCGTTGCCCCTGCAAAGTTTAATTCATTGACAAGGTCGCGCCTGGAAATCTCATCTTCTGAGGATAGTGAAAAAGCTATATACCGTTTCGATTCCCTCAGGGTAGGAGGTAATATCTTCATTTCGCCACTTCCACGCCTTCCATGATGCGGTTGCTGTCTGTATTACGCTTGATGATACCCTTTGGCACTTTTGAGAGCGCATTACGTGCTTCGTCCTGGGTCATGCCCAAAAACATGGCAAGTGCCATCATCTCCCTGGGACCGCGCAGGTCGTAATGGGACCGGGCATTACTGGTGATTACCATAGGGACAGTGTATTTCCTGGCAAGCATAAGATTTTGCCGCATGGCTGTGAGAACTTTTATCCTGCTGCCTCCCCTTTGCATTATCAATGCATCCATATTGAAATCCACTGCTACACCATTATCTGCGGCTGCTTTTGCCAGCACATGGTTCAAAGGTTTACCGTGAGCAGCGGGATGGGCCAGGATATCCACCTTCCCGTTCTCTGCAGATGCGCGGTTAATATCCTCATTTCCCCCACCGATGATGATGATATCTGCCCGCCCCCTCAGTCTATTCACTTCTTTTGTAAGTTTAGCTACCCTTTCGACCTGGATCTCGATTCCGGTGTATATCTCAAAGTCATTGAACGGAGGCAAAGGGATGTCATGTTCGAAAAAAGTATTATCGGAATTGAAAGAGGTCAGGCATATCCCTGAGTATCCCATATCTCTGGCTTCCAGTACCAACCTGGCCGGGGAACCTGCACAGTCGGGCAGCGGGTGGATATTAAGGTCGTAGAATCTGGATTGTTTGATCACACCCATGCTTAATCCTCCATTTCAAACATTTCCCGGGCGGCTTCGATTGCAGCCTCACGCCTGGCCGGATATACTTCGATCTTCATTTTTATATGTACAGCATCTGATGAGCCGGTAATTACCAGTCTGCCCTGGTATGCTTGTTGTTTGTCAAATCTGAGGAACAGGTTACAGTCATCATCCATCCGCCGTGGTAATTCACTGATCAGCCTCTCCTTCCCAGTAGCTCCAATGTTGCGTGTTATGTGGTTTAATATATACTGAGTGTCTTTTTTCTTTCTCACTTCAGCTTCCATCACAATAATGGGATTACCATGGTAACCTGTGGCACTGGTTTCATGGATGGTGCCGTTGTCATCCTTTTCCCCACTCGACGGTGGGAGGAATAATTCCAGGGCCGACCTGACCTTTGTGGGATCTTCCGTTGCCTGGGCAGTAGTTCGAAGTATGATATAATGCATCATGCTTAAAGCTCATTGATGCTGAGACACAACAAAATGAACGGATGTGAGGTTGTTCACCTCACTTTCCAAGATTGCCCCGGGACCTGATACTTGGTCTGGTCTTCTCAGTACCTTTACCCCGTTTGCGCTGACCGCGACCTTTAACTCCGGCACTGGTCTTACCCCTGAATACCCTGCCTTTTTGGGTGGGTTCGCACAACCAGTTCAGGTTCGGGTCGCTCTTTATGACGGGGTGGCTGATATCCACCATGATGATCTCGTACCATTTGTGTTTGCCGTCTTCGCCAACCCAGTATGAATTAAGTACCTGCAGGTTAGGGAATCTGCGTGCAGCCCGCTCTTCTGCCATGCGCTGGATGCTCTTGCCACGGGTTATTTTGTTCACACCCATACGTTTGGTCCTGCGACCCCTGATGTAGCGTGCTTTGCGGGCCCCGCCCCGCCTGATGCTTACCCTTGTCATGACAATGCCCTGTTTAGCCTTGTAACCCAGGCTGCGGGCGCGGTCAAGACGTGTGGGTTTGTCTATTCTCTGTACTGAAGCCTCACGTCTCCATTCCTGGAGCCTGTGCCATCGTAGTTCGTGTACGTATGTCTTGTCCGGGTCTTTCCAGGCATCTCTAATATAACCGTACATTGATTTTGCCATTGTTTCGTAATCTCCAATTAGTTGTCCCAGGTTTCACGGTTCAGCCCTTTTTGGGGCCACATCCCTGCGGGACGTATCCCGCCTATGAAACTGGCATATTTTGTGGGGTATATTGATACGTTAATGGGTAATAAAGGTTGGGGGTGGAATGTGGTCTTCACCTTACCACCTGTGATATTGGAGTTCAATGACAGGATCATGTCATCACCTGGTGGTGGTCCTGATGATGAATTAAGTGCTGAATCTAAATGAGAACATGATGCAGTATACAGCATCACCCTGACGGGTTGGAGTATTGAGGCATACTGGTTCCTGATGCCCGAGGAGTGGGCCCTGGGCCGAATAGACATCGACGATATTATTTTGCGATTTTAATACACTATAATTTCAATAAAGTTCAAATAAAAACATTTATCTATCAAATATGTTTAGCTTTCTCAATATAAACCTGATAAGGTAATAGGCACTGTTCCAAAAATCAGTTATTTTGTTGACACCGACTTTAGGTAAAATCT
>JAMJFQ010000048.1 GCA_023544605.1 ANME-2 cluster archaeon | reverse complement strand
GTCGTATCTATTTAAGATATATTCACTGTATAACTGGATTTTGGTATTGTGCCAAGGTAATACTATGTCAAATAAAAATGATGAGAAATCAAATTTTGTGATACTTTTACTCATTTCAATCATTATGTTAAGTCTTTTATATTTTAGCACAAAAGAATGGAAATTCTAATAATTTATTACTCATCAATTCTGATGCAACCTGCCTCCAGCAGGGCGTATGTGACCTACTAAATCCGTTGCTTCTTTTGCATTGGATTCTTCGATAATTCCATCAAAATTTAGTATTACGTTACACGTACTAAATAAGATAAAAAAAATTTCACTAAGTATATATATCTCCACAATCCACCTAAGCTTCGGTGGGATTCCATGACCAATAACTGGTACTCAACTTCCTGTAAACACTCAGTGCAGTATTTCGGCTGGCTGGTAGGAGACCTGGAGCGTTTCAAGAAAAAGAGTGAGACGTCGGTCAGCCAGGAATTCCTGGACAGCCTTAATTTCTGTGGTCTTGAGGTTGAACCCTATGAGTCCCAATTGCTTGCCATAACCGGCACCCTTTTTTCTTTCATACTGCTGCTCATAATTGATGTATTGCTCCTGCAGTTCATGGTCTATGGTCCACCTGCCATTGCCTTTATGTTCCTCATCACTGTGTTCATTCCCGTTGTTGTGCTGACCTACCTGAGCGAATACCCCAAGATACTTGCCAGATTTATGAAGATACATTCCCTGGGCGACATACCAGAGATACTCTCCTATATCGTCATGAGCATGAAACTTGTATCCAACATGGAGCGGGCCATCTCCTTTGCCGCTGCTAATTCTGAGCGCCCCCTTGCCCGGGACCTGCGAAAGCTCATCTGGGATATGCACGTGAGAGTGTACACTGGCATCGATGATGCTATAATTGCCTTTGCAAACCAGTGGGGCAAGAACAGCGAATACTTCAAGAGGGCACTGCACCTGGTGAAGAGCAGTGCTAACGAACCTGACGAGGCCCAGAGAGTGATGACGCTGAATAAGAGCCTTGATATCGTACTGGAAGGCACAAGGAATATAATGGGAGGATTCGCGGCCCGACTTAAGACACCTACATATATCCTCTATAGCATTTTCATCCTTATCCCGCTGGCACTGGTGGCACTGCTGCCCGCTTTGACCATAGTGGGTGTGCGGGTAGATGCTCTTATCCTGATACTGCTCTATGACCTGATACTGCCTCTGGCAACCTTCGGTTATGCTGAATATATACTCCTTCAGCGCCCTGCCACCTTCCCTCCACCCCGGATCCCTGATACCCACCCTCGCCTGGTGAACATCAAACGCACGAGGCACATAACATCGATAATTGCGTTCGGTGCAGCAGTACTCATCGGTGCCTCCGGGTACGTATGGCTGGCATATGGCAATCCCCTGGGGCTCGTAAGTACCGGCGCCATGACCGGCTACATCCCGGTATCGTTTCCCCTGATATGGGGTGCCACGGCGTTCATTACTATATATGCCATAGGGGTCTATACGCCGTATAAAAGCATCAGGGATGACATAAAAGAGATCGAACACCAGTTCGCTGATGCCCTGTTCGTGCTGGGCCGCCGTATCAGTGACGGACGCTCACCTGAATGGGCCTTTATGCAGACCGCCCAGACCATGAAAGGTACACGTATCGGTGATACATTCCAGGACGTGGCAAATAACCTGTCACTGCTCAGGACAACACTGGAAGGCGCCATATTTGATAGCGAGTACGGGGCATTCAGGAATATCTATTCTGAGCGGGTGCACACAACCATGAGACTGTTCACCCAGAGTGTGTATAAAAGCCATATTGCTGCCGGCGTAGCCATCGTAAAATTGGCAGACCACCTTAAGGAACTGCAAGAGGTGGAGGATAATATCAAAAGCTCGCTTTATGATGTAACCGCTACCATGAAGTCTACTGCAACGATATTTGCACCACTTATTGCAGGAGTCACGCTTGCTCTATCAGAGGTCATCCAGAAGATCTTACAGAACATCTCCCATGAGGCCAGCAGGCTGCCAGAGGGCATGGGTATCGCTTCGGTAATGTCAGACGTTGGCGGAGGTATGGAACAGAGTATCCCTCCCGGCGTGTTCATACTTACTGTGGGTTTTTATATGATAGTGCTGGTCATCATTCTGGTAAGATTTGCGGGCGGCATCGAATACGGGGGAGACAGGGCGCAGTTCATGTATGAACTTGGGCAGATACTGCCAGTTTCCATCATGGTATTTACTATTTCGGTTGTAGTAAGTCGTGCACTTTTTGCAGCAATAGTATGAAAAAATTTCGTAAACTTTAAATATGTTATGTGATGTTGCTGAGGTGGGTAGGAATATGAGTAAACAGAACAGATCTTTTTACCATGACGATAAAGGTATGGAACTTCCTATCAATATCGTTGTGATGCTTGTGGTTGGAATGGTTGCACTGGCTGCACTGCTGGCCATAATCCCCGAGTCCAAGAAGAACCTGGTGGTCGAAGTGGACTCAGTGGATGGTAATCCAGGAGTAACAGGGGACATTGCCAACGGAGTGCCCACTGACGTGACTGTTATTCTGACATTATATGACCGTGATAATAACCCGGTGGAGGGAGCCAGCGTGATAATAACGGGCGGCGGGGGTTTAGGTTCTGCCAAGACCGATGCCAGTGGAAAATCGACAGTAACGATCTCAGATGTATTCATAAGGATCAACCAGGATTCCATCGACCTAAAACTGGTAGCCAAGGCCAATGGCTTTTATGATTACACGGACGAGTCCGCAATCCTGATAACCTAGATATGTTCCGGAACGAGTCTGCAGCCATGGGCCTGCCCATGCGCATGGTAGTGCTGACCATTGTGGGCATGGCCGGCCTTGCTGCCATGATAATGTTCATTGGTGATATGGAACTAGTTCCAAGAAGCATTCATGCTGATATCATCGGGATCGATAACACCACAACGAGCAGTGTTATACATGCCGGCAGCGGTATCAGGAATATAACTGTTCAGGTCGTTGATGTTGATGGCAGGGCGGTGGAAGACGCTACTGTAACAATCTACGGGCTTCATACTTCTGCTACCGGATTGACAGGTCAGGGCGGGTGTGCTGTGATCAGCCTGGATACATCGTCCATTAGTGTAACCGGAGAGGGATACCTGAGATTATCTGCAAAAGCACAAGGTTTTATGGATGCAAAGAACAATTTTGCCCTGAAAGTGGTATCCAGTTGAAAGCGACCTTACGCGAATCATGCAGTCTCATGTTGCCTGTTCGTCATGATGAACTTTATAATCACAGCTGCTGCGAACAGCATGGCCAACCCTGTAGGATAATATGTGGACCGTATGATATCCCATCGGCCGGCCCATACCAGGTAACCTGTCACGATAAGAGCGATGGATGCCATTATGCCAGAGAGTTCCACAGGTACCTTGATGCTGCCAATGGTTATTTTGTTCATATTCTCCTGGCGCTGCAATCTCTGTTTTATATCCGCCAGTTCACTGCCCAGGGTTGTGATCTCTGATTTGTGGTCGCTCTTATGCAAATTTAACGAGGTGTGCGTCTCTTCTATCATTTTAATCTGCTGTTTAGCCAGTTGGTCTATCCTATCGATGGTGGTTTGCATATCACGTTGTAATCCATTCACTGACGTATTTAAATGACTTAGGTCGTTTGATTGTACCGTATCCAGTTCAATTCGCATGCTGCTAATGAATGCCTGCAGTTCACGCAGTTCATTTTGCACATCTTCGATGGCCGGGTCCGCCAACTGTCCATCTCCAGGTTCAAAAGAGATTATACCGGATTCATCTTTACTACTCGACAATCTCCTCTCTACCGCGCGTAGACGCCTATCAAGGCTCCGCACACTCTGGTCAAATGACTCTATTCTGCCGTTAATATCTGGTCTATCCATATTCCCACCAGTCTTGCATTTAAAAACATCAAATGATATTTATACGTTGTTATCTTTTAGCGAGAATTGGTGGAAAAATGTGGGAAGATGAACAGGGCATTGATACCGTTCCCCTAAAACTGGTAGTCTACCTGGTACTGGTCGGTATCATCATTGCTATGGCAGCAGTCGGCCTGAAAAACGCCGGACCCTCGATGGATGCAGCATTAATGGAACAGCAGATAGGTGGATTAAAGTCATCCATCCAGCAGATGCAATCAGGATACGCGCGTGATCTGGTCGATCCTTATGCTCCTGGAGGCAATATCAGGACTTTTGACCTGGTGCTGCCTGAGCGCCTGGAATACCTGTGCTTTGGGGCGGACCCCGACCCGGACAATAATGGCATTCTCACTGATACGCCGCCCGGACTTGAGACTGATGGTGGTAACGTCATATATTACAAACTCACGGGCGGCAGCAAAACGCTTGTCAAACTTGATGATTCGGTACGCCTTAGGGAGGGCTTGTTATCTGGTGGACGCTGGGTACCCAATGAAGTGGATGGGCTGCCTCAGGCTCTGGTACTAAGAGGCGGTAGCCAGTCCGTGACCTTTGAACTGGTGTATGATAGGGGCGAGACATATACCCTGTCCCACCTTACCGATAATGTGGATGCTTACATAAGACCGGACAATACAAGCGGACTTGCCAATGGGTTGCAGGTATCAGTACAGCCGGATTCAGTGCCTGCCGATGGAGTGACGGCTGCCAGGGTGAGTGTACAGGTCATAGACAGCAGGGGAAGGGATGTACACGTTGAGGGGCATGTCATCAACGTGAGCAGTTCACGTGGAGACCTGGGCACAGACCAGATCAAAACCAATTCACATGGCAGCGGTAGCACAACAATAACCTCTGGTGAAATGGGGCTTTGCGTAGTTACGGGTCATTCGCCCGGACTGAATGATGGAAGCGCTGTGTTGGTATTCACGTTACCCCCTGTGATATTGGAGTTCAATGACTGGATCCTGTCATCGCCTGGCGGTGGTCCTGATGATGAATTAAGTGCGGATTTTAAATTAGAACATGATGCAGTGTACAGCATCACCCTGACGGGTTGGAGTACTGAGGCACACTGGCCCCTGATGCCCCAGGAATGGGCCAAGGGCCGAATAGACATTGATGGTAATATTTTGGTCGATAAAGAAGTGGCAAGCGAATCAAAAATAGAGGTGCCCTTTGGGAATATGCCGCTTGGTGCAGGCAATCATACCCTCAGGGTGACCATGACCAATGATTTCAATGTCCCCCTGCTGGGGGACAGGAACCTGTATGTTGAGACAGTTGTGCTGTCCTGAAATTATTTGTGTACACGCTTATGAGCAGCTAATCCGGCTTTGCTTTTCACGGCTTTGCCACAAATATCGCACACTAATTCCGTTTTATTGTTTTCTGTCTCCATCTCTGCCCTGAGTTCTTTTTCAAGTTCCTCTTCCTTGGTCAGAATTTCTTCATCGGCCTCTTCTTCTTCCTCTTCAGCCCCTTCTTCTCCTTCGGCTTCCTCTTCTTTTTCCCAGTCTTCTTCAGGTTCTTCCTCTTTAGCCATCTCTTTTTCCATCTTGTAGTCATCCCATCCCATCCAGGCAAGAATAAGCCCTACAAAGAAGACACAGATGCCAAACAGACCTATTACAAAAATAGCGAGGATCTTCCACAATGGACTGAAGGTTATCGGATTGTCCAGATATGAAGAAAGATATGGAATGTCAATAACATACCATGCAATACCTATAATGACAAGTGCAATTCCAATAATAAGATTAACAAGTGGTTTTGTAGTTTTCCCCATAGTAATCACCTGGATATAATTACTTCTAAACTTATTTAAACGTTTCGTGAAAAAACATGTGCTGTCGGGCTGATGTCACTGCAATCTTTTTTTTACAGCTTCAGCATGTGCATTCAATCCTTCAGCTTCGGCCAGGGAGGTAATCGTATCTTCAAGTTTCATAAGGCCGTCCCTGGTAAACTTCTGGATGGTGGACTTCTTGATAAAATGATCCACATTAAGCCCGGAATATATCCTGGCATATCCGGCAGTTGGCAGTACATGATTAGTGCCGGAAGCATAGTCGCCAACGGATACAGGGGTATATCGCCCAAGGAATATGGAACCAGCATTGGTAATTTCCTCAAGCACCTTTTCGTCATCACCAGTCATTATTTCCAGGTGCTCAGGTGCGAACCGGTTGGAAAATTCAATGCACTTATCCATCGAATCCGTAACCAGTATAGCCGCATTCTCGAGTGACTGCTGAATTATCTCCTTGCGCTGAGCAGTTCTGGCCAATTCAAGCAGGCTTGCCTCCACCTTCTGGGCCACATCTCCCGATGTGGTCACCAGCGCAGATACAGCATTGGGATCGTGCTCGGCCTGGGCCAGCATGTCAGCAGCTATGAATCCGGAGTCTGCGGTATCATCGGCTATGATAAGCACCTCGCTGGGCCCGGCAGGGAAGTCTATCTCACACCGGTCCCTGACCATCATCTTGGCGGCCGTGACGTACACATTTCCGGGACCCACTATCTTATCCACAGCAGGCACGCTCTCGGTACCGTAAGCCATGGCGCCAACGGCTTGCACGCCACCTACCTGGTAAATGTGGTCGGCACCTGCAATGTGTGCTGCCGCCAAGGTAAGGGGATTTACCCCGTCCAGACCGGGTGGAGTGCATACAATTACTTTCCTGACCCCTGCCACCTTAGCAGGAATAACGGTCATGAGGGCAGTTGACGGATAGGCTGCCCTGCCTCCCGGTACATAAGCACCCACCACAGCCAGGGGTGTGGTCTTTTGCCCCAGCATGATGCCGGGTGCGGATTCCATGAACCACTGGGACTCGCCCAGCTGTGCCCTGTGGAATGCACGGATATTATCAGCGGCAGTCTTGAGGTGCTCTAAAAGATTCGGTTCAATAGTATCAAGTGCAGCTTCTATTGTTCCACTATCCACTTCAATAGTATCAGTATCCACCCCATCGAACTGTTTCGTGTACTGCCTGAGAGCAGCATCGCCTTTGGCCTTGACATCCCCAAGGATGCTGGATACTGTTTCGGTAACGTCCTGTATCCCGCCTGCCCTGTCAAGCAGGTGCTTTGATTCATTGATTGTAAGGTCGTTGAGGTTTTTGTATATCATCTGTACTCTGCTAATGGTCTAAAAGTAAATAATAGTTGTTTTTCATTTTGGTTTTTGTTTTAGGCTTTCCTTTTAGAAACATTATTAATAAATTAAAGTAAATTTACTTTTACTAATGAACTTATCAGAAGCAATTGCTACCTACTGGCCGTCGTGGCTGTCATGGAACATCGCAACCCCGACATTTATTATCGTAATTATAGTGGTAACTTTTTTTATTGCCAGGCTTGTTAACGAGCTACTGCTAGGGTATTTCAAAAAGGTCAGCCTGAAACTAAAAGTTGACCCTACTGGTTACAGGTTATTGCGCCATCTGGCAGTGGCAGCCATTTACCTCTTAGGTCTGATAATCATTGTGTCCAGCGTCCCGCAGCTTCGCTCTATCTCGGTAGCCCTTTTTGCAGGGGCCGGTTTTGCAGGTATTATCATCGGACTTGCTGCCCAGAGCACCCTGGCAAACATTATTTCAGGTATCTCATTAGCTATGTTCCAGCCCTTTAGGGTGGGGGATCTCGTGACTATCCACGAGGAGTACGGGACCATCTCAGACCTGACGCTGCGGCATACTGTAGTGACCACCTGGGACAACAGGCGGCTTATCATTCCCAATTCCATAATCAGTGATGAGGCAGTCATAAATTGGTCGATCGAGGATCCTACGGTCGTGTGGCCTGTGAACATCGGGATAAGCTACGATTCCGATATAGACCTGGCCCGTTCGATCATGCTGGAAGAGGCCAGGAATCACCCTAATGTTATGGAAGATCATGACGTCAGAATGGTACACCCCGAGGTGTTGAAAGGAAGCGAGGTCAAGGTCCTTGTCACAGAACTGGGGGATTTCGCAGTTAATTTAAGGTTGCTGGTATGGGTACGTACTAGAGGACTGGCCTTTGGTACAGGTTGTGAACTCATGGAATCCATCAAGAAACGTTTCGATGCCGAAGGTGTTGAAATACCATTCCCATACCGCACCCTGGTTTATAAGAAGGACCTGCCTCCAAATGTTTCATTAGAGGAAGGTCTGGTAGATGTTCCAGATGCCAGTAGTGACGAAATCCACGGCCAGGGCAGCTAGGAACAGCCCCATGATCCTGGTAAATACCAGCATTCCAGTGTAACCGATCCATTTATTGATCCAGCGGGAGAACAGGAAAACCAACAAGGATACTGCAAAAGTAAGCAGGATAGCCAGCATTACTACTAATTTGTGTTCCAGTACATCGTTAGAGCCTATCAGCACGATGATTGTGGTAATAGTACCGGGTCCGGTAAGGATGGGCATGGCAATGGGAAATATCCAGACGTCATCACGGTTCTGGGATTCATGAATCTCTTTTGTGGTCACACTTTCCTTCGATATCCGGGCATGCATCATATCAAATGCAATGGTGAACAGCAAGATTCCTCCAGCCACTCTCAATAGATCTACATTGATGCCGAAAACCTTCAACAACAGATCTCCAGTCACCGCGAAAAAGAGTGCAATGATACATGCCAGGGCTATAGACCGCTTTGCCATTGCATTCTTTTGCGCAAAGCTCATCTGGGCTGTCAAGGAAATGAACGTCAACACTCCACTAATAGGACTCACGACCACGAACAGTGATACGAATGAAAATATGAATAGTGCAAGTACGTCCATTATTCCCTCATTGCATTTATTAGAATTAAAGCTATATCCGCTTAAATAACTTATCCAGGTCAGCCCTGCTAAAAGTTACTACGGTGGGCCTGCCATGAGGGCATGTATGCGGGTTTTTGGTGCGGTAAAGCTGGAACACAAGGTTCTCCATCTGCTCCCTGGTCAATGAAGCCCCTGCCTTTATAGCCCCCCTGCATGCAGTGCTATTACACACCCGCTCAGATATCCCGGTACCGTCCCTGACCCTGCCGCCTGACAGTATGTCACTTATGATCTCGTTTACTACTGAAGGGTCTTCCAGTCTGCCCAGTATGTTGGGCACTGCCCTCACTGCAAAGGAGTTAGGACCGAACTCTACAACGCCGAACCCTGATTCTTCCAGGTAGGGTATATAGTCCTTTATCAGCACTCGCTCTTTTGAGTTCAGGTTGAGATTGACCGGGGCTATGAGTTCCTGTGATCTCTTGATACCCGATTCTTGCACCTGCTCGTAAAGAATGCGCTCGTGGGCCGCATGCTGGTCAATTAATACAAGTCCGTTGTGTGTCCGCGCTATGATATATGTGTCGTCCACCTGACCCAGTATATCAATATCATACGGCAGTTCAGATTCTCCTGATACCTGTGCCAGATACCTGCCGGTACGTGTAAGCCTGCGCTGTGTATCCTTTAAGGGTACTTTAAATTCGGTTTGTGTCTCGCGGATGACCTGGACATCATCTATGACAGTTGATAATCTGGTCTGTGTACCTTTTTGCTCCTTATTCAGCAATAATTCCTGTTGAGCCAGTGCTGAACTTATGGCTTCTATAACTGCATCCATCAGGGCCAGTTCGTGGCTGAACCTGACATGCTGTTTGGTGGGATGTACATTCACGTCCACCTCAGAAGTGTCCAGTACAAAACTGAGCATAGCCACCGGATACCTGCCCTTGGGCAGCATGGTATAGTATCCCAGCTTGAGCGCATCGCTTATAGACTTTGACCTGACGCTCCTTTTGTTAATGAAAAATGCCTGGTAATCGTTATCGCTTCGGGTGAAACCAGGTCTTGAAATAAATCCTGATATCTTTATCAGGTCGTTTGAAAAATCCACAGCTAACAGTTCCCTGGCAATCTCAGGACCGTAGATGTGCACGATAGTGTCGAACAGGTTTCCTGATGCAGGGGAGCGAAAGAGTTCCCTGTCGTCATGTGATAGGTAGAATGAGATGTGCTCATGTCCCAGAGCGTTCTTTGTAACAACATCTATGATATGCGCCAGTTCTGTCCTACCCGTTTTCAGGAACTTCCTACGGGCAGGTGTGTTATAGAACAGGTCCTCAACCATGATCGATGTACCATTTGGAGCTCCCGTGTCGCCAATACTTACAACCTCTCCTCCGTGCACCACCAGCCTGGTCCCTTCCAGATCACTTCTTGGCTTGGTCACGATCTCCACTTTTGCCACAGCAGTGATGGATGACAGTGCTTCACCCCGAAACCCGAGGGTCATAACACTCTCAATGTCACTTGCATCTGTTATTTTACTGGTGGCATGCTTCTGGAATGCGATGGATACATCATCCCTGGTCATGCCGCTGCCGTTATCAGTGACCTTGATAGACCGAGTGCCGCCGCCTATAATTTCTACCCTGATATTTGTTGCACCGGCATCTATGGAATTTTCCACCAGTTCCTTGATGACCGATGCGGGGCGTTCGATAACTTCACCAGCTGCTATCTTGTTGATAGTAGCTTCGTCCAGGAGATGTATATTATTCATTGTCATTGTGTCCTTTCACCTGTTTTTTCAGTTTGGATAGGGCGTTAAGTGCATCCAGGGGTGTCATATTGTCCACATCCATCTCTTTGAGTATCTCGATCACCGGATGGGGTGGCTGGAGCGGTGGAGTTTCACTGCTGCCAGGGTCGAACAGCATCAACTGGGTGTAGGTTGCGCTGCGTTTTCCTTTGGCTCCCTGGCTCTCACTCTCCACCTCTTTTAACACTTCTTTTGCCCTTTGGGTCACTTTCAGCGGTACACCGGCCAACCTTGCCACATGGATGCCGTAACTCTTGTCAGTGGCACCGGGAACGATCTTTCGTAAGAATACTAATTCGTGCCCTTCTTCCTTTACAGCGATGTGGTAGTTCCTGACCCGCTTAAAGCTGCCTTCAAGATTGGTGAGTTGGTGGTAGTGGGTGGCGAACAATGACCTAACCCCTACCCGGCCCCTGTTATGGATGAACTCCACAACCGCCCGGGCAATGCTGTAACCATCAAAGGTGCTGGTCCCCCTGCCGATCTCGTCCAGTAAAATAAGGCTTTTTGGTGTTGCATTGTTCAGGATATTGGCCAGTTCCACCATCTCTATCATGAATGTACTCTGCCCGCTGGCCAGGTCGTCAAAGGCACCCACCCGGGTAAAAACCCGGTCTACAATACCGATGGAAGCGTATGAGGCAGGCACAAAGCACCCTATCTGTGCCATGATGACTATAAGGGCACTCTGGCGCATGTATGTGGATTTACCTGCCATGTTCGGACCTGTGAGGAGTAGGAACTGGTCGGCATCGCAGTCCATGTGGGTGTCGTTAGGTACAAACCCGCCCGGAACCGAGTATTCTACTACCGGGTGTCGTCCGTCTCGTATTAAAATGCCGCAGCCGTCATTTATTTCCGGCCGGACATAATTGTTGTTCACTGCCATTTCTGCAAGGTTGGTCAGGACATCCATCTCACCAATGAGCCCTGCTGTTTTTTGAAGTTTTGATGCCTGGTTTGCTATGAGATGGGTTATTTCTATGAACAGTTCATATTCCAATGCCACACGCCTGTCATTGGCAGAGAGTATCATTGCCTCTTTTTCTTTTAGCTCTGGAGTGTAGAATCGCTCGGCATTGGCCGTGGTCTGCTTCCTGATGTAATCATCCGGCACCAGGGACAGGTTGATCTTTGTCACCTCAATGAAGTACCCGAACACCTTATTGTAGGCAATTTTCAGGGACTTGATACCAGTGCGTTCCCTCTCCTGCTGCTGTAGTTTTGCAACCCATTCCTTACCATGGGCAGCCATATCGTTCAACTCATCCAGTTGGGCATTATACCCGGATTTTATTATTCTCCCTTCTCGTAGAGAGATTGGTGGCTCATCCACAATGGAGAGCTCCAGCAGGCTTGAAAGGTCTGCAAAATCATGGAGCTCTTCCTGGATGGTTGTCAGCAGGTCTGATCTGACGCTGCTGCCTTGCAGTGCTGATTTGAGCTGGGGCAGGGCGTTAAGTGACGTTCTCAGGGCTACAAGGTCGCGGGCGTTTGAGTTGCCATACACGATACGCCCGGTGAGTCGCTCCATGTCCCGGATCCCTTTGAGGAGTGTTCGCAGGTCATAGCGCAGCAGGGTGTTTTGCGAAAGTTCTTCCACACAGTCCAGCCGGCGGTTGATGTCACTTACGGATATAAGGGGCTGGAGCAGCCATTTGCTAAGCAGCCGGGAGCCCATGGGTGTGCTGGTGTGGTCCAGCACCTTTCGCAATGACGAATCTGCAGAGCCGTCGCGTACATTCTTCACCAGTTCCAGATTGCGCAGGGTGATAGAGTCAAGTACCATGAACTGGTTCTCGAAATATGTTCTGGGAGTCTGGATATGGTCCAGTTCCCTCATCTGGGTTTCTTCTACATAGGCCAGAGCGGCACCAGCGGCTGAAGTGGCGGCGGGCAGGTCTTCCAGTCCCATGCCCTCCAGGGTGGTGGCACCGAAGTGATCAAGCAGGCGATGCCTTGCGATACCAGGTCCGAAGGCGTCTGCCTCATACTGGTGGATAATGAGTTTCAAGTTCTCTTTCAGTCTGCCGACGAGCAGGCTATTATTGTACAGTTCGGGGGGCATTATGCACTCGGTCGGGCGCATCCTGGCAGCTTCACTCACAATAGCATCAAAGGTACTCTCACCGTTTACCTGGGTGGTCATGAACTCGCCAGTAGAGATATCAATGAACGAAATGCCAAAGTGACCGTCTTGTCGGGCCACTGCCATCAGGTAATTGCTGCCAGAATCAGAGAACATGGATGAGTCCATGGCCGTGCCCGGGGTGACCACCCTGACCACACCCCGCTTGACCACGCCTTTGGCTTTTTTTGGGTCCTCAAGCTGCTCGCAGATTGCCACTTTATAGCCTTTCTTTATCAGCCTGGGCAGGTATGAGTCCAGGGCATGGTAAGGTATGCCTGCCAGTGGCATCTTTTCACCTTCTTTGTCCTTGCCTCTGGTGGTGAGGGTGATATCCAGTTCCCGGGCCATGGTGGCTGCATCCTCACCAAAAGATTCATAGAAGTCGCCCATCCTGAACATGATGAGGGCATCGGGATGCTGCTGCTTGGCGTCGTAGTACTGGCGCATGGCAGGAGTGAGTTTTTGCATGGGGTGGGCTCCGGTTGGATGTAATTATATGAGGAGTATGTA